>CAYPHQ010000001.1:0-57021 GCA_964410595.1 uncultured Thiotrichales bacterium
CAGATCCGCATAGCTGGCCATCGCCAGTGTCCGAGGGATTGGTGTTGCGGTCATAGTTAATTGATGAGTATATATTTCTTCCCCTCCTCCCTTGCGAGTCAAATCTAGACGTTGCTGCACGCCAAAGCGATGTTGCTCATCTGTAATACTGAGCGCTAAATTATGAAACTCTACACCTTGCTGAAACAATGCATGTGTGCCCACTGCAATTGCCGCTGTACCACTTGAAATAAGCGCTAACATCTCACGCTTCTTCTTAGAGGGTAATGAGGAACTCAACCATGCCACTTGTACGCCAAGTGGTATTAATTGTTCTGAAAAAAATCTGAAATGTTGTTCAGCCAATATTTCTGTTGGCGCCATGAAAGCCGCCTGACAATTGTTTTCAACCGCTATCAAACATGCCATCAAACCTACTACCGTTTTACCGCTACCAACATCACCTTGCACTAAACGCATCATCGGATGTGATAGGCTCATATCCTTTGATATTTCCGTCAATACTCGAGATTGAGCTTGTGTGAATTTAAACGGTAGCTGTTGTAAAAACGGATCAGTCAGCTTACCTGTGGATTTTAGTGGTATGGATTTTTTTTTGTTACTCACCAAACGCACTTGCATCATACTCAAGTGATGAGCTAATAACTCTTCAAAAACTAAGTATTGTTGGCCTGAGGTTTGCTTATTTATCAATGCTAGTTTATCCGTATCTGGATAGGGACGATGAATATTGCGCAATGTCTCCAGTATATTGCCTGCTTGCATAGATAATTCTGGCCAGTCGTACAAAGTACTCTCATAAACTGTATTGTTTTTGTCTGCCCAGATAAAAGCCTTCTCTATCAAACTATGCAATCTTCTTTGCTGCAGTCCTTTAGTACTCGCATAAACAGGTTCAAGGCGATCTGCTAATTGAACATTTTCATCTTCATCTAACAATCGATATTGCGGATGAATCATCTCCATTTTTCGACCCACACGACGGGCCTCACCGAAACAGATAATACGTGAGCCATCAGACAAGCCCCTTAATTGACTTTGACTGAAATGAAAAAAACGCAGATTTATTTCACCACTTTGATCATACACAGTAGCTGTCATCATTCGTCGTCGTCCAAACACCACTTTGGCATTGTAAACTTGGCCTACGATCTGCACATCATGAACACCGTTGATATCAGCAATTGCTGTTATGCGTGTTTTATCAACATAACGAATCGGCAGATGAAATAATAGATCACTAACAGACTTAATATTGATGGCACTTAAATTATCCAAAGTTTTTGCCGTCATGGTCGGCAAATCATTCAGATCACTCATAGTTATTCAAGTCTATTTCTAACACTAGCTACAGCTCTAACACAGCATCCATTTCGACCAAAGCGTCTTTTGGAAGTGAGGCCACACCAATAGCTGCACGTGCTGGATAAGGGGCATTAAAATATCTCATCATAATTTCATTTACTTTAGCAAAATGAACAAGGTCGGTTAGAAAAATATTAATTTTCACTACATTTTCAAGAGAACCACCCGCAGCTTGAGCAACAGCAGATAAATTATCAAATACTTGGATGATTTGTTGTTCTATGTCACCGTCAACCATTTCCATAGTTGCTGGTATCAATGGTATTTGACCCGAACAATACACCGTAGTGCCTATTTGTACTGCTTGCGAGTATGTACCAATTGCTTGCGGAGCCTGATCGGTAGAAATGATAATTTTTTCCATGTGTCTTTTCCTTAATAAAATTTAATTTCGCATGCGCGTCACTTTGAATACATGCTGACTATTACGTAGTACTCGCAATATCCTCGCCAAATGAATTCTGTCTTTTACACTCAATAAAAAGGTAATAGTGGTGCTTGTATCGTCTAAGTCTTCCACCTCAAGGTGTTCGATATTAGATTCTTCATTGGCAATTTTAGCCGCCAAGGTAGCCAATACACCACGTTGATTAACCGTTTGAACCCTAACTTCTACAACAAAATCTTTGGAATGATCGCTAGACCAAGAAACTGTGATAGCCTTGTCTTTAAAAATATTCTTTCTATCAAAATTCTTGCATATTTCCCGATGTATGACTAAGCCCTTACCTTTTGTCATTAGGCCAATAATAGGATCACCGGGTATTGGATGACAACACTTACCATAATTGACTACTACGCCTTCTGTACCTTGAATCGATAACGGAATATCTCGATTAATCAGCTCACTCTTTACTTGTTCTTGATGAATACTGGATATATTTCTTATCAATAATTCTGCCAGTTGTTCACCTAGTCCAATCGCTGCATATAAGCTCTTGAGAGACTTTACATTGGCAACTTTGAGAACATTGTTATAGTCTGCTTTGGTCAAATCTTCGGGTAATTTCTGATAACGCGCTAACGCATTTTCAAACAATCGTTCACCCAAATCTATAGCTTCTTCTGATTGCAAATGTTTTAAATAATAACGAATATTGGTTCTCGCTTTATTCGTAACCACGAAATTTAGCCAACTCGGTTTAGGACGTGCACTTGGATTGACCATTACCTCCACAGTCTGACCGCTCTCCAATTTGATACTCAAAGGCGATATGCGTCGGTCAACTTTAACCGCAAAACATGTATTCCCTAAATCTGAATGCACAGCGTAAGCAAAATCAACAGCCGATGAGCCACGTGGCAATACAATAATGTCTCCTGCTGGACTAAAAACATAAATCTCATCTGGAAATAAGTCGACTTTGACACTTTCAAGAAAATCAATAGAGCTGGTAGCATTATCTTGAATTTCTTCAATATCACTTAACCATTTATGGGTGGTCTCGTTGGCTGGCAATAAGGAATTACGATTATTCTGATTCTTATAAATCCAATGTGCGGCAATTCCAGATTCAGCAATCAAGTCCATTTCTTCGGTACGAATTTGTACTTCAACTACAATGCCCTTAGGCCCAAACAAAATTGTGTGCAGAGACTGGTATCCATTTTTTTTCGGAATAGCAATATAATCTTTAAAACGTCCTGGCACGGGTTTATATAAATTATGTACCAAGCCAAGCACGCGATAACATAGATCCACATTGTCTACAATTATACGAATTGCGAATATATCATGCACTTCTGAAAATGAGATTTTCTTAGCCTGCATTTTCTTATAAATGCTATAGAGATTTTTTTCTCGCCCAAAAATACGGCTCTCAATTTTTGCACTTTCTAACTGTGCACAAATTAATGTCTCTACGTTTCTCATCACTTCTTTACGATTGCGCCGATTTTTTCCAACAACTTTTTCTAGCACTGAATAACGAAAAGGATGAATGGCTTTGAAACATAACACTTCTAGTTCAAGACGCATTTTATGCATACCTAAACGCTGCGCTATCGGCACATAAATATCCATGGTTTCTTGTGCAATACGACGCTGCTTATCTCGTCGCATTACACCAATGGTACGTAAGTTGTGTAAACGATCTGCTAATTTGATTAAGATAATGCGTATATCTTGCACCATAGCCAACATCATTTTGCGAAAATTTTCAGCTTGAGCTTCTTTTTTCGAAGAGAACGTTAAGTCAGTTAGCTTACTGACACCATCCACTAACTCAGCCACCTCGTGACCAAATTGTTCATGAATTTGTTCTTTTGCTGTAGGTGTGTCCTCAATCACATCATGCAGGATTGCCGCCATGATGCTTTGATCATCAAGATGCATGTCGGCCATGATTTTAGCCACTGCTAAGGGATGGTAAATGTACGGCTCGCCGGTGAGGCGCTCTTGGCCATCGTGTGCTTCAGCACTAAATAAATAAGCATGATAGATATCTCTGACCTCAGACGGCTCGAGGTAAGTATCTAATAATTCACACAATTCACTGACTAGGAAACGTGTAGATTTTCCCGTATTTAAGACAACATCTTGGGTGATATTATTTGCCTTCGCCATATTTAGGCGACTCGCAAATGCAGATTACTGCTCTTGTGCTCCAGCTTCATCGCTGCTGCTGGCTACATCTAATTTTGGAGTTGTAGGCTCGCTTTCAACTTGATTCAATTCACGGCCAATTTCAGCTCGCAAAGCCGCCGCCACTGCATCGACCTCTTCGATCTCCTCAGAAAGCAACTCTTCCGACTCTTTTTGCATGATATCTTCTTTTAGATAATCCTCTGTCACCAAGGATTCAGCAATTTCACGCAAAGCAACTACCGTGGGCTTGTCATTTTCCCATTCAACTAAAGGGTCTGTACCCATGGCTATATGACGTGCACGCTTGCTCGCGACCATAATCAATCTGAAGCGGTTATCAATTTTTTCCAAACAATCTTCTACGGTTACACGTGCCACTTTCAATCTCCAAACTTATTGTAAAAAATTTAATCTATTCACTATACTAGATAAGTGTAGTCCATTTTCTTGCCATCGACTACACCCAATAAGCATTACCCGTTAACGTGACTTATCGACATGTCCAAACACAGGTAAATACCTCTCACTGATGTTTAGCTAAGCATGTCAGCCAATTGCTTCACATCTGGCGCAGCATAGTCTTGCGGATGAGTAAACAGTTTCAACATTCGCTCCAGAGCTAAATCGAGATCATCATTGATGAGCAAGTAGTCATATTCATCATAATGGCTCACTTCTTCTCGTGCCTGCTGCATTCTGTCAGCAATCACCTCAGCACTATCCTGACCGCGCTCCTGCAATCTTTGCTCAAGAATCTCAATGCTTGGCGGCAAGATAAATATCGATTTAGCCTGCGGATAAATTGCCCGCACTTGTCTGGCTCCTTGCCAATCAATTTCTAACACTACCTGCTGTTTCGCCTCTAATAAAGACTCGATAGCAGCTTTCGAAGTGCCATAATAATTATCGAACACACATGCATGTTCTACAAAGGCTTGATTCTCAACCATTTCTAAAAATATTTGTTCTGATACAAAATGATAGTGAATTCCATCTGATTCTCCCTCACGAGGTGCACGTGTGGTGTGTGAAATGGCCACACTAACATTCTCCAGCTGTGCTCTAACCTGTGCAAGCATAGAAGTTTTACCCGCACCGGAGGGAGCTGAAACTATATATAAATTAGATTCTGACATGATTACTTTTTGATTCGAAGACACTTATCTTACACAAATAATCAACCTCTTCGTATTACCCCAAATTAGTGAGTGATGGGTAAGAGCACAATCTCTACACGTCGATTCAAAGCGCGTCCACTTGGACTGCTATTGTCGGCTATCGGGTGGTTTTCACCGTAGCCATAAGCACCTAATCGCTGTGGTAACACCCCCTGACTGATAAAGTACTCGGACACACTATGTGCGCGTTGCTCAGACAAGGCTTGATTATAATCAGCACGACCTGTGCTATCAGAATGCCCGACCACCTCAATCAAAGTTTTATCATATTCTTGAACAACTAAAGTGACTGAATTAAGCACTCTGAAGAAGCCCGCACTAATATCAGCACTACCGACATCAAATGTCACGTTACCAGGCATGTTTAAAATCACTTGATCGTCTTGACGTATCACACTGACGCCACTGCCAGCCAACTGTTGGCGCAATTCAGCTTCTTGACGATCCATGTAATAACCCACGGCCCCACCCGTCAGCGCACCCAGTCCAGCTCCAATCAATGCATTCCTACGCCGTTCTCTGCCACCATCACCACTCAATACACCAATCACAGCCCCTGCTGCTGCACCGATTGCGGCTCCCTTGGTGGTTTTATTCACTTTTGACTCACCCGTATAGGGATCCAAGGTTTTGCAGCTCAACAATACTTGAACACATGATAAGCAAATGCTAATGATCAAAAATCTCGATGATTTCATAAATATTTCTCTATCAAGTCAAAACACACATTTCACGACGTTACATCTATGTGTTGTGTGTGTGAGAGTTAGCCAATATAATCTGCACTTTATTATACTAATTAAAATTATCCTGGAGACCAAACATGAACTATGATGCTTCTGCACTACTCGTAGGTGTTGTAATCGTGGTTATTGCACTGGTTATGGCATTCGTATTTGTCTAAATAATCAGTCCGATGAGTAACTGAAAAGTTACTTAAGACTTACAAGTTACGATATTAAAAAAGCACTGCTTAGCAGTGCTTTTTATTTGCCTAGAATGTATCCAGGACTCATTGAACTGTCTAGAAAACCACTTAAAGATTCTCATCAATTATGTATGATTTCTAATTATTTAGAATGATTGGGCATCTGAAACTATTCTATTTCTTTCTCCTCAAGAGACACTGACTGAAAACTTTAGATTACTTAAAATCGTCGATTGCCTGTTGGAAGCTAGCATGCCGAATATCTTTACCCTCCACAGTGAATATCACATATTCGCAAATATTCTTGGCATGATCGCCGACTCGCTCCAGTGCCCGTGATATCCAAATAAGTCTTAAACACAGCTCAACCATGGCACGATTATCATTGATTGCATTAATCATATTGAGCATGATCAACTCGTACTGATGATTAATGTTTTTGTCTGAAGCTGCCGTCTCATATGCGCTGGCTACGTCCATGCGTGCGAAAGCATCTAAGGATGAGCGTAACATCACTTTTACCATATCACCTAAATGCTTGAGATGTGCATAATAACTTTGACTGCAATCTTCAGTGGCAAGATCAATAGCATTCTTACCAATTTTTTCTGCTTCGTCACCAATACGCTCAAGATCTGAAATGGTTTTAAAAATGGACATGACCAAGCGTAAATCATTAGCTGTAGGTTGTCTGAGTGCGATAATCTGATTACATTCTTCATCAATAGCAATTTCCATCGCATTAATCTGATAATCATTCATTGCAACCTGCTCGGCTAACTGACTGTCACCATTAAATAACGCAGTCAAACTGTTCTCCAGTTGTTTCTCAACCAACCCACCCATACTCATGACCTGACTGCGAATCGATTCTAGATCATCATCGAACTGTCGAAGTATATGTTGTCCAGTTTTATCATTTGACATAGCTAATCCTTAGGTAGCACTCATTAAATTAATTACAACTAAACGTCGCGATCAAAAACTAACCATAACGGCCGGTAATGTAATCCTCGGTTTTTTTCTCTTTTGGATTGGTGAAAATTTTATCAGTAGCACTAAACTCTATCAGCTCACCTAAATACAAAAATGCGGTGTAATCCGATACACGTGCCGCTTGTTGCATATTATGAGTGACGATGACCACTGTGTATTGTGATTTAAGATCAAAAATCAATTCTTCAATTTTCAAGGTAGAAATCGGATCTAATGCAGATGCCGGTTCATCTAATAATAATACTTCAGGCTGTATCGCTATCGCGCGAGCTATGACGAGTCGTTGCTGTTGCCCACCGGATAACTCGAAAGCATTATCTTGCAAACGCCCTCCAACCTCTTCCCATAATGCTGCACTCTTGAGTGAAGCCTCCACTCGATCTTGCAACTCAGTTTTGTTATTTAAGCCTTGCAATCTGAGACCGTAAGCCACATTTTCAAAAATTGATTTAGGAAATGGATTAGGTTTTTGGAACACCATGCCCACTTGGCGACGCAAATCTGTCACATTAACTTTTATGTCATTGATATCCTCTCCATTCAACAACATCTTTCCTTTTAATTGCACATCATCAATGAGATCATTCATCCGATTCATGCAGCGCAATAATGTTGACTTGCCACAACCACTGGGCCCGATAAAGGCTGTCACCCGATTGCTAGGGATTTGTAAATTGATATCGAATAAAGCTTGTTTTTCGCCATAAAAAAGCGAAAAATCTTTGCATTCAAGACAAACTTTTTTGTCCCCTAGAGTATTTGTAACGCTCATTCGATCCTCATCTCATCCTGTTGATCTAGTATTTGGAATTGCCATCTATATGACACTTGAAATCTATTGTTTATAGTTGGCATCAATTATTGCTCCATGGTTTTATATTTTTCACGCAAATGATTTCGAATATAAATCGCACTAATATTTAAAACAATAATTACAGCAACTAAAATTAGCGCAGTGGCATAGACTAAAGGTTGTGCCGCTTCAACGTTAGGGCTTTGGAAACCCACGTCATATATATGAAAGCCTAAATGCATAAACTTTCGCTCTAAATGTATAAATGGCGCATTCATATCAACCGGCAAAGAAGGTGCCAACTTAACTGCACCTACTAACATCAAAGGCGCCACCTCTCCAGCAGCCCGCGCCACAGCTAATATTAAACCTGTCATCATAGCAGGACTGGCCATCGGTATGATGGTACGCCATAGAGTTTCTGCCTTAGTGGCACCTAACGCTAATGACCCTTCTCTGATTGAGCGTGGAATTCTTGCCAACCCTTCTTCAGTAGCGACGATTACAACAGGCACTGTCAATAGCGCCAGTGTCAGTGACGCCCATAATAAACCACCTGAGCCGTATGTTGGGGCTGGCAAGGCCTCTGGATAAAACAATTGATCGATGTGTCCGCCAAGAAAATATATAAAGAAACCTAAACCAAATACGCCATATACTATCGACGGCACACCAGCTAAATTATTCACTGAAATGCGCACCAAGCGTGTAACAAATCCTTGCTTGGCATACTCGCGCAAGTAGATGGCCGCAATCACTCCGAAAGGTGTCACAATGATAGCCATCAGTAACACCATCATGACAGTGCCGAAAATTGCAGGAAAGATACCACCTTCTGTGTTAGCTTCGCGGGGATCTTCAGAAACAAAATCTTTGATATTGACCAGATAGGTAATCAGTTTCTGGAACACATTCATACTATTTGGACGCGTGGCTTTAATAATTTCCGACAGGTTGATTGTTACATCCCGTCCATTCATGACCGACATAATCACACTATCGCGGCGGATTTCTTCGTAAATCGTATCTAGCTCAGATTTTAGTTTGGCATACTCTTCATCTAGCAAACTCTTATCTGCTGCAAGTTTCTCTTGCATTTGCCTATCTAAGCGATTGTCTAATTCAGCTTTGCGTTCACGCAAACGCAATTTTTCCATGCGATAGTTGACTGCACCTATCTCATTTTTCTCAATCTTATGAATACGCTCACGCAGTTCTTGTACACGCACAATACGCTGTTGTAACTCAAACCACAGATCTTGTGATTGCGAATCTGCATTGGCTTGAGTAAGTTCAATGGTCTGATCATATTCTTGAATAGATTTGATGAAACCATAAAAATTTCCCCATTCGGTACGCTCAAATACAATCGCCTCTGTGGGCTTGGACTGTTTCAGCTCATTCGGACCAACGATTAATTTGAAATCAAAGCCATATACATCACGGTTACCTGTCTTAAGCAATGTGCGTTCAATAAACTCATCATCACCATCAATCTGAATGCCTGCATCTGCTAACTGTTTAACAGAGACTGTTTTTGTCCTAGCACGCTCACCGAGTAAAACCACTTGTGCATTTTGATCTTGATACTCTATTTCCCAAATAGTTTTAGGCCAAAAATGTCCTAAACCACTTACAGCAATGAGCAATAAAAGACCCATCACCATAATGATGCTAATGGAAACCGCCGCCGCATTCAGCCATATCCATGGAGTGCCACTTTGGAAAAATTTCTGTTGTGTATTTCTCTCACTCATAATCTATAAGCTACTATATTTTCGACGCAATCTTTGGCGCACTATTTCTGCTACGGTATTAAAGAAAAAAGTAAAGATAAATAAGACAAATGCAGCCAAGAACAAAATTCTATAGTGTGTGCTATCAACCTCAGATTCAGGCAACTCAACTGCCACATTAGCAGATAAAGTTCTCATCCCTTGGAACACGCTGAAATCCATCACTGGTGTATTTCCGGTAGCCATTAATACGATCATGGTCTCACCCACTGCTCGTCCAAAACCAATCATAACAGCAGAAAAGATACCAGGACTTGCAGACAGTAAAACCACTCTAACCAATGTTTGCCATGAGGTGGCGCCCAATGCTAAGGAACCAGATGTTAAATGTTTAGGCACGCTAAAAATGGCATCTTCTGCTATAGAAAAAATCGTCGGTATTACCGCAAAACCCATAGCAATACCAATAATTAATGCATTACGTTGATCAAAACCAATGCCGAGTGTTTCACTCATCCAGATTCGCACGTTGCCCTCAAACAACCATAGCTCAACCAGTGGCGACACTTTCATGCAGAGCCATGTAATGAGAATGATCGGCACAATTAACATAGCCGCTTGCCAGCCCTCTGGAACGAGTAACTTATAATTTGGAGGAAGCCGCCACCATATTAATGACAATAGCACGATACCTATCGGCATTAAGAGGAGCACACTAAAAATGCCTGGCAAATGCGTTTCAACAAATGGTGCCAACCATAGGCCCGCCAAAAAGCCCAAAATAACAGTTGGCAAAGCTTCCATGATCTCAATGGTAGGCTTCACCACTGAACGCATTGATGGCGCCATAAAGTATGCGGTGAAAATCGCTCCGAAAATTGCCAGTGGCATGGCAAATAACATGGCATAAAAAGCCGCTTTGAGGGTGCCAAAAGTGAGTGGCATTAAACTGAATTTTGACTCAAAGTCACTGCTGGCTGAAGATGACTGCCAAATATAATCTGGTTTCACATAATCTTCATACCAAATTTTTCCCCATAGAGCCGACATGGAAGATTCTGGATGTTGATTATCAATGTTCCAGACTTGAAGATTATTATCATCACCCTCAGAAATGAATACATTAGCGCGCGGTGCAGTTGCAATACGCTGAATCACCTCAGTGTCAGCTGAGATGGTTAATAAATCACGTTCACTGGTAGTGTAAAGTAATTTAATCTTACCCGATTGACTGCCAGCAATTATACCTTTTCGAAGTAACTCTGCTGCAATACTAGAAACAGGGGCATCATCAATTTTATTCGTACGAATCTTTTGCAACCTGAAGGGTAATGCCCCCTCACTTCTAACTTGAAACCATTGAGATAAATGCCCTGAGCTATCTCCTATTAACAACGACACTCCACCGGTCAGAAATTTCATCACCGTAGGAGCAACCGGGGCTTGCGTCACTGCCACCTGCTCAACTAATTGTGGAGAATCTCGATCTCGCACATCATAGACAGATAACTGGCCACTGTGTGTCAATGCATACGCCCATTCTTGCTCTGGATCGATTAACAAAGCCAGGGTGTTCGTTAACTGACCCAAGGGCACGCTAGGATTTTCCGCAAGTGTTGCATTATCAGATATAAACGAGACTTCCTTATCAAACGATTTATACAACCCCTGATCTTCATCGGTCAGAGCGATGACAGAGAGTGATTCTTCGTTATCACCCACTGCAAAGTCCTTAATTGGCCCGGAAGTGATTGCATAAGATTGCTCCCCATAGGGGAAATTGATCGAGGGATGAATAATCCTTTCATTCTCTGTGAATTCGAGCCGATACTGATGATCGAAAATCAATATCTCACCAGAGGCCAAACCCACCGCTAACGCGCGTTGCATTTCATTGACCACTTGAAAAGAACGAATCGGATTATCTGCTGCTATGGGTAAAGACACCTGCTTGATAACTTCGCCGTCAACAATATCGAAGAAAAAAACCTGCCCACTATCAGTTAATCGCAGACCAATTTCCGCCTGCTCTTCTATAGCTAGGTATAAAGTTTTTTGGTCATCTCCTGGCGCCTGATAACGACTGCTAAATTCCACTACCGGGCGCTCAAACAGTGGTAGTACTACACTTAACAAAAAGATGAAAATTAGCGTAATCGCAATAATGACACCAATACCACCCACCTGAACAATACGACGTGCGAGCACATCCAAGAAGTTACGAATTTTCCATGTATTATCGACTTTATTCATCTTGACTAGATGCGTTTATTGTTGTTTTTTTACGGTAATAATGCTGATGACGTATTAGTGCTTATTATTTATGGGCATATGATACAGAGTTTGCGCTCAGACTATAGAGTTTTTATGCACAATATAAAAAAAGCCCAGTAACTCTCATCACAGGGCGCGAGTACATTTAGCAATAGTTTCAGCAATTACAACCCCAATGATTCGAGGGTTTTCTTAGCCACACTGGAAGGTAATGGAATATAACCATCTTTCACGACCACCATCTGACCCTGCGATGAAAGCACCAATTTAACAAATTCACCCTCTAATGGAGAAAGTGGCTTATTAGGATGTTTGTTAACGTAGACATACAGGAATCGCGCCAATGGATATTTACCGGCAACTGCAGTATCTGCGTTAACTTCGACATAGTCTGTTGAGCCTTTCTTAGCGATGGGTAGCGCTCGAACACCGGTGGTTGTGTAACCGATGCCTGAGTAACCAATGCCATTCAAAGATTGGGTGATGGATTGCACCACAGAGGCTGAACCTGGTTGCTCATTCACCGATGACTTATAGTCGCCTTTACATAGAGCTTTTTTCTTGAAATATCCATAAGTACCCGACACTGAATTACGCCCAAACAACTGAATATCCTTACGTGCCCACTGACCCGTCAAACCCAAATCCCCCCATGTGTCCACTGTGCCTGAATAGCCACACTTACGTGTGCTGGAGAAAATAGCGTCAACTTGATCGATAGATAAACCTTGAATAGGGTTGTCTTTGTGAGCAAACACTGCGAGCGCATCAATAGCCACAGGCAGTGCGGTTGGTTTATAACCAAAACGCTTCTCAAAAGAGGCCAACTCTTTATCTTTCATCATGCGGCTCATAGGCCCTAAATTTGACGTGCCTTCCGTCAATGCAGGGGGGGCTGTAGATGAACCTGCGGCTTGAATCTGAATATTCACATTCGGATAGAAGCGCTTGTACTCTTCAGCCCATAGTGTCATTAGGTTTGCCAAAGTATCAGAACCAACACTGGATAAGTTACCAGACACACCACTGGCAACCTCATAGTTAGGTAATGCCGGATCTACCCTGGCCTCAGCTAGAATAGCCGACGATGTGGCCAACATGAGTGTACCGATAAACATGCTTCTGTAATTCATAATCTTTTTAGATCTCCCATTCAAAGATGACTTAATTTGGGCAATTAGCAATCAACAAGAACTTCTTGTCCCAATACTCAGATCAAGTTAATGGACTAATATTACAGGGTGATGACATCAACTTACTCAAGCTTATCTGGGTCAATGTGCATGCCAGCAGGAAATGACAACTCGACTGTTGTACCGACACCAATCTCGCTTTGAATATATATCTGTCCACCATGGCGTTCCATTACATGTTTTACAATAGACAAACCTAATCCAGTGCCTCCCAAATCTCGTGATCGCCCAGCATCAACGCGATAGAACCTTTCCGTGAGACGCATTAAATGTTGTTCATCTATTCCCTCACCCTGATCACGCACATATAGACTTGCGCCCTTGTTCTTATGGACCTCCCAGTCAAAAGTAACACTCGCATCAGCGGAGGAATATTTGATCGCATTTTCGATGGTATTTTGAATCGCGCTACATAGCTCAGAGGAATCTCCAATACACAGACAAGGCCTAGGGAGATTGTTTTTAAATTGCTGCTGATGCAACATTTTTGAATCTGCGACTATTTGCACACATTCATCCACCAGTTGAGCTAAATCGATGGTTTCCTCTTTGCTTTGATTCAGCGGTAGGCTCTCCAATCTTGATAACGACAACAAATCCTCAACCAACCGTTTCATACGCAAAGCTTGTTGAAGTGCCGTGTTGATGACATCAGTGGTGGCGGTACCGGCAGTCTCTCTAATACTTAGGGCCTCCAAGTAACCCAAGACCGCTGTTAGAGGCGTGCGTAGCTCATGTGAAGCATTGGCGATAAAATCTTCTCGTACCTGTTGCAATCTCAATACTTCCAGATGGTCCTGCACATAGAATAAATTATGCCCCTTACCATAAGGAATCACTCTCATGACCAAATCATTTTGTTCACTTCGCGATGATTGAAATTCCAACGGGTGAGTAAAATCCCCATGATTCAGATATCGAATGATTTTAGGGTCACGCACAATATTACTGACTTTATTACCTTTATCTCTCTCAACATCGATGCCTAATACGCGCGTACTGACGTCATTAGCCCATTCAAGATTGTACTCATCATCCACGATCAACATCGCATCTGGCATCGCCGCGGTGGCCGCTTCAAAGCGATTAATCAATTCCTCAGCTTGTTTTTGCTGTATAAAATTACTCTTTTTAATGGCGCATATCTGATCGACAATATTTTGACACAAACCAAAAAGATCAGGAGGGTGCCGTGTGGAAGCACCCGAGGTCAACCACAGATATAACTGCAAAATCTGGGACAGCCACCAACCCATCACCGACACCAAGATAAAAATACTCACCCAACCCCACAGGCCTGTTATGAACCCTATCAATAACACCACCAATAGCGCCCCAAAAAGCACTTTGAGTTCAGATTTCAACCAGCTAATGTTCATGCTATGTCTTTCACGAAGCGGTAACCATAGCCTCTGACCGTTTGCACCATGGTATCGCAACCATGAGGCTTTAATAATTTACGTAAACGTAAAATATGAACATCTACCGTTCTCTCTTCCACAAATTTACTTCGTCCCCAAACAAAATCTAACAACTGTGCCCGGCTGTAAACCTTATCTATATGCGTCATAAAAAACTCTAATAAACGGAACTCGGTTGGGCCAATTTCTACCACTTGTTGCTTGATCACCAAGTGGTGAGCATCCAAATCTAATATCAAATCACCATAGATAATTTTGTTGTCTTGATGCTTAATATCTACGCGCCGCAACATGGCACGAATGCGTGCAGATAATTCTTTGACTGAGAAGGGTTTAGTAATGTAATCATCTGCTCCTGCATCCAGACCCTCTACTTTATTATGTTCTTGAGTTTTAGCAGTTAGCATAAGTATGGGTATTTCACGAGTGATTTCATCACGCTTAATTCTACGCACCAATTCTACGCCACTCACATCTGGCAACATCCAGTCCATGAGTATCAGATGAGGCTTTTGATCATTAATACACTTGTTTGCTTGCTGACCATTCTCCGCTTCAATCAATTCAAAGCGATCATTATTAATGGCAAATACCACCATATCTCGAATGGCTTTTTCATCTTCAACAATCAAAATACGATGTTTTTTCATTTAATAGTCCTGGCAGAATGACTGCTGCTAGCAGTTAGCTGAGCCCAATCTAATCTGACTTAGTATGACCCAAACTGAGATTAATTCTCAAGATACTAAACTGACACAAAAAAGGGCAGTCAAGACTGCCCTAAAAAACTCTTATTAGCGCATGCGAACATGCGTTTTATTTTAGAGTTAGAACTTGAAAATCAAGTCTGTTTGCAAGACTTTCTCTTTGTCATTATCATCGGCAAATCCACTAATGTCTTGCTCAGTATCATAGTAGTCAACTCCAAATACAACGTTTTTGTGTAAACCATAATTAAACACAAACTCATTGCCTTTGACGCCCGTTAGCCCACCAAAACGATCTGAACCTGGGAAAGCATCTAACCATGCATCTCGTTCAAGATCAGCATAGATATACTTGAATTGCCACTGATTACGATCTTTGACTTTTTTGTCACCAAACTTAAATCCGACCGCATAACCTTTGTCATCATCGCCATCTGAGTTTTTGATATAATCACCAAACACTGCGAACATTTTCCCAGCAAAAGCGGTGGTTCCCAACTCAGCAGACAAGCCCAGTGAGTCGTAATCATTCACATAGTTGCCGGCGGCTAGCGTGTTTGTTCCAGAGGCATGATCAAGAGCAGGTCCTCCTTCAATGTCTTTGAAGCGGTAGAGTGTACCCGCGACATTACCAAACATATTGCCTGACTGGAATTTATGGCCTAGCTGAGCATAACTCATCATAGGATCGTCCTTAGTGTCGATGTATTCATCTAAGATCCATACACCACCACTCAGATAAGTTTCACCTGCAGAGGATTTATTTTTAAACTTAACTGACATACCCTCTGGATTGATATCGCCATCCCAAAGCAAGTCAGTGGGTGCCCATAAGTAATCTTTGCGCTTAAATTTACCTGCCACAATCGATGCATAATCCACTGGAGAGTATTCTACAAACGCATAATCCAGACGAATGTCCTTAGTTTCAAAAGTGTCATCAAGCGTTTCATTAGTCGATCTTGGATCATCACCACCACTGGCAAAACCCGCGCCCACTTTGAGTTGATCATTTACCTGACCCGTTGCGCCAAGACGAAATCTATAGCGATAACGCACCCGTGATTCTGGGTCAGCAGCATCATCGTCCTTGTAGTCAGAGTATTGACGGCGTAGACGCAAATCGCCTTTGAGTTTTATCTTCTCAGCCCACTTGGTTTTTTCTGTAGCGGCTGCAATTTCCGCGATAAGGCTGTCTTTAGTTTCATTTTGACTTGCCTGAGTTTTTTCCTCATCGGCTTTCACAGAATTCGCCAGCACACTATAAGCGTCTTCACTGATCGTTCCATTATCACGAAGCACCTTTAATAGATCTATCATTGCATCATTACTTGCAAATGATGGCGTCATTAACGACGCCATCACAGCAAACACCAACACGTGTTTAGCTTTAAGTTTCATAATCGTCCCCAGATTATTTTTTAAACAGTAATAAAAGTCACACACGCACAGTGCATAACAGTGTTTTTGTATAATATGATTGATTTATTACAGGCTGATTACATTGATTAAAAAATTTCGCTTATCTTATAGATGTAGATAAGACTTTGGATCGTTGATCTATGTCACTCGCATGAAATTAATCTAACACCGTCACAAAAAATCTTTCCAGAAGCTCTCACAATCAATCCACCAATCACCGTGGTGGCATGATATATCACGTAAATAGAATGAGACTAAGTAATGACAAAGTGCTACCTAACAACGCACCAGCGAAGACATCAGTGGGATAATGCAGTCATAGAATCACTCGTGACAAAGCGACAAGACCGGTGAAAATCCAAGCGCAATGCCGAGCAGAGATGTTTTTTGTGATCCCCAGCATCAAGTGTCCAGCTATCTTGAACTAAATCAAACAATTTCAATGCTGATGTTTCAACACCGAAAAACTACTCTCTAAATTAATGGAAAAGTTTTTTACCCTCTCACAAGCTAGATAAAACCGTTTATTTTTTGCGCCAACGTGTTCCTTCAGCACCATCTAATATTTCAATATTCATAGCCGCTAACTGATCACGAATGTCATCAGCAGTCACAAAATCTTTATCTGCTCGAGCTTGATTACGTCGCTCTATCAATTGATCTATGTTGGCATGCTCAGCCTCTTCACCATCCATACCGAACCAATCGCTGGGTGACTGTTGTAATAAGCCGATTAAGTTGCCACATTCTAACAAGCCAGCTTTTAATTGTGCCTGCTGATGAGGATCTTGACTAATATTCGCTTGCTTGGCGAGGCTATGCAGTTCGCTCATGGCCAGCGGGGTATTCAAATCATCACTCAAGGCCTGTTTGAAAGCATGTGTCAGACTTGCTTCACATGTTACGGACTGAATGTTTTCTAATTGTTCTAATGTCCCATACAATCTGTCCAGACTACTCTTGGCAGAAGTTAACAAATCATCTGTCCAATCTAATGGGCTCCTGTAATGTGAGCTCAGCAATGCGTAACGCACTGCCTCCCCGGGAGCTTCTGCAAGTAGATCATGCACCAACAATACGTTGCCAATCGACTTCGACATTTTCTCATGATTCACATTCACAAAACCATTGTGTATCCAATAATGACAAAACTCCTCGCCTCCATGTGAGCAAGTGCTTTGTGCGATTTCGTTTTCATGATGAGGAAATATTAAATCTTGTCCACCTCCATGAATATCGATGGTTTTGCCAAGATGCTTTTCGATCATGGCAGAGCACTCTATGTGCCAACCGGGTCGACCGGCACCCCATGGACTCTCCCATGAAGGCTGTTCTGGCGTGGAAGGCTTCCATAAAATAAAATCTGCCGGGTCTCTCTTGTAAGGAGCCACTTCAACACGTGCACCAGCAATCATGTCATCACGATTGCGTCCAGATAACGCACCATATTGCTCGAACGCTGGCACATTAAACATCACATGTTGTTCAGCCTCATAGGCATAACCCTGTTCTATTAAGCGCGCAATCATTTGAATGATTTCATCAATGTGGTCGGTGGCATGAGGTTCTATATCCGGCAAACCTACGCCCAATGAAGCCATATCTTGACGATAGATATCTGCAAACTTTTGAGTGATGACTTCTATACCCACACCCTGTTGTAGTGCCGCAGCATTAATCTTGTCATCCACATCAGTAATGTTGCGGGCATATACCACTTGCTTGTATTCATTTCTAAGCAGTCGCACTAACACATCAAACACCACCGCTGGACGCGCATTACCAATATGCGCATAACTGTAAACTGTCGGCCCACACACATACATGGTGATACGCTCGGGATCGATAGGGACAAATTCTTGTTTAGTTTTCTTGAGTGTGTTGTAAAGCTTAATGGTCATGATGGTTCGATTAAAATAAACGCGAAACAGAAAAATCCGCCAAGCTGAGTAAGGCAATTTTATAATCACTATCCGGCAAATTCTGTAAGTGTTGTTTTGCCAGATCAACTTCTTTCAATGCTACCTGTTCAGTATAATCAAGTGCTTTGGTGGATTGTATAATCTCAATGACGCGCTCTAACTGATCTCTATCACCTTGTTCAATTACTTGTTTCAATTGTTGCACTTGTTCAATACTGCCATGCTTAAGTGCGTAAATAATCGGTAAAGTTGGTTTGCCCTCAGCTAAATCATCACCCACATTTTTACCTATGGTGTCACTGTCTGCTCGATAATCCAGCACATCATCAATCAACTGAAAAGCTGTTCCTAAGTGCATACCGTAGGCAGCCATATCTTGCTCAATCTTTGCAGTCTGTTCAGACAACACCGCGCCCACTTGAGTGGCAGCTTCAAATAATTTAGCTGTTTTAAAACGAATCACCTCCATGTAGCGCTCTTGAGTAGTGTCAGGATCATTACAATTCATCAATTGTAATACTTCCCCCTCAGCGATGGTATTCGAAGCCTTTGAGAGAATTTCCATCACTCGCAAATCACCAATCTCTACCATCATCTGAAAGGCACGTGAAAACATAAAATCACCCACCAATACACTAGCCTCGTTGCCCCAAATTGAATTGGCCGTGTCTTTACCACGACGCAAATCAGAGGCATCGACTACATCATCGTGCAATAGAGTAGCCGTGTGTATAAATTCAATCACTGCCGCAGTGGAGGTGTGTGCCTGCCCTTGATAACCACAGGCACGCGCCGATAATACTGCCAATACCGGACGCAATCGCTTGCCGCCGCTGTTAATGATGTATTCCGCCATCTGTCGAATTAACACCACGTCTGAATACAGCTGAGCACGAATCTGCTGATTCACACCACCCATATCTGGTTCAGCGAGTGATTGAATATCTTTAAATTGCATGAATACCTAAAGTGTTAATTAACGTGCTAATCAAATTGCCCACTAAGAGCATGAATGAAATATGTAAGATTTTCGTGTAAGTTCTAAGAATGTTGCTACTCAATGCGCTAGTCTATGTTAAAAACTGACATAAAGTAACCAGCCTAAATGATTGACCTGTCGACCTCTGTCGGCTAGAATGCCGCTCTTTTTTTGCAAACACCCATAACATTATGTATGCAGTTATCGCCACCGGCGGAAAACAATATCGAGTAGAGCAAGGAGACATCCTGCGCGTCGAAAAACTTGACGCCCAAGAGGGCGACATGGTCGACTTTGACCAAGTATTAATGCTAGGCGCAGGTGAAGATGTCAATATCGGCGCACCTTACCTAGAAGGTAGCAAAGTCAGCGCAGAGGTGCTAGGACAAGGCCGTGCGAAGAAAATCGAAATCATTAAGTTTAAGCGCCGCAAGCACCATCGCAAGCAGATGGGCCATAGACAGTCTTACACTGAGCTACTTATAAAAGAAATTACCAAATAATTTTCAAGTAATACGGAATTTAATATGGCACATAAAAAAGCAGGCGGTAGTACCAGAAACGGACGCGATTCAGAATCCAAACGATTAGGCGTCAAGATGTTCGGTGGGCAGCAAGTGACAGCAGGTAATATCCTCGTACGCCAACGCGGCACACAGTTCCACCCCGGCACTAACACAGGTTTAGGGAAAGACTACACAATTTTTGCCAAAGCCGATGGTGTAGTAAAATTTGAAACCAAAGGGCCTAAGAACCGTAAGTATATTAGCGTAGTAGACGCCTAAGCGTACTTATCATATATTCTAAAAGCCCCGCCAGTTCGGGGCTTTTTTTTGTCCAGAGAAAATACTTATGAAATTTGTCGATGAAGCAACGATTACTGTATTTGGAGGCAATGGTGGCAATGGCTGCCTGAGCTTTCGTCGTGAACGCTTCATTCCCATGGGTGGGCCTGATGGTGGCGATGGTGGCGATGGCGGTAGTGTGTTCGTACGCTGCTTAAAGGGTATTAATACTCTGGCAGATTTTCGCTATACCCGTAGTTTTAAAGCTGAGCGTGGGGGTGATGGCGGTGGTCGCAATAAAACAGGCAAATCCGGCAAAGACTTAATCATTGATATCCCTCTAGGGACAGAAATATATGACCATCAAACCGATGAGTGCATTGGTGACTTAACTAAAGATGGCCAGATGTTGAGAGTCGCTCAGGGCGGATATCATGGCTTAGGCAATCAACGTTTCAAGAGCTCAACCAACCGCGCGCCTCGTAAAACTACCAAAGGTAGTGAAGGTGATATTCGTGAATTACGATTAGAGCTCAAACTACTCGCAGACGTGGGCCTTCTGGGCTTGCCTAGTGTGGGTAAATCCTCTTTGATCAGTTGTGTATCAGATGCTCGTCCTAAAATTGCTGATTATCCTTTTACCACCCTGCATCCAAATCTTGGGGTGGTCAGAATGGGCCCGATGCGCAGCTTTGTGATGGCTGATTTACCTGGCTTAATCGAGGGGGCGGCAGAGGGTCACGGACTGGGCATTCAGTTTCTCAAGCATCTATCGCGTTGTAGACTGTTATTACATATGATTGACTTGTCAGATCGTGGTGAACATGAAACCGCAGTAGCGCAGTACAAGACGATCGACCAAGAATTAAATAAATATGCTGACACGCTGGCCCAAAGAGAGCGCTGGCTAGTATTTAATAAAACTGATTTATTGACTGAGGCAAGTTTAAACTCAACCATAAAAGAAGTGTGTGAGGCAATTCAATGGAATGGGCCAATATTTGCCATTTCAGCCGTCAGTCGCCATGGCACTGATGAACTTTGCCACGCTATCCTTGACCATATTGAAACCAGTGAACAAGAAGATAAAGAATAATTCAACACAACGTTGGGTAATTAAAATTGGCAGCTCACTCATCACGAATGAGGGCAAAGGACTGAATTTATCTGCAATTGAGTCGTGGATGCAAGATTTTGCCCAACTGCATAAACGCAATATTGAGCTCATTCTCGTTTCATCAGGAGCAGTTGCAGAGGGCATGGCACGTCTGGGTTGGACGCAACGCCCACGATCATTACATGAACTACAAGCGGCGGCGGCCATCGGGCAGATGGGATTAGTGCAAGCGTATGAGCGTCACTTACAAGCACACAATCTGCATAGCGCACAAATCTTACTGACACACGATGACTTACGCGATCGAAGTCGTTACATCAATGCGCGTTCCACACTCTGCACCTTACTCGATTTAGGTGTTATTCCTGTCGTCAATGAGAATGATACAGTAGCCACTGATGAAATCCGTTTCGGCGACAATGACAACTTAGCAGCACTAGTTGCCAACCTGATCGATGCAAATCGACTCATTATCCTCACTGATCAAGCGGGTGTTTACAACAAGCATCCACAACAGTTCAAAGATGCAGAGTTGATCAAAGAATGTTCTGCTAATGATCCATTATTGGATCTCGTGGCGGGACCTTCTCATCACACATTAGGCCGTGGTGGCATGATTACCAAGATTGCTGCCGCACGTCGCGCTGAACGTTCTGGCACAACCACCATAATTTTGTCCGGACAGGATCGTCATGCATTACTCAACGTGGCAGATGATAACTATGTTGGCACCACCATACATCCAACCATTGAACCGCTAACAGCTCGCAAACAGTGGATCGCTAATCAACTGCAAGTGGTTGGCAGTGTGGCATTAGATGAGGGGGCCAGTCATGTACTCAATACTGGCGGCGCTAGTCTATTAGCGGTGGGAGTGAGTGCGGTAAACGGCACTTTTCAACGTGGCGATTTAGTCGCTTGTTGTGATCATCATGGTAAAGAGATTGCACGAGGATTAATCAACTATAGCTCACAAGAAGTCGATCTGATTAAAGGACATGCTTCCGGTGAAATAGAGGGTATCTTAGGGTATGTCGACGAAGCAGAATTAATACATCGCGATAATTTAGCTCTGATATAGAGCAATCAGCCACTCGAATGGGCACATTGACATCAATTAAATGGGCTTTTTATCTATTAGGCTCATTAATATGAGCCAGTGTCGCTGGTTGTATTGAAGGCTGCATGTGGATCAGACCTTAATTTAAGGCCCAGATAAGTATAAAAATCAGATAATCAGTTAAATAGATTGACTGATGAGGGCTCAAGCCATCGCGCGGATACGTGCGTTCAGTCTTTGCTTATGACGTGCCGCTTTGTTGGCGTGAATCAAGCCTTTAGAGGCAGTGGAATCAATAACAGAAACAGAAGCTAGATAGAGTTTAGTGGCTTCTTCTTTATTACCCGCTTCAATGGCATTCACAATATTTTTAAGGTGCGTACGGAATTTAGAGCGCATAGCAACGTTACGTTGGCGCGATTTCTCTGAAGTACGAGCTCTTTTTCTTGCTGAAGCGATATTAGCCAAAATCTTTCCTCTATGTTCTATTCTTTGATCAAGGGCGCGGTACTATGCGATTTTCACTGTAAAATGTCAACCTTCTAATGATGTATAGTGTCGCTAATTAGCCCATGGGGTTAGGCAACTAGCTAATTCTTACATGATCACAAGAAAAATGAGCAAAAAACCACTTAAATCGACCTTGGTGGTCGGCGGTCTTACCTTTATATCGAGAATTTTTGGCTACGTTCGAGACGCCGTCATTTTCATCCTATTTGGCGCCAATGCCGGTACCGATGCATTCTTTGTCGCCTTCAGGATTCCTAATTTTCTGCGACGCTTGTTTGCTGAAGGCGCTTTTTCACAGGCTTTCGTGCCAGTGATGTCGGAAAAACTGCATGAAAGTGACAATGCTTTTCAACGTCTCATCAATCATGTGAGTGGCGTGTTAGCGGTTATTTTGTTGATAGTCACCGTCATTGGGGTGCTCGCCTCTCCAGTATTCATTTTTATCTTTGCACCCGGTTTTGACGATCCGAAGCAACAAGTGCTCGCCAGTGACATGCTTAAGATCACTTTCCCTTATCTGTTGTTCATCTCACTCACCGCTATGTCGGGGAGTATTTTGAACATTAAACAACGCTTCGCAGTACCGGCCTTAACCCCAGTCTTGTTAAATATCTCATTAATTGCCGCCGCTATCTGGTTGGCCCCCAAATTAGAACATCCTGTAACGGCTTTGGCTTGGGGAGTTTTTATTGCGGGCATCGCGCAACTGGCATTTCAGATCCCATTTTTAATCCGCGCCAAAGGCTTTCCAAAATTCAAATTATCTGGTGATCAAGCCGGGGTGAAACAAGTATTCACACTCATGTTGCCGGCCATCTTTGGCGCCTCTATCGTTCAAATCAACTTACTCATCGACACTATTATTGCCTCTTTCTTAGCCGAAGGCAGCATCAGCTGGCTCTATATCTCGGATCGTTTTGTCGAGTTGCCGTTGGCTTTATTTGGCATTGCCACTGCCACGGTGATACTACCATTGCTATCCAAACAACATGTGGCGCAACAAAGCGAGAGCTTCAGTCACACCATGAACTGGGCCATACGTTTGTCTCTGGTGATTGCCATCCCCGCCATGATGGGCTTGGTTGCATTGGCCTCACCGATACTCTCAAGCTTGGTGCAATATCGTGAGTTCACTCCTTTTGACACACAGATGGCCAGTCTCAGCTTAATGGCTTATGCCCTAGGTTTACCGGCATTCATTTTTATCAAAATATTGGCGCCTGCGTTCTTTTCTCGCCAAGACACTAAAACACCAGTCAAAATCGGTGTCATCGCCATGCTGACAAATATAGTGCTGAACTTACTATTTGTTTGGTTATTCGTACATTATGAAATTACTGGCAGTCATGCAGGCTTGGCCCTAGCAACTTCTTTGTCTGCTTATGTAAACGCGGCTCTGCTTTACATCATGTTACATCGCCAACGAGTTATAACATTCATGCAATCGACTTTTTCATTAGCCAATAAGGTATTTATTAGCGCGATGGTCATGTTTTACATACTGAATAAATTTCTCCCCGAAGTGGAGACCTGGGCCAGCTGGGAAACAGATATGCGAGTAGGCTCTTTACTCGGCTTCATTGCACTTGGTGTCCTCAGTTACAGTTGGGTATTATGGATGTTCGGTATTAAACCTTCCCATCTCAAACTTGAATCTGATTAATCTGGCATGAAAGTAATTCGAGGCAATCAATTTTTGCCTACTCTTGGGCATCAGTCTATTGTGACGATTGGAAACTTTGATGGACTCCATCAGGGTCATCAATCGATTATTCATCATGTGATAGACGATGCACGCCGTCGCCAGCTCAGCTCAATAGTGATCACTTTTGAACCCACGCCTAAAGAATATTTTATGCGTGAACAAGCACCTGCGCGACTCTTTACACTGCGTGAAAAACTCCAACATCTAAAAGAATTAGGCCCAGATATCTGTGTTGTGCTCAGATTTAATCAGCATTTGGCACAAATGCCGGCTGAGGAATTTGTGCAAGATATTCTCTTGACGTCACTCGGTATTAAGAAACTCTACGTGGGTGATGACTTTAAATTTGGCTATCAACGCCAAGGAGATATGCACCTGCTGAGAAAGATGGGAGAAAAATGTGACTTTGAAGTTACTGATACCGATTCTATTCAACTTGGATGTGAGCGTGTCAGTAGTACATTAATTCGAGAAAAACTTGATCAGGGTTTATTTGATGAAGCAGAACAACTGCTAACACGGCCTTACACTATTTCCGGTAAAGTTTTTCATGGAGATAAAAAAGGACGTACAATAGGCTTTCCTACGGCAAATATTTTACTCAAACGTCAAACATTACCGTTACATGGTGTGTTTGCAGTAAGCGCCCGGTCTGCACATAAACAATGGAATGGTGTGGCGAACATTGGCCATCGACCAACAGTGAATGGCACCCGAGATCAATGTGAGGTGCACTTGTTTGATTGTGACGAAGATTTGTATGGACAGCGTCTTAACATACGCTTTCATAAAAAAATCAGGGAAGAACAAAAATTTTCAGGTTTAGATACATTGTTAGAACAAATAAAAATTGATGTAGATCTAGCCAAAAACTATTTTTCAAAAGGATGAATCACTCAGTGACTCAGGATTACAAAGCGACACTAAACCTACCAAAAACAGATTTTCCTATGAAAGGAAATCTTGCCCAGCGTGAGCCTGAAATGCTCAAACAATGGCAAGCCATGAATATTTATCAACATATTCGCACTGTCTGTGCCCAACGTGATAAAAAATTCATCCTGCATGATGGACCGCCCTATGCCAACGGTGACATTCATATTGGTCATGCGGTCAACAAAGTTTTAAAAGATATTATCGTCAAGAGTAAAACGCTGGGTGGTTATGACGTCCCATTTGTGCCTGGCTGGGATTGTCATGGTTTGCCGATTGAGGTCATGGTAGAAAAGAAAAAAGGCAAACCCGGACACAAAATAAGTGAAAAAGATTTTCGCCAAGCGTGCCGAGAATATGCTCAGCAACAAGTCAACAAACAATGTGAGGACTTTGTTCGTCTGGGAGTATTCGCTGATTGGGAAAATCCCTATCTCACCATGAATTACCAGATAGAGGCAGACACGGTAAGGGCGCTTGGGAAAATTATTGACAATGGTCATCTGGAGCGCGGTTTCAAACCTGTCTACTGGAGTGTCGCCAGTGGATCAGCACTGGCCGAGGCAGAAGTGGAGTATCAAGATAAAACCTCCTATGCCATTGATGTGAAATTCAGTGCTCACCACAATGCAGAATTTCTGCAGCATTTTCAGGGGGCTGATGAAAATATTCCAGCGCATGTAGTGATCTGGACCACCACTCCATGGACCTTACCTGCTAACCAAGCTGTCAGTGTACATCCTGATTTTGAATATTCTTTATGTCTCGTGAATGGTGAGTATTTATTATTTGCCAGCGACTTGGTCGAATCAGCCATGACGCGTTACGCACTTGAAGACTATCAGGTAGTCGCAACATGCCAAGGTGCAGTGTTAGAGAATATCGCACTGCAACATCCATTCTACAATAAACAAGTACCTATCATTTTAGGCGAACATGTGACTACGGAAGCCGGGACTGGGGCTGTCCACACAGCACCCGACCATGGCATGGACGATTTCGTAGTCGGTAATAAATATAATCTAGGCACGCTCAACATCGTCGATGACAATGGCCTATATCGTGAAGATGTGGAAATCTTCGCCAAGCAACACGTGCATAAGGTCGATGTTGCTATCATCGAATTATTAGAGACACAGCATAAATTAGTTTGCCAACAAAAAATCCATCATAGCTTTCCGCACTGCTGGAGAACGAAAACGCCTCTGATTTTCCGCGCGACACCACAATGGTTTATTAGCATGAACAAAAATAAACTATTGAAGCGTTCACTAGAGGAAGTTGAACAAGTGTCATGGCTACCGGATTGGGGTGAAACTCGTATCACTAGTATGTTAAAAAATAGCCCTGACTGGTGTATCTCAAGACAGCGAACATGGGGAGTACCTATCCCTTTATTCATTCATAAAACCACTCAAGAACCCCATCCAAACACTCAAGAACTCATTGAGCAAATTGCCTGTCGCATAGAAAAACAAGGCATCCAAGCCTGGTTTGATATTGAAGTCAGTGATCTACTCACAGAGGATGCCGATGATTATGTGAAATCTGCTGATACCTTAGATGTCTGGTTTGATTCTGGTGTTACACATGAATCCGTCATGCAAAAAAATCCGGCTTTGCATTTTCCTGCAGATCTATATTTAGAGGGCTCTGATCAGCACCGTGGTTGGTTTCAGTCATCGCTTAAAACCAGTATTGCCATCAATGATGTCGCCCCTTACAAAACTGTACTCACGCATGGTTTCACCGTCGATGCCAACGGTCGTAAAATGTCAAAGTCACTAGGTAATGTGATTGCGCCACAGAAAATCTTTAAATCTTTGGGTGCAGATATTCTTCGCTTATGGGTCGCTTCCAGTGACATCAGCACAGAAATGACGGTCTCTGATGAAATTCTGAAACGTACCGCAGACTCCTATCGTCGCATGCGTAATACCGTACGATATCTACTGTCCAATTTACATGGCTTTGAGCCATCGCAACACATAGTGGCTTACCAAGACATGCTCGCATTAGATCGATGGATCATCGATCGAACCGCCCACTTACAAGCACAAGTGATCGAGCATTATAATAAATACGAATTTCACCAACTGTATCAAGTGCTGCATAATTTCTGTATCACCGAATTGGGTGGATTGTATTTAGATATTATTAAAGACCGTGTTTACACCACTGCCACTGATAGTAAAGCGAGACGTTCTGCCCAGACTGCTACCTACCATATTGCTCAAGCTTTATTACGCTGGTTAGCACCGATACTAAGTTTTACAGCTGATGAAGCCTTCCAGCATCTTCCAGAGACAGACAGTGAAACTATTTTTACCACACAATGGTATGAGCATCTAAACACTCTGGACACAGACGAAACACTCAATAACCATGCATGGGAGTGTATTTTTGAGGTGCGTCAATTAGTCCTTAAAGCTCTGGAAGATGCGCGTGAGCAAGGCTTGATTGGTTCAGGTTTAGACGCCAGTGTTGAAATATATTGCGGGCCTCAAACACAACGTATTTTATCTTTACTTGAAGATGAATTACGCTTTGTATTGATTACCTCAGATACCAATGTACAGGCACTAGATAAAAATATCGACAGTCCACATTTTGATTTAAGCAATCAAGAGCAAATTGCACTCAACATTAAAAAATCTTCATACAAAAAATGTGCACGCTGTTGGCATTTAAGACCAGATGTTGGCCATCATGATGCGCATCCAGAATTATGCGGACGTTGTATTGATAACATCGATGGTGAGGGTGAAACTCGACGCTATGCGTAAGTGGTTCATCTGGATCGTCATCCTCACGGGGCTAGATCAAGCATCCAAGCGAGCTGCCGAATATTTTTTACACTATGCCACACCGGTGGAGATTTTCCCCTCGTTCAATTTAATGCTGACCTATAACCGTGGTGCTGCCTTTAGTTTTCTCAGTGATGCCGGAGGCTGGCAACGTTGGTTCTTTGTAGCAGTGGCCACAGCGATATGTGCCTATATTCTGCGATGGTTAAGTCAATTAAAACCCGATCAAAACAGAACGGCCCTAGGTCTAGTCATGATCCTCAGTGGTGGTTTAGGGAATCTAATCGACAGAGCATTGTTCGCCAAAGTCACCGATTTTCTGGATGTGTATTATCCTAGCCAAACAGAGTGTTTACCGTTGTTTTATCAATGGGCAGGTAGTAGCTGTCATTGGCCCACCTTCAATATTGCAGACATATTCATTTGTATCGGGGCAGGGCTACTCTTCATTCAGATTTTACGAGAAAATCCAAACTCATGAAGTCCATAGAAATTAAACTGGCTAACCCACGTGGCTTTTGTGCTGGTGTCGATCGTGCCATAGAAATTGTTGAGCGTGCATTAGAATATTTTGGCGCGCCAATTTATGTGCGTCATGAAGTCGTACACAATCGTTTTGTGGTCGACTCTTTAAAACAAAAAGGCGCCATATTTGTGGAAGAGCTGCATGAAGTTCCTGATCAATCAACCGTCATTTTCAGTGCTCATGGTGTGGCAAAATCTGTGCGCGCAGAAGCCGAGAACCGTCAGCTAACAGTATTTGATGCCACTTGTCCACTGGTCACCAAAGTGCATATGCAAGTGATGCGTAATTCTCGTCAGGGTAGAGATACCATCTTAATTGGACACAAAGGTCACCCTGAAGTAGAAGGCACTATGGGTCAATGTGATGGTGATGATGCTGGGCGTGTGCTGCTAGTAGAATCCCCACAGGATGTAAGCACTATTGCCGTTGATAACCCGGAAGATCTCTCTTATGTCACTCAAACCACTCTATCGGTAGATGACACGCAAGAAATTATTCACGCACTTAAAGCTCGCTTTCCCAATATCCACACTCCCAAACGAGATGATATTTGTTACGCCACTCAAAATAGGCAGGATGCAGTTAAGCAACTGATGGATGATTGTGATTTATTACTCGTCATTGGCTCTCAGTCCAGCTCCAACTCCAACCGATTACGTGAAATCGCTGAGAAGAATGGTATTACTTCCTATTTAATTGATAACGCAGAACAAATCGATCATCAGTGGCTAGAAAACAAAACTAATATAGGTGTGACTGCAGGCGCCTCGGCACCTGAGGTACTGGTACAAGAAGTTGTGACAACTTTATCCACACTTTGTGATGCACACATCAATGAGATCGATGGCGTTAAAGAAGACATCACTTTTGCCGTGCCTAAGGAATTACGACAGTAACTTTTCACCAATGCGTTTTATCATTTCGCGAGTTATAAGACAGCGTCAATCGCTTATTATCGTGAGGAATAGCAGATAACTCCACACACTGTTGTATTATCCCCTCATCACATGTTTGTGCTGTAAATTCATAGGCCTCACGGTTTATATCAATCTCAACATACTCTAAAACTTCGATTAAAGATGCCAGTTAAAGCGAAGGAAGTCTTCACCTTGCCGGTGAGCGTGATCCATCAAAAAACATTGAGGGCCTTGTATCCCCTCAAAATCTGGAAAAATAACGCTTCCCAGCTTCGCTGAGACCCTCTGTACGTTCCGGATTTTTTTATAATTGTCCGATCAAGTAACTGTCAGATAAATTTAAACTATCCAATTTTTACTCTTTAGATGCCACGTCTGTCTCGGCAGAGAGCTGTTTTAATATATTTAAAGCTTCATCTAAGACGGCATCACCCTCGTCATTTGCTGACACGGTGACTGTTTTGATTTGCTGACCTAACTCTTGTGTGTCTGCATCATCTAAAGATTTCTCATGCAGGTTTTTTTCTAGATGTCCTGCAAGATCTGATTCACGCACAAACTTGAAGCTCTTGTCTTCTTCTCCGTCTGCCACTTTAGTCTCGACCAAAATATCTGGCTTGATACCCTCAGCCTGTATGGAGCGTCCATTGGGCGTGTAGTAACGTGAAGTGGTTAACTTAATCCCGTTATTATCCTGCAGTGGCAATACGGTTTGAACCGAGCCTTTGCCAAATGATTTCTTGCCCATGATGATAGCACGGTCATGATCTTGTAATGCGCCTGCCACAATTTCCGAGGCGGAGGCTGAACCTTCATTGATAAGCACCAAAATAGGTATGCCTTCTGTAAAATCAGGCGTACTCGCAGTATATTTGAGACTATTCTCAGAACCTCGACCTTTAGTGTAGACGATCAATTTTCCATCATCCAAAAATAGATCGGAAACCCCTACAGCTCCGGTAAGGATGCCTCCAGGGTTGTTACGTAAATCGAGTATCAAACCCTGTAAGTTTGGATCAGAGGTTTTTAGTCTTTGCATCGCATTGAGAACATTACGCGTTGTCTTGGACTGAAAACTAGATATTCTCAAGTATCCATAACCCGCTTCTAATATCCGACTACGCACACTCTTAACTTTAATAACGTCACGTCTAACAGTGATTTCTATGGGTGCACTTTCACCTTCGCGCGCAATCGTCAATAAAATATCAGTGCCACGCTTGCCACGCATGAGTTTGACCGCCTCATTCAGTGTGAGCCCTTTCACCTGTGTATCATCTAGCTTGATAATCAGATCACCCGCTTTGACACCGGCCTTATCAGCCGGCGTATCTTCAATGGGGGCAATCACTCGTACCACGCCATTCTCCATGCCAACTTCTATACCTAAACCACCAAATTCTCCACTGGTGTCAATCTGCAGCTCTTTGAATTCATCTGCACTCAAGAAAACAGAATGAGGATCTAAACTGCTCATCATGCCGCGTATAGCACCATTAAGCAGTTGCTCGTCATCGACTTCTTCCACATATTCTTTTTTTATACGTGCATAAATATCTGTGAAAAGTCTGATATCAGACAGTGGCAGGTTGACAGATGATGACTCGCCCTTTTCCTCAGTCTCAGCTTGCGCTGGAGAATAGGTCAGTAGTGGTGCCATACATATTAAGCTGATTACTACTGCTAGACTCATCTGTTTTACGTGTTCCATGTCATGCTCCATATTTTAGAACTAGGCAATTATTAACTATAAATTCTTTAAGCTCTTTGCTTGATACGTCGGTACTGATGATTAGAAACATTTTCATTCCACTGTCATCATGATCGACGACACCACAATGCCGGATCAACGGGATTTCCATTGTCTCGAATCTCAAAATAAAGATTCGGCTCCAGCGTTTCTCCAGAATCCCCGACAATAGCAATCACTTCGCCCTGTGTCACATGCTCACCATTTTTCTTATACAAGCCCTCTGCATGAGCGTACAAACTCATGTAATTATTACCATGATCGATGATTGTGAGCCATCCATAACGATCAAACCAGTCCGCAAACACCACTGTGCCTGAAAAAATAGCGCGTATTTGCGTCCCCGTTTGAGCGGCCACACTTACGCCTGTCCAGTGCATATCGCTACTTGATGACTTCTGCTGACCAAAACGACTTTTAAAAATGCCTTTGATTGGCCATGCGAGTTTACCCCGATAATCCCCAAAAGCTTGGTTTCCAGACTGTTTTTCACGCATTAATTGCGCCAACAACTGGGTCAACACACGCTTATCTTCCTGCTCAGACTGAAGCGCTTGGGTGTTTTCATCGATCAACTGAGACAGCGCATGTTTCGCACTTTTCTTTTGTTTTCTCGCTTTATTCAACAGCTCATGCTCTCTTTGTTGCTGAGTATATAAACGAGCCTGGCTTTGATGTTGCCCGGCCAATTGTTCTCGATTAGTGCGCAATTGCTGATATACCTGCTGTATTTCCTTAATCTGTTTCAGTTGCGCGGCGTGAAGATACTCATATATGACGCTATTACGGCCAACATTCTGCAAACTCTGTTGATTTAAAATAAACTGCCAGCGACTATGGGAATTGAATTGATATGCTGATACGAGTTGTTGCTTGAGCTGTATGCGTTGCTTATCGAGACGCTGTTGGATGATCTGACTCTCCGCTTGCAAATTATAGAGTCGCTTTTGCGAGGCTTCTAATTGTTCGGCCGTGGCCTGTAACCGACCATGTAATGCACCAATTGCTTTATCTAATTGTTGCGATTCCACCTCTAAATTAGCGTAACTTTCACTATCTTCGCTGATAATGCTCTCTAATGTACTAATATTGTCGATCAGCTTCTGTAAGCGCTCGCGCACGTCTTCTGGGCTTTCTGCATTGACCACAGGTAGCATTAACATCATCCCCAAGACTATTAAATGACATCGCTCATTCCATCCATATCGAAGCATGTGCATTTTAAACTTGAAATTAAGGCTATCCAATCGATCAATTCCTGACTATGATTAGTGTATTAATGTTTTATAATATTAGTGAAATACTAGTGATACTCTGTGGTGAAACTATAGTATCGTGCTGTAGATGTTTAATGGAATAAAAAAATGACTGAATCCTCATTCGTCCAACTCACACATTCTGAACTCATGGCTAGGGAAGAGGACATCGAGAGAGCCTCAAGATCCTTGAAAGCAATGTCGCATCCTCTACGACTCAAGATTCTATGTGTCTTAGGAGACCGAGAAGTGAGTGTTCAAGAAATTGTAGAATTTGTAGGCACCTCTCAGAGCAATATTTCTCAGCATCTGGCTATCCTGCGTGACAAAGAGATTCTCAAGTCTCGCAAAGATGCTAACCGCGTGTATTATAAAGTCGGTGATGATCGCACTCTTAAACTCATAGAAATGATGCAACGAGTATTTTGCTCGACTCATTAAAGACATCGCTTATAATGCGACTTTATTTCTTACAACAACCTGAATCATGACCCCTGAATCTGAATTCTTCGCCAACAACATTGTTCTCTTTGCCGCCCTAGGTATTATTATTGCTCTAATCTTAAGAGTGGAAATCAAACGAGCCACCTCTGGCTTTAAAGCTATCACACCCACTCAAGCGGTCCATTTAATTAATCGTGAAGACGCAATCTTAATTGACGTGCGCGAAGACAACGAATTAGGCCAAGGTACTATTCGCAATGCTGTTCACTTATCGCTAAGTGTTCTAAAACAACGTATTGAAGAACTCAGAAAACACAGTGAACGACCGATTATTGCCTACTGCCGCTCGGGTAATCGCTCAGCAGAAGCATGCGCGATTCTTCTTAAACATAACTTTGATAATGTCATGTCTTTAAAAGGTGGTTTTGAAGCTTGGAAGATCGCCAATTTACCGGTAACAAAAAAATGACCAACAATAACCACGAAATAAAAGTATACAGCGGCAATTTATGTCCATATTGCAATGCAGCAAAAAGACTATTAGATAGTAAAAATGTCAGCTATCAAGAAATTAATGTAGACACTGATCCATCAGCACGAACCGAGATGGAAGCACTTAGCCAACGTACATCTGTTCCTCAAATTTTCATCAATGGTACCCATGTCGGTGGCTTTGATGACTTAGCTGAACTCAATCGCGAAGGTAAGCTCGACCAGATGTTAAGCTAATAACAACACTACTAAGACGATGGCAGATAACGAGCAAAAGTTTGAAATACAAAAAATCTTTGTCAAAGATATTTCATTTGAAGCCCCAAATTCACCAGAAATATTCCGTGATAAATGGCAACCTAAAACAGAAGTTCATCTAGCGACCAATGCACGCAAACTTGATGAAAACATGTTTGAAGTGATACTCAATATCACCGTGACTGCTAAACAAGATGAAGATCAAGTGGCCTTCCTAGTTGAACTGAAGCAAGCGGGTATATTCCTTTTACAAGGTTTTGATGAAGTCCAGTTAGACCAAGTCATTGGTAGTTATTGTCCGCAAACATTATTTCCTTATGCGCGTGAGGCCATATCTGATTTTGTTTCCAAGGGCGGATTCCCTCCAATGCTGTTAACCCCTGTGAATTTTGATGCGCTGTACGCCAAACAAAAACAGCGCCAGGAAAACACGGGCCATCAACCACAGCAACAACATTAGCCATATGACTCAACCATCTCAAGTCATAGGCGTTCTCGGCGCAGGGGCTTGGGGATCAGCTTTAGCCATACACCTCGCCAGATTACATGATGAAATTACCTTATGGGCACGTGACAGCGCTCATTTGCAACAATGCATTAGTTCACGCGAGAATCAACGCTATCTGGAAGGCATACACTGGCCTGACAATATTAAAGCTCAAGCTGACTTAATCGCACTTATCCAAGCAGCTGATATATTAATCGTTGCGACACCGAGTGCTTGTATCCGCGATATGATGCAAACCATTAGCAAACATCGAGGCTCACAGCTACTAGGGATCATTTGGGCTTGCAAAGGACTCGAGCAAGGTACAGGCAAGTTTTTACATGAGGTTGCCTCTGAAGAGTGTCCTGATGATCTTAACCATGCCATATTATCAGGGCCATCATTTGCTCGTGAAGTTGGCTTAGGCCTACCCACTGCCGTCACAATGGCTGCCAGCGATTCTGAATTTGCTCATGCGGCTGCTCAATTATTTCATCATCCACTATTTCGCTGTTATACCAGTGAGGATGTTATCGCCGTTGAAATCGGTGGTGCTTATAAAAATGTGCTTGCTATTGCCGCAGGCATTATTGATGGGCTGGGTTTGGGTGCCAACGCCCGCGCCGCCTTGATTACGCGTGGTATCGCAGAAATGACACGCTTAGGGCGTCATTTAAATGCTAATACCGAAACCTTTTCAGGTTTATCTGGTATTGGTGACATTGTTCTGACCTGCACCGAGAACTTATCACGTAATCGACGTTTTGGCTTAGGCTTAGGCCAAGGCCAAAGTGTTGAGCAAGTAGAGAAACAAATTGGACAAGTCATTGAGGGTAAATTTGCTGCCCATGAAATTTTTCATTTAAGTCAAAAACATACTATCGAATTACCGATCTGTGAACAGGTTCATGCGGTTTTATGTGGACGTAAAGATTCACGTCAGGCTGTCGAGGAGTTACTTGCTCGTGCTATTAAGCATGAATCTGACTAACTAAAATGCGCCTGTGAAATCATTCTGTCGCCAAGCCTCAAATAAGAAAATGGCGCAGGCATTGGATAAGTTGATACTGCGGCTATCAGGTAACATAGGCAGTCTGAGCACTTGATCTGAAGAAAAACTTTCGAGGATGTGTGCTGGTAACCCTCGTGTCTCAGGACCAAATAAAAAGGCGTCATTGGGTTGGTACTCAATTTTAGCATAAGACTGAGTGCCTTTAGTTGAACAGGCAAAAAGGCGCTTAAATGAAATATTTTTCAAGCAAGTCGCGTAGTCTTCATGCTCACTGACAAAATTCCAGTCTGTATAGTCTAGCCCCGCGCGACGCATACGTTTATCATCAAGCTCAAAGCCCAATGGGTGAATCAAATGCAAGTGACAGCCAGTGTTTGCACACAAACGCATAATGTTGCCGGTGTTAGGCGGAATTTCTGGTTCGAACAATATAATATGAAACATGACAATCAAGTATAAACAATTAAACAATACGCTGTGTGGTATCCACTTGCAGACACCTTTGGTATTGCTGTCTGGCTGTGTTGGATTCGGACAAGAATACACGCGTGTGGTCGGATACTCCAATCAAGAAATTGGAGCCATCTGCCTTAAGGGGACAACGCTAGCACCTCGTCTTGGCAATCCTGCCCACCGTATTTACGAAACCCCTGCGGGTATGCTTAATGCGATTGGCTTACAAAACCCTGGTGCGCACAAAGTAGTTGACGAATATCTGCCGCGCTTGGATTTTACTGAAACTCGCTATATTGCTAATGTCTCTGGTTCAACCGTTGAAGAATACGCTGAGGTCACTCGTGTATTCGATGATTCACCTATTGATGCAATAGAAATTAATATCTCCTGCCCAAATGTCAAACAGGGTGGTGTAGCGTTTGGTAACGACCCAGACATGTCAGCACGTGTGGTGGCGGCTTGTCGCGCAGTGACTGACAAACCCATTATTACTAAACTCTCACCCAATCAAACCGATATCGCAGATAATGCTCAACGCTGTATTGATGCTGGCACTGACGGCTTTGCCGTCATTAATACGTTAATGGGCATGGCGATAGATGTGCATAAACGCAAACCGGTTATCGGTAACAATCAAGGCGGTTTATCAGGCCCAGCGATAAAGCCTATTGCTTTACTTAAAGTGCACCAAGTGTACCAAGTCTGTAAACAGCATAATATTCCTATTATTGGGCAGGGCGGTGTAAGCAACGGTCAAGATGCTCTTGAGTTTATTATTGCGGGAGCCAGCGCAGTCGGTATTGGTACCGGCCTATATTATAATCCTTTACTATGCCAAGCTATCAACGAAGAAATCTGTACCTATCTCGCAGATCATCAGCTCTCTCACATATCTGAATTAGTAGGCAGCTTAGAACTCAATTAACAATGGTGTGTTTGAACATTCTTCGAATATTTTGTTGACACCCTAATCAAATTTTACTCATCAGGACGTCCAATACCCTCACTATGTTCATACATTTTGAGTTCTTGAATCTTACGCGTCAGAGTATTTCTACCCCATCCAAGAATCTTAGCCGCTTGTTGACGCTTGCCTGAAGTTTTTTTCATAACGGTTTCTATCAATACGCGTTCAAATTCAGGGACAGCTTGCTGCAAGATGTCCTGTTCATTATTCCTCAGTTTTTGTTCTGCCCAACCCACTAACATTGATTGCCATGTATTGACACACACTTCTTGAGTTGCGTTCCCCTTTAAGTCTTGAGGCAAATCTTCCATGTGAACAGTTTTACCTGATGCCATAACGGTCAACCAACGACACATATTTTCAAGTTGGCGCACGTTTCCTGACCAAGGCAGACTACTCAAATAATCCATCACATCCATGGCTAAGCTTTTCACTTCTACCTCAAGCTCTTTAGCGGCAGAGGCTAAAAAGTGATTCAGTAATAATGGGATATCTTCTCGCCGTTCTCTGAGTGCGGGGATTTTAATTCTAATTACATTCAATCGGTGCATTAGATCTTCTCTAAAATCACCACGCTCAACTAATGTTTGCAGATCCTGATGTGTGGCAGCAATGATTCTTACATCACACTTGATTGGCTCGTGTCCACCGACTCGGTAAAATTCACCATCAGATAACACTCTTAATAAGCGCGTTTGTAAATCAGCTGGCATATCACCTATTTCATCAAGAAATAATGTTCCTTCATTCGCTTGCTCAAATCGACCTCGACGCTGGCCTTGTGCCCCAGTAAATGCGCCTTTTTCATGACCAAACAATTCTGACTCCAACAAATCTTTTGGAATCGCCGCCATGTTCAAAGCAATGAATGCATGATTACGTCGTGTTGAATGTTTATGTAGTGCATGTGCGACTAACTCTTTACCCGTTCCAGTTTCACCGTTAACCAGCACGGTAATACTGGAACGCGATAAGCGACCAATCGCTCTAAATACTTCCTGCATCGCCGCTGATTCACCAATAATTTCAGGCACCGCATCTTGAGCCGTGTTGGTCTTTGTTGGCTCATCTTGTGTTACCTGAAATGCACGTTTAGTCAGTTCAACGGCTTCTTCAACATCAAATGGTTTTGGCAAATATTCAAATGCACCGCCCTCATAGGCATGCACAGCATTATCTAAGTCTGAGTGTGCAGTCATCACTATGACTGGTAATTCGGGGTGTTTTGTTTGTACGTTTTCTAAAAATTGAAAACCATCTATACCCGGCATACGCACATCTGTAATGATCACCTGTGGTGTATCATTTTCTAATGCTTGCATCGCATTACTGGCAGATTCAAATAACTTAACGTCTAACTCTGCTTTTTTTAGTGCTTTTTCAAGCACCCAACGAATCGACTTGTCGTCATCGATAACCCACACATTATTATCCATAATTATTCACTCTATTTATTCAAATCATTCAATCGGTAACATCACCCTAAATTCAGTCCTGCCGATTTCTGTATCAAACTCGATTAAGCCACCATGTTGGTTGATTAACATTTGTGAAATGGCCAATCCCAGCCCTGTGCCATTGGTTTGACCGGAAACCATCGGGAAAAATATTTTTGTCGCAATGTCGTCACTGATACCCGGGCCATCATCGATGATGCTGATACATGCGACCAACTTGTAAAGATGTCCATTGATGGTGTGTCTCAATAACACTCGTGTTTTGAATATCAATTCACCTTTATGTTCAATTGCACGTAACGCATTCCCTGCAATATTCATCACAGCTTGCACTAACATATCCCTATCAAAATTTAATAATGGTATGCTCGGGTCGTAATCAATTCTAAAATTGACAGCTTCATTGTCTTTAGTTGATAACACTCTATAAACATGATGTAAGACTTCATGAATATTATGCTTCACTTTATTTGGAACCATATTCGGTCCGAGCATGCGATCTACTAATGTATGTAAACGATCGGCTTCTTTAATAATAATGCCCGTGTATTCTTTTAGTTCTTTATTTTCTAACTCACCCTCTAATAATTGAGCAGCACCTCGTAATCCACCTAAAGGATTTTTTATTTCATGCGCCATTCCTCTTAACATTGAACGGGTCGCTTGATGTTCTTTTAATACATGATTTTCTTTAATGATTTTCAGTTGTCGATCTAAACGCACTATTTCTATGAGAATTTTCTCTTCATCCTCGACTAACAACGGGCTTACAGTGTAATTCACCGTAACTTCTTTATTGTTAGCCACCTTGAGGATGCACTCATGTTCGGTCCATGCTCGACCTTTGTGAAAGTTCTCCTGCAACTGCAATGTCATATCTTTATTCTCATTACCAAACAGTGTTGAAATCGGCTCTTTATAAACACGGCGCTGACTGACGCCGAATAACTCCTCCGCCGCAGGATTAATGCACTCCAGTTCATATGCTTGATTGAGTACAATCACTGCTGTCGCAAGACTGTCGATAATTACTGGATAAAATTTATCATTCATAATGCAATTACCTGCAAGATCTGAACCAATATGGCAACAACCCTTGAATATCAATTCAAACAAGGGCAAATCGCCTTTTTTTTGAAAAATTTGGGCTAGCCGCCCTCTACCCGTCACACTTTATGCACTAATATAGTGCAAATTTTCTTTACTAGCCACACTTGCCCGCACATAGGGTGTATTCAATAGGGCTCATCTGCCCGAAATTGGTCCATTTCACTCATTAACTGAATATGATTCAGCAGAACTATTGTCCTAAACGGTAACGTTGCAGATGAAACTTCTGCGTATTCGACTGGATCAGAGCATTACCCTGTGCATCTTCGATGATCACCTGAATCTCATGAGTTCCCCGATCCATATTACGTAATGTGATACGGCGTGCCTGCCCACGTGCTACCTCATGGTGATTGACAATAAATACAATTTGATCATTAAACTGCTCAACCAGATCAGGAACAATAGCGATATTTAGCAGCACGTTACCTGAGTTATCCCTGATGATCGAATCATTTGTCGGCGATTCTATTTGCACGGATTGGTATTTTAATACTCGTGCGTGCTTAATATTCTGTTCACTGAATTGACTATGCAGATTGTCACTTTGGATGATGATCGGTGCAGGCAGTTGTATTTTTTGCGCCCCATGAGTGGGCTGATCGGTAAATCTATGCGTACCATCCTTTTGCTGCCATCTGTAGATCTCTGCCCATGTCGAGTCAGCATTCATGGTCAAACACACAAAGACCATCACTCTTTGCCCTCGTATCACAGACAAACCACGTAACCAGTTCATTAAATGTGTTTTTATTTTATTTGTATAACTTAATATGCGCATCATTCGCTACGCGATGCCCAGCGCCACAAAAACAATGCGCTTCAATGGCAGGCACAGTTTCTCCTCTTGATTCAATACCAGAGGTTTTATCGCAATTTAAGCACTTATACACAAAAAACGCCCCTGAACGGGGCGTTTTAAGTACTCGAGTGGTGTTTTTATATTTAGCAACTGTAATACATTTCAAACTCAATAGGATGCGTTGCTTGGCGAAGCGCAGTGACCTCTTCCATCTTAAGCGCAATGTATGCGTCGATAGCATCATCAGTAAATACGCCACCTGCTGTTAGGAACTCACGATCTTTGTCTAACGCATCAAGCGCTTCGTCCAGTGATGAAGCCACTTTTGGAATCATAGCGTCCTCCTCTGGAGGAAGATCATAAAGATCTTTATCTTGAGGTGCGCCTGGATCAATTTGATTCTTGATTCCATCCAGACCAGCCATCATCATGGCGGCGAATGTTAAGTATGGATTCGCGGCCGCATCACCAAATCTTACCTCGATACGACGGGCTTTTGGATTTGATTCAAACGGAATACGAATGGAAGCTGAGCGATTACGTGCAGAATATGCACGCATAACTGGAGCCTCGAAACCAGGGACAAGTCGCTTGTAGCTGTTAGTCGAACCATTAGCAAATGCGTTAATGGCTTTTGCATGCTTCAAAATGCCACCAATATAATAGAGCGCGGTATCAGACAAATTGCCGTATTTATCACCTGCAAATAAATTTTCGCCGTCTTTAAATATAGATTGATGAACATGCATACCACTACCATTATCACCCACTAACGGTTTAGGCATGAATGTGGCTGTCTTTCCGTAATTGTGAGCTACGTTAAGCACTACGTACTTAAGGATTTGGTTTTGATCCGCACGCACAGTTAAGGTGTTGAACTTTGTACCAATCTCACATTGTCCAGCGGTGCCCACTTCATGGTGATGAACTTCTGTTTCAACGCCCATTTCCTCCAACACCATGCACATTGCCGCACGAGCATCTTGCAGTGAATCTACTGGCGGAACTGGGAAATAGCCACCTTTAACACCCGGGCGATGTCCTGTATTGCCTTCCTCATACTGCTTGTTGGTATTCCATGCCGCTTCATCAGAATCAATGGCGAATGATGCGCGACCCATTTCATTACTCCAGCGCACGTCATCGAATACGAAGAACTCTGGCTCTGGACCGAAGAATGCTGTATCGCCAATACCAGAGGCCTTGAGATATTCTTCGGCACGCTTAGCGACTGAACGAGGATCACGCTCGTACCCTTGCATAGTGGCTGGCTCGAGAATATCACAACGTATAATTAGGGTAGGATCACTGAAAAATGGATCCAACACCGCGGTTGACGGCTCCGGCATAAGAATCATGTCAGACTCATTGATGCCCTTCCAACCTTCAATTGAAGATCCATCAAACATTTTGCCAGTTTTGAATACGCTCTCATCAACTGTATGAGCTGGCACAGTCACATGATGTTCTTTTCCACGAGTGTCCGTGAAACGAAAATCGACGAAGCGTACGTCGTTATCTTTGATCATTTGTAATACATCTGCTGCGGACATCGAATACTCCTGTTTTTAAATTAATTAACCGCGATTTGTACCTAATCTGTTAAGCACGATGTGTGCCAGAAATAAGCCCAATAAAAACAATGGCTTAAAATGACTAACCTAGTGAGAGCCACCACATATGCACTATATTAGTGCAAGTTATCCTAATAATGCTTTATTGTGGTGCAATTTTATGCTGCTATTTTTGCGCCCACTAAATAATAACATTGTTCGACAAAAAGTTCGGCACATTCTAGTGCTAACCAACGCTGTCCATCAATTTGCATTTTATGTGGCTCATGACAGACTTGTTCAATGCTATGACTTTGGTAAAGTTTTTAAAAATAAAACGCCCATCATGGAAACCTTGCGTTACAATCTTGGCTGTAATCACTGAACACTAAACCCGTGACTGAGTCCATCAGCTTTCAATCTCTCATCCTTACACTGCAACAATTTTGGGCAGATCAAGGATGCGCACTTATGCAACCCTATGACAAAGAAATGGGAGCAGGGACATTCCATCCCGCAACATTTCTACGTTCGATCGGTCCCGAGCCTTGGCGTGCGGCCTATCCTCAACCTTGTCGTCGACCCACCGATGGACGTTATGGTGATAACCCTAACCGTTGCCAGCACTACTATCAGTTCCAGGTGGTACTGAAGCCATCACCAGAAAACATTCAGGAACTGTACTTACAATCACTGCAAACATTAGGTATTGATCCGCTTGAGCATGACATTCGTTTTGTCGAAGATAATTGGGAATCACCGACATTGGGTGCCTGGGGCTTAGGTTGGGAAGTCTGGTTAAATGGAATGGAAGTTTCACAATTTACCTATTTTCAACAAGTTGGAGGCATCAACTGTCAACCAGTCACCGGAGAGATCACCTATGGCTTAGAAAGACTTGCTATGTATCTTCAAGGGAAAGATAGCATTTTTGATTTAGTCTGGAATTATCATGATGATTTTTCATTAACTTACGGCGATATCTTTCATCAAAACGAAGTGGAGCAATCCCATTATAATTTCGAACAAGCGGCAACAGATATTTTATTTGCAGAATTTAATCACTGTGAAAAAGAATGTCAGCGCCTACTTGAACAAACATTAGCGCTGCCCAGCTATGAGCAGGTGTTGAAAGCATCACATGTATTTAATTTATTAGATGCTCGCCAAGTAATTTCCGTCACTGAACGTCAGCAATATATTCTACGAATAAGAACGCTTGCACGAGCGGTAGCTGCCGCTTACCTTGAAACTCGTGAAAAAATGGGTTTTCCACTCATCAAAAAGTCTAATCAATAAATCACTATGAACAAAGATACTCTACTGATTGAGATTGGTACTGAAGAGCTACCACCCAATGCAGCAAAACTATTAAGTGACAGTTTTGCACAAGCGTTGAGTGAACAGCTTGATGCTGCACATTTTGAATATCGTGAAGTGTTACCTTTCGTTACCCCTCGTCGTCTAAGCGTGCAAATTAAGCAACTCAGTGCTCAACAACCACAGCAACAAGTTGCCCGCAAAGGCCCGGCAATTAAAGCCGCTTATGATGAGCACGGTCAAGCGACTAAAGCTGCCCTGGGCTTTGCTAAGACCTGCGGTGTAGAGATGAAGGACTTACAAACTCAAGAGACCGAGAAGGGCGCTTGGTTATATTTTGAATCATGTGTTGAAGGTCAGTTCATCGATGACATGCTGCAAGAGTTTGTTGAACAAAGCCTTAAAAAACTCCCCGTCCCTAGACCAATGCGTTGGGGAGCTAGTGACACTGAATTTGTACGCCCCATACATTGGGTGTGTATTTTATATGGATCACGCGTCATTCCTTGTACTATCAAGCAGCACACTGCCAACAATTTCACTTATGGACATCGCTTTCATTCCAACGGAAAAATATCACTAGCGCATGCAGATGATTATGTGAACGCATTAAAAAACGCTTATGTGATAGCTGATTTTGCTACGCGTCAATCGGTTATCAAACAACAAATAGAGCAATGCGCCCAACAACATGATGCACGATTACACTATCCTCAATCATTACTGGACGAAGTCACCAATCTAGTCGAGTGGCCAGTGGCTGTGGTCGGTGAATTTTCACAAAAATTTCTATCCATCCCCAAAGAAGTTTTGGTTATGACTATGCAAGAATCACAGCGTTATTTCCCACTCTTCAATGCCGAGGATAATTCTTTACTGGCTTATTTTATTACCATCGCCAACATCGAAAGTTCGCGTCCTGAAACCATAAAGCTGGGTAATGAACGGGTTATCAAACCACGTTTTGAAGACGCAGAATTTTTCTGGGAACGTGACAGAGATATACGTCTAAGTGATCGCTCACAAGACTTGAACGGTATATTGTTTGAAAAACAATTAGGTTCCATACATGAAAAATCTGAGCGTGTTACTCAGCTAGCCACACAGTTATGCACTATGCTTGATATAAATGAGCAAGCATCGGTGAAAGCAGCGCAACTGTGTAAAAATGACTTACTCACAGATATGGTGAATGAGTTTCCGAAGTTACAAGGGACTATGGGTCGCTACTATGCGAGTCATGATGGTGAGAACATCGAAGTATGTTTGGCTATCGAAGAACATTATTTGCCACTCTACTCAGGTGGCGCATTACCCACGACCATGGCTGGCAAAGTGGTAGCCCTCTGTGATCGTGTAGATACTTTGGTGGGAATTTTTGCCACCGGTAAAAAACCGACAGGTGTAAAAGATCCTTATGCACTCAGACGTGCAGCTATTGCGATTATACGCCTGTCAATCGAAGCAGATTTGGACTTCGACTTAACACAACTGCTACATAGTGCAGGAGAGTTACTCAAACCCAAGTTAGCAGTTGATACAGCAGTGGATGAAGTTTTTGAATACATCATGGAACGTATGCGGGCCTATTACCAAGATCAAGCTATTGAACAAGACATCTTTGAATCTGTACGCGCAGTTCGACCCACACGCCTGGTTGATTTCAATCAACGTGTGCAAGCAGTTCGCACATTCCTAACACTTGAGGAATCAACCAGTCTGGCTAGCGCCAATAAGCGTATAGCGAATATTCTCAAAAAAACTCATCACCAATCACATATTGCCATTGATAAAGGGTTGTTTTCTCAGCAAGCTGAAAAAACGCTTTATCAACAAATCACCATACTTGAAAATGAAATTGCGCCCATATTTGATGCCGGTCAATACAGCCAAGCACTCACTACCTTGGCAAAATTACGCCCCAGCATTGATCGCTTCTTTGAAGAAGTCATGGTCATGGACGACGATATAGCTGTGCGTGATAATCGTATCGCCTTGTTGCATAAAGTTAATCAGGCTTTTATTGCAACCGCAGATATCTCACTCATTCAAAGCTAAAAATTTTCCCTTGTAGAAAAGACTATGCAAGCAGTCATTCTTGATCGAGATGGTGTGATTAATCATGATCGTCCTGACTATGTAAAGAGCCCTCATGAATGTTGCCCAATCGATGGCAGCTTTGATGCCATAGCACGTCTTAGTCAAGCTGGTTTGAAAGTATTTATTGCTAGTAACCAATCAGGTCTAGCAAAAAAACTGTTTGATTATGCGACATTATTTTCTATCCACCATAGTATGGCTAAACAAGTCGAACTCCTTGGAGGGCATATTGACGGCTTTTTCTTCTGTCCCTATTTAAACGGTCCAGAACGCAAACCTGAACCCGGATTACTACTGGACATTGGTGAACGTGCCAATATTGATCTAAGCGTCACGCCATTCATCGGCGATACCCTTAAGGATGTGCAAGCCGCGCTTAGTGCGCAAGCACTTCCTATATTGGTACGAACGGGCAAAGGGCAAGCGACTTTGCATAAACATCTAATCCCCGCTCAAGTGCCGATCTATGATAATTTATATGCCGCAGTAGATTCATTGCTTAAGGAATAACCATGATACAGATAATCCGCTCAGCCTTGTTTACAGTGATTATGACTGTAGCAACTTGCCTATGGGTGATCCCTTGTATCATCGCGCGTTTATTTCCTTATCCTATTTGTTTTGCCATAGTGTCCTCATGGTGCACATTCAATGTAACCTGTGCACGTATCATTTGTGGTATCCGTTATGAAATTACAGGACTGGAGAACATTCCTGATCAACCCTGTGTGATCATGTCAAATCATCAATCAACATGGGAAACACTGGCTTATCCTTCAATCTTTCCAACACTCACATGGGTGATCAAAAAAGAATTACTGTTCGTGCCATTCTTTGGTTGGGGCATTGCCTCTACACAACCTATCGCGTTAAACCGTCAACAGGGTAAGCGCGCACTTAAACAGCTCGTCAAAGATGGTCGTGAAAAATTACAATTAGGTCGTTATATTTTAATCTTTCCAGAAGGCACTCGTATTCCTTACGGCGAAGAACGCCCCTTAAAAGCAGGCGGCTTCATGTTAGCCAAACAAGCCAAAGTAAATATTTTACCTGTGGCACACGATTCTGGTCGTCTTTGGCCAAGAAGGGGATTTCTTAAGACGCCGGGCACCATTCACTTAACAATTGGCCCTGTTATTAACACGAGTGACATCACATCCGATCAATGTCGACAACGCTATGCACAATGGTTAAAGACCGCCGTACGAGAAATAGAAGATAATCTTCACTCGTAATGTCATGTCTTAATCCAAAACCATCTCTCTTAGAAACAATCACTTAAATAAGCCCGCCAATTTTTTCAACCCATATTTAATAAGAATATGCTAATATGCACGCCATCAATATAGTTCTATATTGATGCATATCATCTTGGGTCCAGTGAGTCTGCTGGTATATATAGTCATGATATTTTTAGAAAGGATGCCCATTGAATTCATTAAATATGATTGCCCAACGTTTACTTCAACGTATCTTGCCTTTTCGTGCATGGATTGGTGAACTCAAAGACCCAAATGTATTACGTGCCGATTTAATCGCGGGAATATCTGTTGCATTAGTGTTAGTGCCACAATCTATGGCTTATGCACAATTAGCCGGCCTGCCTGCTTACTATGGCTTATATGCCTCATTTTTACCTGTCATGGTGGCTTCTTTATTTGGTTCTTCACGCCAAGTTCATACCGGACCCGTGGCTGTTGTCTCACTATTAACTGCTTCTGCATTAGCCCCATTAGCCACTGATCCTGCCAATTATGCGGCTTATGCAATCATGCTGGCGTTAATGGTAGGAATTTTCCAATTATCATTAGGCTTACTTCAACTGGGATTCTTTGTTGATTTTCTCTCCCATCCAGTGGTGGTCGGCTTTACCAACGGTGCAGCGATTATTATTGCCACCTCACAGCTTGGTAAAATTTTCGGAGTGTCTGTCGAACGCTCTGAACATCATTACGAAACCGTAATGCGTATAATGGAAGCTGCCTTACAAAACACCCATATGCCAACATTAGCATTTGGTATCGGTGCTATTGTCATTATGGTGTTTTTAAAAAAATACGCACCCAAAATTCCGGGCGTTCTTGCCGCCGTTGCCCTTACTACGCTTGCCTCTTGGTTACTCAAATTTGAACAAACCGGTGGTAAAGTCGTTGGCACTGTTCCTCAAGGGCTGCCCGCATTTTCTATGCCTGAGATCGATCTTGAAATCGCCTCACAGCTAATTATCAGTGCAATTACAATTGGCTTAATTGGATTTACCGAAGCCATTTCCGTCGCCAAAGCGATTGCCGCTCAAACCCGCCAGCGACTGGATGCTAACCAAGGCTTGATCGGGCAGGGACTGGCCAATATTACTGCAAGTTTTTTCCAAGGATATGCGGTTTCTGGCTCATTCTCTCGCTCAGCAATTAACCTTAGCGCAGGCGCAAAAACCGGTTTTGCAGCCATCGCTAGCGGCATTATAGTCATGTTGACTTTGCTGTTCTTGACTCCATTGCTGTATCACCTACCCCAGCCAACCCTAGCGGCGGTAATTATTTTAGCCGTATTTAATCTAATTAAATTTAAGCCTATTAAGTATGCATGGAGAGTTCAAAAACATGATGCGATTGTTTCGATCATTACTTTCTTGCTAACGCTGGCTTTAGCACCACATTTAGAACAAAGTATATTAGTTGGTGTGGTTTTATCGATGGCTCTATACATCTATCGCACCATGCGTCCACGCATTTGTATCCTTTCATTCCGACAAGACGGGACACTAGCAGATGCAGAGGCTAATATTCTTAAAACCTGTCCTAAAATGTCTATCATTCGTTTTGATGGACCACTGTTTTTTGCTAACACGGGTTACTTTGAAGAAAAGGTTTTAGAACGTGTCGCTGCTAAGCCTGATTTAAACTTCATTATTATTGATGCGGAAGGCATTAATGAAATTGATGCCACTGGTGAAGAAATGCTGCATCAACTGGCCGTACGCTTGCATAGCTTAAATATTGAATTCTTATTCTGTCGAACTAAGAAGCAAGTGATGGATGTATTCTTAAAAACAGGTTTCGCCAGTGATGCTTGGTTAGACCATTTCCATCATACAGAACAACAGGCGATTCGATTCGCACTAGAAAAAATAGAGCCTTGTGATGCTGAATCACAGTGCCCTATATGCACTTCGGTAACCGCTAAATAATTAAGTGATGCTGACTTACTTTGACACTCGATAAAACAAATCGGAGACCACATGACCTTTGCGCATCCCTCTTTGTTCGAAACGCGTTGCTGGACGCTGCAATCCCAAGGGATGCATTTCCACATCAAGCTGTTCTAACTGATTCGGCAATTGCAACACCTGAGCATGCATGAACTTAATGTATGGCTGCCAATCACTAGCAAGATGTAAAATTGCATTTTCTTGCATGCATTTCACAACCATTTCAAGAAATTCTTTTTGGATCAAGCGACGTTTCTTGTGTTTCTGTTTTGGCCATGGGTCTGGAAACCACACCATCATCCCGGCTAACTGATTGGCACTCATTTTTTTATCAATGAACTCAACAGCATCTGCATTTACTATGCGGACATTATTAATTTCTAGTTGTTGTATTTTGTTTAGTACGGCACCTATGCCAGGACGGTAAACTTCAATACCAAGAAAATTATAATCAGGCTTTTGTTGCGCTAGAGACAATAGAGAATCACCCGCACCAAACCCCACATCGCAAATAAGTGGCTGTCTTTGATTAAAATAGTGATTCAAATCACTATTATCAGGAATATCTGCATCAATACCGTAAGCAGGCCAGTACTCTTTTAGTGCTCGCTTTTGGGCATCGGTAAAACGCCCCTCACGTATTACAAAACTGCGTATAGTTCGCTTAAGATTGGTTGCCAGCATCTTCTATGAACCGATAGTATCTCCAAGCGGAGAAGAGGCAGATGCGAATCGTCGTTTAGGCATGCGTCCTGCACAGTAGGCCATGCGCCCTGCCTGAATGGCATGGTTCATAGCACTAGCCATCATAATAGGATCTTGTGCCTGCGCAATGGCGGTATTCATCAACACTCCATCACAACCAAGCTCCATGGCGATAGCAGCATCTGAAGCGGTTCCGACACCGGCATCTACCAAAATAGGCACCTGTGCATTTTCAATAATTGTAAGGATGTTATAAGGATTCTGAATCCCTAATCCTGAACCTATCGGTGCAGCTAATGGCATTACCGCAACACAACCAATATCCTCTAGCTGCTTAGCCACGATCGGATCATCATTGGTATAGACCATCACTTGAAAGTTCTCTTTAACTAATATTTCTGCTGCTTTAATGGTATCAATAACATTTGGCAACAGCGTTTTTTGATCGGCTAATACTTCTAGCTTAACTAAATTGTGTCCATCTAAGAGTTCACGTCCCAAGTGACATACTCTAATTGCGTCTTCACAATTAAAGCAACCTGCCGTATTCGGTAACAGAGTAAATTCATCCATCGGTATGTAGTCGAGCAAGTTATCTTGTCCGGGATCTTGCCCAATATTAGTTCTTCGTAACGCAACCGTAACGATTTCAGCGCCGCTTGCTTTTATTGCGGCACGTGTTTGTTGAAAATCGCGATATTTCCCGGTTCCCACAAGCAAACGGGATTGAAACTTATAATTGGCAATCTTCAATGCCTGTGTATGAAGTTGTTGATTATCTGTAGACTCAGACATAAGACTTAACCACCACCCACGGCTTGGATAATTTCAACATGGTCCCCATCTGACAGTTGAAATGCACTATGTTTTGATCGACTGATAACATTTTTATTCACTTCTACAGCAATACGCCGCTGATCCAGTCCCAAAGAAACCAATAACTCAGTAATAGAAGTCGCTGCAGCCAATTTATGTGGCTGACCATTGACTATAATCTGCATATTGTTAGTTCATAGGTTATTGGATAATGTTTTCTAATAAACGTAATAAAAAATATTGAGCACACCAGCGGCTGCTAAATCAATTTATCATACGAATTTAGTATGTTAAAAAAACAATATACTGTCACTCACTATGGATTGTGGCAAGTGCATCATTGACGCTCGAAGAATCTCACGACAGTATCATATTACATGCTGTGCCATTTACTTATGCACAGCATGTAAAGCACAATGTCACTATGATGCCTTCGGGGCGCGTCATAGTGTCAAAATCAATCAACTGGAATGATACTGCCATAAACATGATACCCATCATATTATGACCGTCGTAGATTCTGTAAAGACAGGGCTATTAAAGGCTTTTTACTAACTCATCAAGTTCGTTGAGGCCAACTTTGACCACCTTAGTACCCTTACTAGTCAACACCACATCCACCACTCGTCGATCAGTTTTACTGCGCTCACGGGTAATATAGTTGAGTGACTCTAACTGATCCAAATAACGACTAATCGTGGCAGGCTCTACCTGAAGATGTTGAGCCACCGCCGCAGGTGTGACCGCGTGCTCACTCCACAAAGTCACCAACACTTGCCATAAATTGTAGTTCACGCCATGGCGTGACACTTTTTTACTAATGCCATAACCAATCTGACGCGCCATAACACTGACATCAATCAGCAAGTTAGCACGGTCTTTTACTGGTGTACGTAAATCCTTGAGTTTTTTAGGCGCGATATCTTTATTAAATTCTCTTATTGTGATCATATATATCCCCAAATTGATCATTTTTATAGTGGCCGCATTATGTACTTAATCTGCATATAAATACATGTAATCAATAATAATCTTTACAATCATTTACAGCAAATAACTATTTCACCTACATGCCATGTACAAACGGAACAATGAGCATATATCAAATATCACATCCAGGGTTCTAATTGCAGGTGGGGGGATTATTGGTCTATATAGCGCTTATATATTGACCAAAAAAGCTGCTGACATGCCCATCACTGTTATTGATCAAGGTGCAATAGGCGCACAGTGTTCATCTGCTGCAGGGGGTATATTATCGCCCCTGCTGCCATGGGACTACCCCGATACAATCTTTGAATATCTCCCGGTTGTGAACGAGACATATGCTAGTCTTGCACTGCATTTACGTGAGGACATGCACGCAGATATCGAATTCCACATCCCTGGGATGCGTGTTTTTGCCTCTGTGAACAATTTAAAAACGGGCCAAGCCTGGTGTCAGCAACATAATATAAATGTTCATGCTGATGACAGTAGTCTATACCTTCCTGATATTGCTCAATTAAATCCAGCTGCATTAGTCCAAGCATTACGCAAGAAGCTCCTCCAGACCGGCGTTGAATTGTTAGAAAATACTCAAGTTAAAAAATGCCATGTAAAGGCCAAGCGCCTCATCGGGATAGATACCTCACAGGGTTACATTGCTTGTGACAAATTAATCTGGACGACAGGCGCATGGGCGAACGCTTTATCACAACAACAGGGAAATATTTACGCGCCAGAAATTCGACCCATCAAAGGCCAAATGATCAGTTTTGACTGCCCCGAAATAACACTTGAAGAGATCCTTTACAAGAATGGACACTATTTGATTCCTCGTCAAAATGGCATAATTTTAGCGGGCAGCACCCTGGAAGATACTGGCTTTGATCAAAGCACAACACAGACAGCCTTAGAAACACTGACTCAACGTTCAATTGAATTACTCCCAGCGCTCGCACGCGCAAAAGTCAGTGCCCATTGGTCTGGCTTACGTCCTTATTCAGAGAGTGAACTACCTATTGTAGAAGCACATCCGGAGGTGAATGGGCTTTACCTAAACTGTGGACACCATCGTTATGGTGTATGCATGGCACCTTACAGCGCAGAAAAAATTGCCAAAATGATTTTTCAATAATAGCTTTTTACACTCCCCTAATTTTATAACGCTAAACTAGTTACCACTTTTTATTGAAACTCAATTTATTCCACAGTGACTGATTTAGCCAAATTGCGCGGTTGATCCACATCCGTGCCTTTAAGCACCGCGACATGGTAGGCTAATAACTGCAAGGGTATGTTGAAAATAATAGGCGCCACCGCATTTTCTGGTGCATCTATTTCTATCAACTGCATGAGCTCAGTATTATCAAAGCCACTCGAAACATCTGCAAATACATGCAACTCGCCACCACGTGCGCGCACTTCTTGTATGTTGCTTTTTAATTTTTTTAATAATTCATTATTAGGCGCCACTGTGATGACCGGCATATTTTCATCAATCAAAGCTATGGGACCATGTTTTAACTCACCGGCTGCATAGGCTTCCGCATGCACATAAGAAATTTCTTTTAACTTCAGTGCACCTTCCATAGCTATAGGATAGTGCGACCCTCTCCCTAAAAATAAAGCATGCTGTTTATTTTGATAACGTAATGCTAATTTTTGAATGGCTTCATCACATTCAAAAACTTTATTTATGCGTGCAGGCAAGTTTAATAATTGCGCTACTAGATCATCATGCATCTGTATACTTAACTGATGTCTTTTCCCAATCAAAATAACCAGCAACATCAATGCAACAAGTTGTGTCGTAAACGCTTTGGTAGAAGCAACGCCTATTTCAGGTCCTGCATGAGTCATCAATACAAGATCGGATTCACGCACTAAAGAACTCTCTGGCACATTACATATCACTAATGATCCCACATAATCTTCAGTCTTCGCTTGTATCAGAGCCGCCAAACTATCTGCTGTTTCACCTGATTGAGAGATAGTCACAAATAACGTGCCAGACTGCACAATATGCTTGCGGTAACGAAACTCACTCGCTACCTCAGCATGACATGGTACGCCCGCTAATTCCTCAAACCAGTGCTTGGCCACACAAGCGGCATGATAACTAGTGCCGCAAGCAATTATCTGTATGGCTTTTGTGGCATCCAAGATTGGCGTGGCTGAGGCTCCTAATATTTCATCAAACACCTGACCATTGAAAATTCGTCCCTCAAGCGTATCGGTGACGGCACGAGGTTGTTCATAGATTTCTTTCAACATATAGTGTGGAAAGTCGCCTTTATCAGCATCTGCAATACACTGATCACTATGTTTGGTAGCACGCTCTACTTTTACACCATTGCTATCATAAATATTTATTTGATCAGCGCTTATATCAGCAATATCACCATTCTCTAAATAAATGAAATCTTGTGTATGTTTCAATACAGCATTAATGTCTGAAGTCACAAAATTGATTTCATCTCCAATAGCTATAATTAATGGGCTACCACTTCTGGCAGCAAAAATATGGCTAGGGTCTTGTTGATCGATCACAGCAAGTGCATATGTACCTGTCAGGTCTTGGCATGCGCTAGTTACAGCCGCATGCAAATTTTCCCCTTGCGATAAATAATGCATAATCTGATGAACAATCACTTCACTGTCTGTTTCAGATTGAAAATCTACGCCTGCTTGCGTTTGCTGATCTTTAAGGGTCTGATAATTTTCTATAATGCCATTGTGAACTATGGCTAATCGTTGCACTGACATATGAGGATGAGCATTGTTCTCAGACGGCGCTCCATGAGTGGCCCAACGTGTGTGAGCAATCCCAATATGTCCATGCATGGGTTGTTTTAACACATGTTGCGCAAGTGCTTCGACTTTTCCACATCGTCGAATTCTTTCTATTGATTGATTGTCACATACGGCAATCCCTGCCGAGTCATAACCACGGTACTCGAGTCGTCGCAGTCCATCAATCAGCAAATCTGATACATCTTGATTAGCAACAGCCCCTATAATTCCACACATAGATCAGCTCTTACTTTCGTTCTGATTTTTTTTGCTTGGTCGTTGCCAATGATCCATGGTTATTTGTTTAGTTCGAGATAATGTCAATTTATTAGCAGGAACTTCACTGGTAATCGTCGATCCAGCACCTATCGTCGCGCCGTTATTGATTATTACGGGCGCGACTAATTGAGTGTCTGAACCAATAAATACATGATCACCGATGATAGTCTTATGTTTGTTGGCTCCATCATAATTACAACTAATGGTTCCCGCACCGATATTAGTCTCACGCCCAATTTGTGCGTCACCCAAATAACTTAAATGATTGATTTTCGAGCCCGTATCTATACGGGTTTTCTTTATCTCAACAAAATTTCCAATTTTTACCTCATCTGCGAGCACCGTATCTGGTCTTAAGCGCGCGTAGGGGCCTATCTCACAACTTTGTCCAATACTGGCTTGTTGTATGTGAGAATGCGCATGCACCACCGTTGCTCTTCCAATATGAGCATCAATGATTACACTGTTCATGCCTATATGGACGTGTTCTTCTAATGTGACATTCCCCCGTAACGTCACACATGGCTCAATCACAATGTCATTCGCTGCTTCAACATATCCCTCAATAAAAACGGTGTCGGGATCTTTCAAGGTCACTCCTTGCAACATTAGTTGCTGACGTCGACGCTGTTGATAACACGCTTCCACCTGAGATAATTGTACGCGATCATTAACACCCATTATTTCTGTATGATCCTCGCATTTTATCCCCACGACTGATTTAGCACCCTGTACGGCTAACTCAACAATATCGGTTAGATAGTATTCTTGCTGACTATTGTCATTGTTAATTTGTGCTAACCAGTGAATTAATAATTGTGTGTCGGCGCAAATAATCCCTGAATTAATTTCTGTGATTGCTTTTATTGCAGGACTCGCATCTTTGTCTTCAACGATACTATTTATTCGATTATCATCATCGCGCACAATCCGACCATAGCCTGCTGGATGCTCATTGATGCTCGTAAGGATGGTTAAATCTGCTTCACTCGCCAATAAAGACTGGCAAGTACTGGCTTGTAACAGAGGCACATCGGCATAAAGCACTAACGTCTGGCTTTCACTATTTTTTTGCAAATTTGTTATGCATTGTTGCACAGCATGGGCAGTACCAAGTTGTTCTTTCTGCTGACACCAATCGATATCATCATCGCAGACTACTGACTGTAGTTGCTCCCCACCATAACCATAGACCACATTGATTTGTGTGGGATTTAATTCACGTGCGCACTGTAGGCTATGCATCAGCATCGGTATACCGCCCACAGGATGTAATACCTTAGGCAAATCACTACGCATACGTGTGCCTTGTCCGGCGGCTAGAATCACAACATTCAATGACATTGAAATTAATCCGTTTGAATATGACTATTAAACAACAATTATCGTCTATTTTGGACTAGTTGTTGGGTTTTGAATAGAAAATAAGCGAAAAAAAAGGCAGCTAAAAAGCTGCCTTATCAGTTTTACATTTCTCTATGATAACTTGAGTAATTAACCCTTGCGTATTTTTTGAATCATACGCAGACGTGCGTTCGCTTCTGCCAATTCTGCCATGGCACGCGCACTATCGATTTGTCCACTCTTATCAGCTAACGCTTCTTCAGCTTTTTGCCTAGCTTCTAGCGCTTTGGCTTCATCAAGGTCTTCAGCTCGCACCGCTGTATCTGATAATACGGTCACTATGTCGGGCTGAACTTCTAGCATACCCCCTGACACATAAATGTGTTGATCTTCTTCCCCTTCCACTTCAATCTTAATTTCACCGGGTTTAAGTTGTGTAACCAGTGGAGTGTGGTTAGGAAAGATTCCGACATCGCCCATGATCGCCGGAGCAATCACCGCGGTGACTTCACCAGAAAATATTTCTGACTCTGCGCTTACAATATCAAGTTGCATGGTTGTTGCCATAGTGTATTAATTATAGTTCTTCAGCTTTCTTAAGCACTTGCTCGATATTACCTACCATGTAAAACGCTTGCTCAGGTAGATGATCGTACTCACCATCTACGATGGCACGAAAACTAGCAATCGTTTCTTTCAATGGTACTAATTCACCTGGTGTGCCAGTAAATACTTCCGCGACGCTAAATGGCTGTGACAAGAATCTTTGGATTTTACGAGCACGTGTTACCACTTGCTTGTCTTCCTCTGATAACTCATCCATACCAAGAATAGCGATAATATCTTTAAGTTCCTTATAACGCTGCAATGTATTTTGAACATCTCGTGCAGTGTCATAGTGCTCCTGACCAATAATCAACGGATCTAATTGACGACTGGTTGAATCCAATGGATCCACCGCAGGGTAAATACCTAACTCAGCCACCTGACGTGAAAGTACTACCGTCGCGTCTAAGTGAGCGAAGGTAGTTGCTGGTGATGGGTCAGTCAAGTCATCAGCAGGCACATATACCGCCTGAATTGAAGTAATTGATCCAGAGTTAGTAGAAGTAATGCGTTCCTGCAACACACCCATTTCTTCTGCCAGAGTAGGTTGGTAACCTACCGCTGATGGCATACGTCCTAAGAGTGCTGATACCTCTGTTCCGGCCAGTGTGTAACGATAGATGTTATCAATGAACATCAATACGTCTTTACCTTCGTCACGGAAGTATTCCGCCATCGTCAAACCTGTTAATGCAACACGCAGTCTATTTCCTGGTGGCTCATTCATTTGACCATACACCATGGCTACTTTATCCAATACGCCGGCTTCTTCCATCTCGTAATAGAAATCGTTACCTTCACGAGTACGCTCGCCAACGCCTGCGAATACTGATAGACCTGAGTGAGCTTTTGCAATGTTATTAATAAGTTCCATCATGGTAACCGTCTTACCTACACCAGCACCACCAAAGAGGCCAATCTTTCCGCCTTTGGCGAATGGGCATAGTAAGTCAATAACTTT
>CAYPHQ010000002.1:0-16882 GCA_964410595.1 uncultured Thiotrichales bacterium
ATAGCATGGTGAATTCATTAGCGAGCTAACTAGTAGGTTTGCCTTGGCGTCTTCTATGCACCATTATACTTATCCATAACGCCCCAACACATTGGATTGTATTCGACCATGAATTATTTCTCCGTCTGGGTGCAGTAAAGACAGATACTCAATCTTATTTTGACACTCTATAGCCACCCCGTTGTAGCGATCAGTGCTATCGATGCTAAATTCAAATGCGTAGAAACGACGCAATTGAATTCGTCCATTTTTACGGGTTAAGAAGATCTTTTTTTGATGTATGGACTGATCTAACCACTGCACATGATTTTGAGCACAAAATGACTGACAGTAGCGAATGGTTAACTCGCGTGATCGAGTGCCATCAAACCAAAACCAGACAAGCGCTAGTAAGAGAACAATAAATAAAATGACATCCATACAGTGAATAGTCTATTTCAGTACTGCTAAGATTTGTTGCTTGATCTCGTCAACTTGGCCAATACCATCGACTGTGACATAGATTGGCACCGCTCCAGATGAACTGTCTTCAGATTGTTTAGACCAATTCATATAATAATCCGATAAAGGCTTGGTCTGTTCATGATAAACACGCAGACGCTCCCGAACAGTATCCTCTTTATCATCCTCTCGTTGAATTAAGTCCTCTCCTGTCTCGTCATCCTTGCCTGCCACACGGGGTGGATTGTAAATAATATGATAAGTTCTACCTGAGCTAGGATGTACCCATCGCCCACTCATGCGCTTGATAATTTCCTCATCACTCACATTAATCTCAACCACAAAATCTATTTTTACCCCCTGCTCTTTCATGGCTTCAGCCTGAGCAAGCGTGCGCGGAAAGCCATCAAACAAAAATCCATTGGCACAATCCGTCTGTTGGATTCGTTCACTCACTAAACCAAGAATAATTTCATCTGACACCAAACCACCAGCATCCATGACTTTCTTAGCCGCCAAACCCAGTTCTGTCCCCTCTTTAACCGCTGCTCTTAACATATCACCGGTGGATATCTGCGGAATACCATAATGCTCTTTTATGAAATTGGCTTGTGTGCCTTTGCCAGCACCGGGGGCGCCTAATAAAATTACTCGCATTGGTATTGTCTCCTTAATCCTTAAGTTTTTATAATTATGTTTGAGCTTTGAATGACTGGCAGATATAGCTAGTTCATATTACTAATAAATCAAAAGCTGTACTTCACGAAATATCTCAGGCGCAAATAGTCGCACAGCAAAACCTGTTTGTGAAATAATCCAGCGTCAAATGAGCCCTAAAAACTATTATAGTTTCATTCATATTGACACAAAGATGAGTAGCATTACTACATACGTTATTATTAAGTACAGACAATTATCAGCACCGTATCTACGTAGTGTCGTCATTATTGGCGCAGACACATTGTAACCATCACAAGGACAAACCATGAGCAAAAAGAATGCATTTTACGCGCAATCCGGAGGCGTCACCTCAGTTATTAATGCGAGTGCCTGCGGAGTGATAGAAACTGCGCGCAAGCATAAAGACAAAATAGGTAAAGTATATGCTGGACGTAATGGCATCATAGGCGCCCTAAGCGAAGACTTAATTGATACCTCTAAGGAAAGTACACGTGCAATTGCAGCACTTAAATATACGCCATCAGGCGCTTTTGGCTCTTGCCGCTACAAGCTCAAAAGTTATCAAGAAAGTCGCCTACAATATGAACGCCTTATTGAAGTCTTTAAGGCTCATAATATCGGTTACTTCTTCTACAATGGTGGCGGTGACTCGCAAGACACTTCCAACAAAGTTTCACAAATCAGTAAAAAATTAGGTTACCCCATTCAGTGTATCGGCATTCCTAAAACTGTCGATAACGACTTGCCAGTGACAGACAATTGCCCTGGCTTTGGCTCAGTCGCAAAATATGTTGCGGTATCAATTAGAGAAGCCGGTTTCGATGTCGCTTCTATGGCTAAAACCTCTACCAAAGTATTCGTAATGGAAGTAATGGGTCGTCATGCTGGCTGGATTGCAGCAGCGGGTGGCTTAGCCGCTGAAAAAGAGGGTGATGCTCCTCATATTATTCTTTTCCCTGAAGTGGCTTTTAATAAAAAAGCCTTTATGAAAAGAGTTAAGCAATGTGTAGCAGATTATGGCTACTGCGCCATCGTGGTCTCGGAAGGTGCGCGTTACAAAGATGGCACCTTTCTAGCAGACGCGGGTAGTGTAGATGCCTTTGGCCATAAACAATTAGGCGGAGTTGCTCCTGTAGTAGCTCAAATGATTAAGGACGAAACAGGATTTAAGTATCATTGGGCAGTGTCGGATTACTTGCAACGTGCCGCTCGTCATATTGCTTCCAAGACCGATGTTGACCAAGCTTATGCCGTAGGCAAAGCAGCTGTAGAATTTGCATTAAAAGGCAAGACTGCGGTGATGCCAACTATTGTCCGTACTTCAAACTCTCCATATCGTTGGACCATAGGTCAGACATCATTAGCACGTGTGGCTAATGTCGAAAAAATGATGCCTAAAAGTTATATCACTAAAGATGGGTTTGGTATCACACAACGTTGCCGCACTTACCTAAGCCCATTGATTAAAGGTGAAGATCATCCTCCATACAAAAATGGATTACCTCAGTACGTGCGTCTGAAAAATATATCAGTGGCTAAAAAGCTCAAAGCTTTCCAAGTTTGATCAGTGCCAACCATCATCAAGAATGAAATCATCATGTCTGATCTAGAGCAATTAATCGCTGAGGAAAAAGCTAAGATATTGGCAGAAACAGCCACCATCAAATGGCAATCACTGGAAAAATTTTATGCTCAAGGCAAACTCGTCTTAGTTGATAGCGACTTAAATTTAGTCGACGTTGCCTACTCACTCTCAATTAATGAAACTGCCGATGTAACATCATTAGTGGAGTCCAAGCAACTCAGTCGTGATTTCAATCATCAAGCCAAGCTTTGGCATCAACAAGATGCTGAAGTTTGGTGTGTGGTAGTTAAACCATGGATATTAGTGCAAGCAATCAATTGAACCGATCACATAAATTCAAGCAAATATCTTATTGGCGAATAGTCAAAGTATTATTTTCTTGCGTGATAGATAAATTTCTCAAAAAAGACATGCCTAACAAAATTTCTTCACCCTTCATGTGGGGATTAATACCAGCCTGCACATCATACAACTTGATATCACCGAGACTAATACTATCTAATCGGGTATTGTAAGTGGTAATACGTCCATTGGCCGTCATGACTGGCATAGGCGTTCCTTTTTTCAGTCTCAAACGCTGAGCAACATGCTCTGGAACAGCCACAAAGCTTGCTCCTGTATCAAGCAAAAACAATACGCGCTCATTGTTAATCATACCACTCGCGACATAATGACCATGGCGACTGGCTTTTAACACCACTTGCTTGCTGCCGTCCTCCAGTTCCAAGGTGCTAGGGTTCTGATTAGGATTGTTCTTATGATCGAGGATCTTTGAAAAAAAATGCGTCAACAAAGCAATACCGATAATCCACATCAGAATCATCATCCACTTACCCATAGCGTTGAAGTCATTTCCTTTTAGTTTAGACATTTTCCATCTCTTTTTTTACTTACTATGAGTAAAGGTAAATACCAATTAAAACTACCCCATCAGTGAGCTAACATTATTGTCATAAATTAAACATCACAACATACAAGTTTCCAAACTCCATAAACAATGAATGGTTGTTTATTGATATATATCAAGACTTTAAATTGATTTTGCACTCAAAAAAGCATATTCTACACATGCTTGTCTAGTACAAAAGGATAACAAAATACTGATTTATTTGTGTGTTTTGTACAAACGCAGACAATTCAGTGCAAATTATTAGACAAAAGGCAGACAAAACCTAATATCACCTTTACCCCTATTAATTATGGAGGAATAACATGGGCCTATTTGGATTCGGCAAAAAGAAAGAAAAAACCGCAGCCGCGGGTGCAAATGACACCTACACGCTCTCCGGTCCGGCAACGGCTGCAACAGCTAAATGTATCATGACCGCAGGCGTACGTAAGGTTTCTATGGAAATCACAATGAATGATGCCGATAACGTCACCCTTACCCACGGACCTGTCACACTGGTTGGAGAAAGCGCAATTGAAACATATCTTGATGTGCGCGGTGAAGGTGCTCCACTGCGACCTAAAAAAGCACGTCACCTTGGTGATCAAAACCGGTGGATAGAAGTGAGCTCATCCTTACTTGATAACAATGAAAAAGTAGATCAAGTCACTGCGCGCATGAACGAAATATTAGCTGAACAAGACTATCTTGTCGGACCTTTAACACAAGCTGATGCTCCTGTTGCAGCCAGCATCCTGTGTTTAAAAAAGGCCGGTAAGTTACCCTCAGGACTTACTAATGTAGAGACTTGGTTGGGGCGTGTAGAAGAAAATATTCCAGAGAATCTTCGTGCCAGCTACATGAGTCACCTCAGCTAAACATCACATCTTTTTAAAGGAATAACACTATGGATTTATTTGATCAAAGAGCAATTGCCGATGATGGTGCAGGTGAATACGGCCTATCTGGTGATATGAAAAAAACTCAATATGTACTTCAGCTGCTGGGCGCTCCTTATTGTGCTGAGACACTCAAGTGTATCTTGATCGCAGCAGAACAAGGCATGGAAATGAATTGTGGCGCCATAACTATGGATGATCTCACCTCAGATGCTTTCACCTCAGTAGCCGAATTCGGCATGGCTCCTGCACTGAAAGAAAATGATTATTTCACCACCGGTAGTAAAGCTATTACTGAGTATATCAATGCACGTGGTCTCGGCTTCTCACTGATTCCTAAGAACATCACAATGGCATCAGAACAAGAGATGTGGATCGACAAGTCGCGTGCTCAATCTAATACTAGCGTTCTAACATTAGTCGACGAGGCCATCTGTTCTGGCACCAATGATGGCGCAAAAGTAGATGCAGCCAAACAAGCATTAAACCCGCTACTCGATGACTTAAATGAGTTGTTAGGTAAGGATAAATACATTGGTGGTAAAAACTACACCATGGCCGACCTGCATTGGACGGCAACCTGCCATCTCATTCATTTAGCTGCACCAGACATGATCGATTCACGCTCAAATATTAAAGCGTGGTTGAACGGTATGCACACGAAGAAGAGTAACTGTGGTCAATCCTTGATTGCAGCCACGCTATTACCTACTGTGGATGACATCAAGGCTAACAAGTTAAACAACGTTGTAATTGACGACTTCTAGCTTTAATCCACACAATACGAGTAGCTAACAAAAAAAGGCTCCTTAAAGGAGCCTTTTTTATTCACCTTCATTGATGATTTCATCAATAGTCAGTGCCCTATACATACCTCAAAACATTTCTGAAGAATCCACTTCGGTTCTGTCCTTGCTGGCATCACGCGAGGGTATATGATCACCAGTAATCATTTCTTGATAACACATCCCAGGACCGACCATGGGATAAACGCCCGCATCACGATCAATTATCACTTCTAAAAATGCCGGCCCGGGAAAATCAACAAACTCTTTAATTACTCTTGGCAGATCTGATTTCTTATCCAGTCTCACAGCATATTCAAAACCATCGGATTCCGCTGATTTGACGAAATTCTTCTTGTGTAAAGACTTATCACTGGCCGACAAACGCCCTTTGAAAAACAAGTTCTGCCATTGCTTCACCATGCCGTCGCCAAAGTTATTTAATACGACCGTCTTCACCGGTAAATCGTAGGTAGTACAGGTCTCTAATTCACCCAGATTCATGCGAATACTGGCATCCCCATCAATGTTGATGACCATCGATTGTGGCTTAGCAAATTGCGCACCGATCGCGGCTGGCAAACCAAATCCCATAGTACCCATACTGCCAGACGTTAACCACAAACGAGGATGAGCAAAGTCAAAATACTGTGCTGCCCACATCTGATGTTGGCCAACACCTGTGCTAACAATCGCCTGACCTTTGGTGTATTTGTTAATTTCTTCGATCACGGCATAAGGCTGAATGGTTTCACTTTCCTTATCATAATTCATCGCATACTTAGACTTCAGATCAGCGACATGTTGATGCCAATCTGAATAATCAGCTTTAAAATCATAGGTCTCTTTTCCGTAATGAAGTAAATGATTGAGACTTTCTGGCATCAGGCCAACATGATGCCAATTAACCGATTTAACTTTGTCAATTTCAGATGGATCAATGTCAAAGTGAGCAATATATTTAGCGTTCGGCCCAAACTTATCTGGCACGGCGGCTACACGATCATCGAAACGCGCACCTAATGCGATAAGAAAATCACAATCATCAGTGGCATAATTTGCGAATGCCGTTCCATGCATACCTAACATGTGTAAGGCACGCTCACGCGAGGTGTCATACGCACCAATGCCCATCAATGTTGTTACCACTGGTATTTGAAATGCATCGGCAAATTCACGCATTGCTTGCGAGGCTTCGCCGTTGATAACACCACCGCCTGCGTAAATCAGCGGTCGCTTAGCCTGACTCAAAGCATCATAAAATTGTTTGCATTTGTCGGCGCTTAACTCAGACGAAATTAACTGATGCATGCGCTCACGATAGCCACGAACAGGCAAGCGTCCATGGCCTTTAAATAGTCCCACCCAATTTTGCACATCTTTTGGGATGTCTACGACTACTGGCCCTGGTCGACCTGTGCGTGCAATCTCAAATGCAGTGCGCATAGTATCTTCCAGCTTTTCTGGATCGGTAACCAAAAATACATGTTTTGCAACCGCACCCATGATGTTTGCAATGGGCGCTTCTTGGAAGCCATCACTGCCGATCGCTGCAGTAGGTACTTGACCTGTAATCACGACGATAGGGATAGAATCAGCCATACAATCACGCACAGGAGTAACCGTATTCGTTGCGCCCGGGCCTGAAGTCACCATCACCACACCAACTTTGCCACTCGCACGTGCGTAGCCAGAAGCCATAAAGCCCGCACCCTGTTCGTTCGCCGGTACAATAAGAGGCATAGCATCATTGGTCTCTTTGTTATAACGAAACACCGCGTCATAAGTGGGCAGGATAGCACCACCGCTATAACCAAAAATAACATCGGTTTGTTCTTGTGCTAATACTTGCACGATAATGTCCGAACCTGACATTTCTTGATTTGCTAGAGGATGATTGGAGCCCTGTTCTATCTCTAACGCTTGTTGTGCTGCACTTCTCATATCTTTGGGCTTCTATTGGTAATTAATGTACTGATTAAAATAGATTATTTGAAGTAACTTACTTACTTATAAACCATGAGTCAATCATACTGTTGATAGATTTTCATTTCTCGAATATTCACTTGTTCATGACAATTGCTTGCGCATGCAAAAGCCAATGAGTTAGTGTAATGACTCATGTTTATTTATTGCTGCCGATGTAGCACACACACCACCTATTAAAGCTATAACTATGAACACCACTGATAACGCTAAAAGCTACAAACCAGAAGAATATTTTGTCGATAAAGAACCCTATTATGAGCCTGTCTCTGATGAAGTTGAGGTCTTCGAAGCGGCCTACAAAAATCAACTACCGATCCTACTCAAAGGGCCAACCGGTTGCGGTAAAACTCGCTTTATGGAGTATATGGGTTGGAAAATACAGCGCCCACTCATTACAGTTTCCTGTCATGACGACTTAACGGCATCTGATCTTGTCGGAAGATACTTAGTGACTGGTGGTGAAACTGTATGGGTAGATGGCCCACTGGCCCGTTCAGTTCGTTCTGGCAGTATTTGCTACCTTGATGAGGTCGTCGAAGCGCGAAAAGACACTACAGTTGTCATCCATCCTCTATGTGATGATCGCCGCGTGTTGCCTATTGAAAAGCTTGGTGAACTGATCGAAGCACCCCCAGAATTTTGTATGGCTATATCTTATAACCCCGGCTATCAAAGTGTGCTCAAAGATCTTAAACAAAGCACTCGCCAACGATTTGTGGCATTAGAGTTTGATTATCCTAATACAGAAACCGAACAGAAAATTATCGAGACTGAGACAGGAATTGATGCCACAACGGCCAAACAATTGGTCAAGTTTGCTCAAATGACACGCAACCTTAAAGGCAGCGGTCTCGATGAGGGAGCCAGTACTCGCCTGCTAGTTCATGCGGGTAAATTGATCAACACCGGCGTGAACCCTGTTACTGCATGTCGTAGTTCTATTTCTCAAGCATTAACGGATGACCCAGACATGTTATCTGCCGTTAACGAACTCAGCTCAACAGTATTCTAAACTTAGTAATTAATGGCCAAAAAAAAGCCAGCATGTTAGATGCTGGCTAAGCTCTTAACTACAAGAGGAGGAGGTTATTTAGAACAAAATTATGGCTGCTGAGAAAATAGCGGCTAAGCTCACAATCAATACAAAAGTCTCTACAGCGGCATATTTACAAAAAATTGAATTACCAAACATTAATGTTTCTCCGGCAAGGTGGTTAAAGTTTATATATAGAAGAATAATAGAATTTTATAATATAAGCAATATCTAATTTAATAAAACAACAATTACCCCTAATCAATCCCCAAACAAGCTATAGCTATCTGATTATCCTAAGTTTTTTCCCTACTTTTTTCGACCTGTCGCAGCACATCAGCTACACTAGAGCCCAATATCAACGCCCCACACTCTGCTAGGCACTTTAACAATGAGAGCTATTAATGATTAAAAACGCCTTCTTTTTCAGCTTACTGCTGGCTTCCAATTTGGCTTTCTTTGCCATGATGATGCCATTTTTCCAGCCAATTCTATGGGCGGTGACCCTTGCGGTGTTATTCCAACCTATGCATGAGCGATTCGCACAGCATAGTCCAGAACACAAGAATCGCAGCGCATTGCTCACCTTATTGCTGATCTTATTCGCTGTCATTGCTCCCAGTCTATTTCTATTGACCGCAGTAGCTAGCGAGGGCTTAGGTTTATATGAGGCCATCTCATCGGGGAAAATTGATGTGTCTTATACAATTTATTGGTTACAAGATAAGCTACCTATGGTGAGTACCTTAACTGAACAATTGGGTATGGACATTGAGGAGATCAAAGCTAATATCTCGGCCTCTGCGATCTCGAGTGGACAGTGGTTTGCTGCACATTTATTCACATTTGGTCAAAATACAATGCGCTTCGCCTTGTTCTTTTTCATTATGCTATATCTATTATTTTTCTTTCTACGTGATGGCAAACAACTAGTAAATACCATCATTACCGTGTTACCCATTGGTGATGACAATGAGCGTCAACTGCTGAATAAATTTGCCGAGGTATCAAAAGCAACGATCAAAGGCACTCTAGTCGTCGGCGCCGTTCAAGGAGCAATGGGAGGCATAACATTTGCCTTATTGGGATTGCACTCCGCCTTACTCTGGGGAGTTGCAATGGCACTATTGTCTGTATTACCGGCCATAGGTTCAGCCCTGATTTGGTTTCCTGCAGTATTATTTTTATTAGCTAATGGCTTGATCATCAAAGCTCTCATCCTATTTCTAATCGGCGCATTCGTCATCGGTTCTGTAGACAACATTCTCAGACCTATCCTAGTGGGCCGTGATACAAAAATGCCTGATTATTTAATTTTACTCAGCACGCTAGGTGGCATCACCTTACTTGGAATTTCTGGATTTGTATTAGGACCTGTTATCGCTGCATTCTTTTTGGCCGTATGGGCCATGTTCGCCAGAGAGTTTAATAGTAATAATGCATAACACACTACGCTACCACTGAGTGCAGTATTGATCACTCAATTGAGCGTATTGTATGGCTGTTATTGTGTTTTCTTGCGTTTTTTGCGGCGCGTTTGAAAAGCTGACACTGCTTGCATAATGTCGCTGTAGGGTAACTGCTCTAGAGATTGGTATTGTTGTACAGCAGCAGTGACCAAACCTGCAATATCATGTTCATTAGGTGAAGTATTTGAAGAAGTATCTTTTGGGTGTTTACTTGATACAGCATGTTTAGATGGCATAGTCGTGGCCCTTGTAGACACTACACTCAGCAACCCCTGAATACCTCCGTTCTGTATCTTTATCTCAGCATTATGGGGTAACTGCCCCTCTATTGTGGTTTGTTGTAATAAAAATCGTCCATTATCACGTAATAAACTAAGCAAATTCACACAGTTTTTTTGCGCCATATCATCCTGACATGATACACCCTCACGATCTGCCAGATTGAAGCGTATCGCACGCGAACAGTTACATATGCGTGAATTTATAGCTTTTTCAAACACACAGCGCAGCGGATTAATATCGTCATAAGCGGATCTATATTCTTTTTCGTCCATATGAAGATAAATTTATTTTTCCCATTCTCTCAATATGGGTGCATCACGATTTTCTAGCAAACGATGTTCAGCATGATCTACATGTTCTGAAAACATAATTTTTATATCACTAGGATCTTTCAGTTGAAGTTCCTCTCGGCGAGTACGCGCATATAGCTTCGCTTGCTTATAGTCTTCGAATTGATCTTGCAATTCTATGTCTCTGATCTGGCCATTAGTGCCTTTACTTAGATGGAATACAAAATACGGCATAAGTTTGACTCTTACTAATTATTAATTAAAACGCATTAGAGCATTACTTGTACAACATGCAAATATTCACGTAAGGATAAGTTCATAATGATTTAAGTGCATGTTAATTATTTTACTGTACACCCATCAGTGTTATTGACAGATATGAATGATTTTTAAATGATGGTGTTATGAATGAAAGTTATATTGCAGTCGCTCAATTATCTGAGCTTAAACCCGGCCATACCAAAAAAATCTGTTTGCCAGATCATGGCCCTATACTTCTGGCTAATGTGGATGGACAAATCTATGCGGTGGATGATACCTGTACGCATGAAGACTCATCCCTATCTCTAGGCTGCCTGCGCGAAGATAAAGTCAAGTGCACTTTACATGGCAGTTGGTTCAGCGTGGTGACAGGCGAACCCTCTGAAGAACCAGCTGACGAACCATTACGTTGCTACCCTGTAAAGCTTGAAGATCAAACTATTCACATCAATCTCACACCTAAGCGCTAAACTCTCACTGAATTAGCAGTGTACTGAAAGAATCTACCAATATTATCGACTCGGGCTGACTCAACCTGTATTTGAATTTTTTAATTCTCATCAGTATTTGCACAAAAATCGCTCATGCTTGCGCTAAGCAAGGGCTTATTTGACCAATACGCTCAACCTTTTCGATTAGGTAAATTTCAGAACTATCTGCTAACCCTGATAAATCCTTGTTTTCAACCAATGCAGATATATCCTGCACGCATTAAAAAAACTGGCATCGAATTTGCAGATTCTTGGGTACACATTTTTATTATGGAGGTCTGCGATGAAATATCTATCTATGGCAATGCTGGGCTTATTGGTATGCACAGATAGTCATGCTTGTGATGACATTAAAACTACCCAAGCAATTGTTAAGTATGTCTGTGATTATTCTCTAGTGAGCGACACTCAATGCAAAGTTTGGTCGCAAGATGTGCAAGAGATGAAAACTAATCAGCAGATAATTGCTGACTCGTTCATCGCTTGGAAAAAAGACTTTCAGCAAATAGACAAAATATTTTCAGGCAGTCAACTCAATTAAGTCATTACTTTGGTTTGTAACTAACTAAGACACTTTTTGAATTTCATATAGTCACCACTAAAAAAGGCGCTGAACGCGCCTTTTTTATAATTTGTCTTTGTATCGACTTAAATTAGCACTGTTGAGAACCATGATAGAGATTCACGACATGACGCGCTTCAGCGAAAAATAACCAACGCTCAATCACCACGCCAGCAAAAGCACTGAGTAAGGCCACGCTATAGGCGGTAGTCACAGAAAGTGTCGACAAACTCATCCACACCATAATTGCAGGTAGAGCAAAGGCAAATATAGCCACCACCCAACGTAAAGCAATCAAACGCGTATGAGCCACTTGATAACCAAACTCATCAGTTAAAAATGTACCCGCTGTGTGACCCACGTCTAGTAGCCTGACCATGCTATTGGTGAAAGATGTCGCAGTATTAATGGTAGACCCTGCAGGTACGCCCACCCAGAAAAAATATACACACTTAGAAAGTGCTGCCAATCCAATAATATAAGCACTAGTGGTGATAACACCTTGTGTCATACCTTCACCCAAAGAGGCGACTAAGGCATAGATGATGGCGCCTAACATGACGCCTAACAAAATATAATTCACTGGCGTTAACGCATTATTCCACTGCCGTATGGTCTTGAGGCAGGCGTATATCATACCGGTAGAGAAGACTGTGGCAATCGCCCAGACTGCCGTCAATATGGCACTTCCAGTCAGCACAGCACCCGCAGCATTACTCCACACTAAATACAGATATGCCAATGCGATAGGATAGAACAAAATCGCTAACAAACCCTCACGCGCTAACCACGATGTACGCACACGGCTGATAGCGCGCCATGCGTTTTTAGGATTCGCCAAGTGAAATGTCGATGAAATCAGACCCGCAGTTATCAAGACTAATGCGATACCTGATGAAAGAAGTATTTGCTCGGAACTCATTACCTGATGCTCAGATAAACCATGATAAAGGGCAGTGATGGCAAACAAACCATAACCGGCACCAGAAGTTACCGTGAAAAATATAACTGAAAATGCTGGATGCATTGTGTTTCCTTATTGTTCTTATTACGTAGAGACTTAACGCGAAACCAAACGGTTAACCCAATCTTTTACCTTGCTGATCGGATTAGTATCGTTGACGTACTTCTGTACATGTGTTTTTGCTCGTGGTGGTAAGTACTTATTCACCGGTTCATAGCCCATTTCTGGCATCAATGATTCGCCACCACGCTCACGCGATATAACAGACACTTCCGAGTTGGGATCATCAAAATCACCAAAATAACGAGCGTGAGATGGGCAGGTAAGCACACAAGCAGGCTTACGCTCGTCTTCAGGCAAGTTGTCATCATAAATTCGATCAACACATAGTGTACATTTCTTCATCACGCCTTCTTCACGATCCAATTCACGCGCACCGTAAGGACAAGCCCACGCACAGTAATTACAACCCATGCATTTATCTTGATCGACCAAAACGATGCCATCTTCTTCACGCTTATAAGAAGCGCCGGTAGGACAAACCGTGACACACGCTGCATCTTCACAGTGCATACATGACATTGGGAAGTGAACAGTTTTGTTATTTGGATAATCACCTACCTCATAGTTGCGAATACGATTAAACCAAACACCTGTCGGATCCTTACCGTATGGCTCTAAGTCCGATAACGGGCCCGTTGTGCCCGAGGTATTCCATTGTTTACATGCGACTGCACAGGCGTTGCATCCCACACATGTATCTAAATCGATAACCAATCCTAATTTCATTATTTACTTCCTTTTGTGTCGCCACGCGTCAAAATATCCTTGAAAGATCGGTGTAATCCAACCGGCTTATGCGTGTGGTATTGCAATTTATCGACTGATTTCTTGGCATCAGGCAAAGATTTCACGGCGTCAAAAGTTGGCCATGTCCCGACTTCACCCTCAGTGGCTGCATACACTTTTACTTGCAAGTCATACCAAGCAGCCTGCCCTGTAACAGGATCTGAGTTAGTGATTGGACGCGAACCATCTCTCTCTGGAAGATGCTCACTAATGAGATGATTCAACAAGAAACCATCGTTAGATTCATTAGCGTCATGTTTTAGACCCCAAGCGCCTTTTTGCTTACCAATGGCATTCCATGTCCATAAAGTATTTTCTTCTACACCTTCCATAAGTTTCACTTGCACACGAATCTTACCGGTCTTTGACTCCACCCAAATCCAAGACATATCTTCAATGCCCATAGACTCAGCTTTAGCACGATTCATATACATGAAGTTCTGCGCAAGGATCTGTCGCAACCATGCATTTTGAGAATCCCATGAGTGATACATCATCATCGGGCGTTGCGTGATGGCATAAAAAGGGTATTCCTCACTGGAAGTTTGCGATTGCTCCAGCGGTTGATAATACTCTGGAAATGGAGTGAAGTATTTTTTCAAGCGTTCTTTATCAAATTCATTTGTTGGCTGAGGCCCATCATAGAGACCTTGCCCTGCGAGACGGAATTTTTGTAATGACTCTGAATACAACTCCATCACAATAGGGTCATCTTTACCGATAAATCCGGCCTCTTTTGCAAACTCAAGGTACCCCTTATTAGCAAAACGGTAGTAACGATGCTCAGGTGGTAAGTGATACTCAAAGAAACACTCATTTTCTACATAAGCTTCCCATTGTTTCGGATTAGGCTCACCGCGCAGACTTTTCTCACCGTCTTTACCACGCCATCCAGCAAGGAAACCCATGCCTGGGGCTTTTTCATAATTAATGATGAAATCTTTGTAATCTGCATACTTGGCAGATCCATCTTCATTTTTGAAAGCCGGAAAATCTAAGCGCGTTGCCAGATCGACAAGTACTTCTTGCCATGAACGCACATCACGTCCAGTTTCAACAATCGGTGCACGAATTGCATCGCATACGGCGTGAGGCTCAGAGATAGGGCGATCTAGAATTGAGATCGTGTCATATCGTTCCAAGTAAGTAGTATCAGGTAGCACCAAATCAGCAAAAGCTGTCATCTCAGAGTGGAATGCATCAGCGACCACTAGAAAAGGTAATTTATACTCACCGTTTTCATCTTTAGCACACAGCATATCGCGCACATTGGAAGTATTCATAGTCGAGTTCCAACTCATATTCGCCATGAATAAAATCAACGTGTCGATTGGGTACGGATCACCATTTACAGCATTGGTAATAACCATATGCATCAGACCATGGTTAGCGATCGGTGCTTCCCACGAATAAGCTTTATCGATTCGTAGTGGATTACCATCATCGTCGATAACCAAGTCTTCAGGGCTAGTCGGAAATCCTAGTGGCGGACTCTTTAAGGGCTCACCCGCAGCTTGTGGTTTAGCCGGCTTAATTGGCGGCACCACATGTCTTGGGAAAGGCGGCTTAGCCAAATGGCCTCCTGGACAATCGACACTACCCAGTAACACTTGCAAAATATGAATGGCACGACAAGTTTGGAAACCATTAGAGTGTGCCGCGATTCCCCGCATAGCATGCATAGACACTGGGCGTCCTATGAACTTATCGTGCTTACGACCGGCCCAATCTGTCCACTCACAATTAATTTCGATGGTCTCTTCAAATGCCACATGAGCCATTTCTAGTGCCATGCGCTCTATAGACTCAGCATCCACACCGGTAATTTTGGCAGCATTTTCAGGCGAGTATTCATCACTCAAGTAAGCCTCTGCCATAGCCGTGAAAGCGGTTTTAACAGATTTGCCTTCAGGAGTCGTATATTCTCCAAAAAGGGCCGGTTTAATATCCGCTTGATTGGCATCGACAAAAGTTTCTTTCTCCATGTCCCATGCTTGTGGCTTGTCATCGGCATCACGATAGAACATACCATCACCGACTTCACCTGGCGTGTTCATAACTAAATAAGGTGAGTTGGTATATCGAACAATGAATTCCCAATCAAATAGATCGTTCTTCAATAATACATGCACCATAGATAGTGCCAACATCGCGTCAGTTCCAGGCTTAATTGGCACCCACTCATCCGCAATGGCTTGATAACCTGTTCTGACAGGATTGATGGAGACAAACTTAGCACCACGACGTTTAATCTTTTCTAGTCCAATCTTAATTGGATTAGATGAATGATCTTCCGCTACTCCCCACAACATAAAGTATTTGGTGTGTTCCCAGTCAGGATCACCAAATTCCCAAAATGCATGACCGATTGTGTACAAACCACCCGCGGCCATATTAACTGAACAAAAACCTCCATGAGCTGCCCAATTGATAGTGCCGAATTGGGTCGCCCAGAAACCTGTTAAAGCTTGCATTTGGTCACGACCAGTAAAAAAAGCTAGCTTTTTCGGATCAGTCTTACGTATCTCAGCCAAACGCTCTGTCAGGTAATCAAGAGCAACATCCCAAGACACTGGTTCAAAATCACTCTCTCCACGCTCAGCCCCTTTTTTACGCATCATCGGCTGTGTTAGTTTCGCTGGAGAGTTTTGCTTCATGATGCCTGCGTTACCTTTAGCACACAGCACACCTTTATTGATGGGATGATTTTTATTGCCCTGAATAAAACGAATCTCTTCGCCTTCCAAGGTTACTTTTATGCCACATCGACAAGCACACATATAGCAGGTTGTGTATTTGTGTTCTTGCTGATCGTGATCTTCAAATTGGGGTAAAGTCGCTGACACCGAAAGTCCTTTTTTACTTGATGAGGCATTATTTATACGCCTCTAAATGAGAATCTTTATCAATAACAATGGCTCGAATATTGGTGGCGATACCCTACCCTTTCATGCCTTTCATTTCAAATTAAACACGCTATTTTAAGGACAAAATTTCGCATTAAAGATCTATAGTGTTTGCACTAGTACAAGCAGCCTTGTTACATTGAGTCATAAAGCTATCATTGCACCAATACGAATGAGTATTTTATGGAACATTACACCCAGTTAACACAACTGATCGCACTCACTATGGGTGTGGCTTGGGCCAGCGGCATCAATTTATATGCCACTTTACTTAGCCTAGGGTTCATGAGTCAAATGGGCTATATTGAGTTGCCAGTGGAACTTGCAGTATTGTCTGATCCCTTGGTAATCATGGCCTCAGGGCTAATGTATATGGTGGAATTTGTCGCTGACAAAACCCCTGGAGTGGATTCCAGCTGGGATGCTGTTCACACTTTCATACGTATTCCTGCAGGCGCCTTATTAGCAGCAGGCATGGTTGGCGAAGTCGGTTTGGCGGCTGAATT
>CAYPHQ010000002.1:16892-33780 GCA_964410595.1 uncultured Thiotrichales bacterium
CTGCCGCCATTGTGGGAGCTACCATCACTAGTGGAGCACATTTAACCAAAGCCAGCTCACGTCTGATCATCAACACCTCACCAGAGCCGGTGTCTAACTGGACCGCCTCATTTGCAGAAGACATCGCAGTATTCGCGGGTTTATGGGCGGCACTCAATCATCCCATATTATTTTTAATCTTGCTCATCACATTTATCATATTTGTTGTTTATATGTTGCCAAGATTATTCAGAGCCATAAAAACTTTATTTCGCAAAGTCAGCAGTTTATTTTCCTCACGCAAATCTGCTGCAATAGATAAACAAGATATTCATTTGTAAATAAATCTGTCTACTCCAACAGGTTTGTTCTCAATACTCATCACTCAAGCTACAATTAGAGTTTTTAATACAAGGACAAAATCATGTCGTCTAACTGGGTTGACGCGAAAGTCATCGAAAACATTCACTGGACTGATACGTTATATTCACTCAAGGTTGAAGGGGATATCGGTGACTACGAGGCAGGTCAATTCGGTCGTCTGGGTCTGATGATTGATGATGAGATCATCGGCCGACCTTATTCTTTTGTCAGCAGCCCAGAAGAAAACTTTTATGAATTTTACTCCATAGATGTAGCGGAGGGGCTATTATCTCCTCGCTTGGCACAACTTAAAGCAGGTGATCATATTTACCTCGGAAAGAAAGCCAATGGATTTTTGGTACTCAGTGAAATCCCAGTGGCTGACGATTTATGGATGTTATCTACTGGCACTGGCATAGGGCCTTTCCTGTCTATTCTCAAAACCCAACGTCCTTGGGAGCGTTTCAAAAAATGCGTTCTAGTGCATGCCGTTCGTACTGCCTCAGAACTGACTTATCAACCATTAATTGAAAGCTTTAAACAGCGCCACCCTGATCAATTCGAATACGTGCCATTTGTCAGTCGTGAAAAAACTAATTATGCCTTGCCTGGCAGAATTCCTGCCGCCATAAAAAATGGCAAGTTAGAAAAGCGTGTCGGTGTAAACATCGAGGATGGCAAATCTCAGATCATGCTATGCGGTAATCCAGACATGGTTAAAGATGCTCGTGAGATGCTCGAGAAACGCGGTCTTACTAAAAACCTGCGTCGCACTCCTGGCAGCATTAGTACAGAAAACTATTGGTAGTTATCAAGGCGGCATCGGCACCTAAAGTGCATGACATGTTATCCCTGTGCCTGCACCCACTGCACGCCAGTCGTCCACGCATAAATTCACCGTCATTACCGTCGCCGGTGCAAAAGGTGCTACATAACAATCCATTAACTGTTCACAACACACTGTTAATCCAGGATTGTGCGCTACCATAGCAACATGATTGACTTGATTATCCAATTGGCTAATAGCCTCCATTAAGACTGTCACAGTGGCACAATATAAATTATCTCGAATAAAAACATGATCATCAGAACATTGAAGTTTTTGATTTAACAAGCTCGTAGTCTGTTGCGTTCTAAGTGAATCACTCGTGTGTATTTGATCAAATACTACACCGCCTCGCTTAAGTTTTAGCGCTACGTTTTGAGCGTGCACCACCCCTTGCTCAGTCAGTGGGCGCTGATGATCACCATCATATTCACTAAAAACTGCCTCAGCGTGACGAATCAATGTAATTGTTTTTTTCATTTAATACGCTCTACCAATATTGTGAGCCTCATAATGCGCGCTTTTATTGTAACCAATCATAGAATCTGTAAGATAGACGCAGAGTAGGAATTCATATTTTCACTAGAATATTAATATAACAAGGAACTTTAAAATGTCAGAACGAATAGTTATGCGCGTTGGCGAATCTTTAATCGCAGGGGGCCCTCCGGGCACTGCAGCCGAACCTGAAGTCATCATCGGAGAATTAGACGGCCCAGTTGGAACAGCATTTGCTACTTTACTCGGCGACCAGGTCAAGGGGCATTCTCGTGTGCTCGCAATCATGAATACCGATATTCAAGTTCGCCCTTCTACTCTAATGGTAAGTAAAGTCACTGTTAAAGATGAGCGCTATACAAATATTCTTATGGGCACCGTGCAAGGCGCTATCGCTAATGGTGTGCTGGATGCCGTACGTAATGGCGACATCCCTAAAGAAAAAGCCAATGATCTAGGTATTATCGTTTCTGTTTGGCTCAACCCCATGGTCGCTAAAGATGACAACTTGGATCACTCTATATTATTCGATATCCATCGTCGTGCTATGGCCAGCGCCATCCACAAAGCGATGAATAATGAGCCTGATATTGATTACTTACTTGAGCACCAAGAAGAAATCACTCATAAATACTATCAAATGGGATTGGATGGAAAAATCTAATCTTTCACATTGCGAGGAGGCACGTCTCCTCGCAATATTGCTCACCTAATACCTTCCTGCATGACTAGCATGATGATACGCTCACTGACATTATTGCTCATCCTCTCATTGATCAGCGCATGCAGCATTGATCAGCAACAACCCCAAATATTGGGTAATACCATGGGTACGACATATAGCGTGCAATGGCATCCCCAAAACATTTCAGCCTCACAACTTAAACAAGCCATTGAAACGCGCTTGATAGAAATCAATCAAGTCATGTCAACTTATGATTCTCAATCACAACTCAGTCAATTCAATGCCTCACGTGAAATCGGCTGGCATGCTGTAGATTCCAGTCTGGCTGCGATCGTGTTAGAGGCACAAGACATCCACCAGAAAAGCTTTGGAGCTTTTGATGTCAGTGTTGGCCCCTTGGTAAACTTATGGGGTTTTGGTCCTGATCAAACAGAATTTAGTCTTCCTACTCCTACCGAAATCAATATCGCTATGCGAAGTGTTGGCAGCCAATACTTACAAGCACGTCTTCAGCCACCCGCATTGAATAAGAATATTAAAGATCTATATGTGGATTTATCAGCAATTGCTAAAGGCTATGGGGTGGACGAAATTGCCCGTATCATGGATCAAGCCGGCGTTGAAAATTATATGGTTGAAGTGGGTGGTGAAGTTAAGTGTAAAGGTGTGGGGTATCATGGTGATCCATGGCGCATCGGTATAGAGACACCCAATATATTGCGTGGTGAAATTGAACAAATACTCTCACTAGACAATATTGCTGTCGCCACCTCAGGAGACTACCGTAATTTCTTTGAACATGAAGAACAAATATACTCACACACTATTCATCCACAAACAGGGTATCCGGTACAACATAATCTTGGTTCAGTAACCGTTGCCCATACATCCGCTGCCATTGCCGATGCTTGGGCAACAGCCTTGCTGGTGCTTGGCCCCGCTCAAGCCCTTGAAGTAGCCGCTCAGCAAGAACTAGCTATACTACTTATTACCCGCGAAAAAAAAGGCTATAAAACAACAATTAATTCCTATATGCAGGATTACCTGTTAGCCCCTTGAGTAACATACTGTGACGATACTTGATAATTGAACCACATAAGGCTTAACACTTGATGTGCGTTATAGCCATTCATTGGCTCACTTTAATAAAATATATCAAATGTTGTTATAATTAATATTAATGATAGGATGGTTTTTTTAGTGTGTAAAGACAATGACTCATCCTCCAACAATTAAGCAGTTGAGATATTTAGTAGCACTGCAAAAGCATTTGCACTTTGGACAAGCAGCAAAAGCCTGTTTTGTCCACCTGTGACGTTGCACGGATTGTGCAGCGTCGCGTTTTTATAAAAAATTCATCTTGGTAATAATTTTCACATCTTAGTATTTAGAATTTATATCAATGACATCTACTGATACTCAATGAATCACACGCATGTGTTTCCACAAACCACCTTTAAAACGACGATAAAAAACCACGCTATATGTCATCACATGGAAAGTAATAATCATCCATAAACCAATCACATTAGCGGTCATATACTCTACATATAAATAGCTTGGTAAGACCATCAATAAAAGAGAAATAATAAAGCTCATCTTCATGATGAAACGAGTATCTCCAGCACCTTCTAAGGCCCCCAGGAAAATTAAAAAAGTAGCATCAAAAAGCCCGAAAAAAGCGACAAATCGCAATAATACAATCACCAGTGCCAAACTATCATGTTGATTGAACTCACCTGCCTGCAAATATGGCCAAATGAATAAACCAGGAACGAAAATATACAATGCGCCTAAAATAGTGAAAAAAACTAACCCTATATGCAATGTTGACCACGTGGCACGTTCAGCAAGTTGCACATTATCGTTACCTAAGTGCTGCCCAACTAGCACAGAGGCAGCAATCATTAATCCCATCATTGGCAAAAAAGATAATGCATTAATATTAAATGCAATGTTACTTGCAATCAGACTAACATTTCCCAACATCCCTACAATCATTAAAAAAGCAGTAAAAGCACTCATATCAATAAACAATCTTAGACCGTTTGGAAGTCCAAAATACACTAAGCGATTAAATAAAGGTCTATTGAAAGAGCAATGCTTTAAAGTATTAAAACGTCTTTGGTTATGTGGCATAAGAATCATCACAGCGTAGATAATCACACCGATGACAATGGCTATATTGGTAGCCAGTGCCGCACCTTTAATCCCCATACTTGAAAAACCAAAGTGACCGAAAATCAAAACATAATCCAATGACAGATTGACTAGCATAATGACTATGCTTACCCACATCACAACATAGGCACGCCCTAAACCAGAAAAGAAACTAGATAGGGTATTGTTTAACACGCCAAACACTGCGGCATACATGAGTGTTCTAAAATACTCAATTTCAAGCACTATGACTTGTGGTTCATGCCCAGTCCAATTAAAGATTACATCCGCATAATAATAAGCAGGAATTATGACTAGCAATGATAATAAACTTAAATACGTCCCCTGCCACATAATGGCGCCAATTTTACCGTCCTGTTTAGCACCATGATATTGCGCTACAAAAGTATTCACATAAACAGCTGTACCAGTAAACAAACACACTACTGCAAAACTTGCCATACCGGCAGGTAACGAGGCAGCAATGGCATCCGACGAGTACCAGGTTAAAAACACCCGATCCATGAAAAATAAAATACTCCAAGCCCCAGTGCTTAACACCATGGGCATGGCAATCGCTAATACTTCTCTATAACCGGCCGGTTGATGCCAGCGCTGCGCTAAATTAGCGAGTAACACGTCGAGTAATATGATTAGTAATTTTACCAATACGCTCGACTTCACACTCCACCAAATCACCAGGCATTAAGTATTCAGGAGGTGTGCGCGCATAGCCCACGCCACTAGGAGTCCCAGTAGCAATAATGTCACCTGCCTCTAATTCCATACCCTGTGATAAGACCGAAATTACATTAGCAATAGAAAAAATTTGATGCGCAGTATTAGATGATTGCTTCTCTATCCCATTCACACGACTTATAACATTGAGATCGTGTGGGTTAGGAATTTCATCTGCTGTCACAATGGCTGGACCCATTGGACAAGTCCCTTTGTAACTCTTACCTATAAAAAATTGCTTATGCCATTTTTGTCGATCACGTGCCGTTACATCGTTAAGCACGGTATAACCAAACACATAATCCATCGCTTTTTCTTCATCAATACTCATGCCTGTTTTACCAATAATAACTGCTAACTCCACCTCCCAATCCATCTTTGATGAAACATCAGGATCAATCTCAATGTCAGCATAAGGCCCATTCACACTATTAGCCGCTTTAGTAAACACGATTGGCGAACGCGGTAATTTTACTTCTTCAGTAGCGGTCTCTTCGACATGATCTTTATAGTTCAACCCAAGACACATGACGTTTTGACGTGGCCTTGGAATAGGTGCCAGCCATTCAACTTGTTCACTATCAACACAATGACTGGCATCAATATCATCGAGCAAACCTCTCAGTTGCACCAATGCATCTGGACCCGCATCAATCAAAGCTAACATTGAGTCTATTTGCTTATTCCACTGTGAATGCCGGCATGGCACAAAAATTCGCCCACCTAAATCCACTCCCCATTGTTGCTGTCCAGCATCATTAAAACTGATTAATCTCATGTTGTTCCCTGTCTGTGTCGATAAAGTTAAAACCTACAAATATATTCAATTTAATGTAGACTGGAATATCCACATACAAGACCTTGAATACTCTTAATAATAGAGGCCAAAATGAAGCGAATTATAGTGTTTTTGTTAATCATTGCGGCGATTTTTTTCATGGCTGATTGGTTTGATCTCAGTCAACATCTCACTTTGAGTCAACTCAAGCATCACCAACTATACTTACATTCCCTAGTCCAAGATTTCCCTGTCCAAAGTGTCGTTATTTACTTCATTGCCTACATAGTCATGGCTGGCCTCGCTCTGCCTGGCGCGCTTATTTTCACGCTTGCTGGTGGTGCTTTGTTCGGGCTCGCTACCGGTGTCATTCTAGCCTCATTCGCATCTACCCTAGGAGCACTAGCGAGTTTTTTAGTTGCGCGCTTTTTTTTACATGATTTTGTTCAAACACGCTATCAACAACGTCTCACCGTCATCAACCAAAAAATACAACAACAAGGCGCTACCTACTTATTATTCCTGCGCTTGGTGCCTGCTTTCCCTTTTTTTATGGTCAACTTACTCATGGCACTGACGCCGATCTCTGCACGCACTTATTATATTGTCTCTCAAATAGGTATGCTGCCGGCAACTTTTATATTTGTGAATGCAGGCACGGAGCTAGCTAAAATTTCCAGTGTCGATGATATTCTGTCCATACCATTATTATTATCTTTATTATTGCTGGCCTGCCTGCCATTCATAAGCAAGCAATTGGCGAAACGAGTCTCTTGTTGGCGACTTTATAAAAGTTGGCAGCGACCAAAAAAATTCGACTACCATACCATTGTTATCGGTGGTGGTGCTGCTGGTTTAGTTGCCGCCTACACAACACAAACCTTACAAGGCAAAGTGGCTTTGATAGAGAAACATCAAATGGGAGGTGATTGTCTAAATACAGGGTGTGTGCCTTCAAAATCTATTTTACGTACAGCTAAATTTATCCATGATATTGGTCAACACAGTAATTATGGTGTGCAGCAAGCTGAATTCAAACTTCAATTTCAGCAAGTCATGCAAAGAGTGCGAGAAAAAATCAGCACCATTGCTCCTAAAGACTCTATCAAACGCTACAATGATATGGGAGTCGATTGCTTTCAAGCTCATGCGCAACTGCTATCACCTTGGCAAGTTGAAGCCGTCTCTAAAAATTCTAAGATCACTATAAGTGCAAAAAATATTATTCTCGCTGGTGGTGCTACTCCTAATGTTCCGACTATACCCGGATTAGAAAATATCAACTATTACACCAGTGATAATATTTGGCATCTGGACCATCTGCCAGAAAAATTATTGATTATCGGCGCTGGACCCATTGGCTGCGAACTTGGTCAAGCATTTGTGCGTTTGGGTGCAGAGGTAACAATGATTAATCGCAATGAAAGAATTCTCACAAATGAGGACCCACAAGCAGCACACGCATTACAATATGCTCTACAAAAAGATGGAGTGAAGATTCTCAACAATTTTAATCCGCTCAGGATCGATGACAACTCAAAGAATTTCAGTTTAATGGGGGAGCAACATAATGAAATATTACACATTGCATTTAGCCATTGCCTAATTGCAACTGGACGCAAGCCGTCATTGCTTGGCTGTGAAGCGCTTGATATTGAGACTAATTCACATGGGCAAGTCATCACTAATGACAAGCAACAAACTAATTACCCCAATATTTATGCTTGTGGCGATATTACTAGCCCGTTGCAATACACACATAGTGCCTCACACCAAGCATGGTATGCTGCATTCAACGCATTATTTAGGCCTTTTAAGCAATTCAATTGTCAATTGAATCATATTCCTCGAGCGATCTATACCGATCCTGAAGTGGCGAGTCTAGGAATAAGTGAACAGCAAGCGATTCAGAAAAATATTCCACATGAAATTAGTTACTTCGCAATGGATGATGTTGACCGCGCCATTACTGATGAAGCCACAACGGGTTTTATTAAAGTTATTACTCGACGAAACAATGATAAAATATTAGGTGTATGTATTGTGGGTGAGCATAGCAGTGAACTGATAGCAGAATTTGTGCTAGCTAAAACGCACAATCTTGGCCTCAATAAAATTCTTCAAACTGTCCATCTTTATCCAACTCGCGGAGAAATTAATCGTCTAGTGGCAGGGCAATGGCGACAAAAAAAATTTACTGCCTACCAACGTAAATTATTAAAACTTTTCCAAAACTGGCGATTAGGCAATTGACATGAGAGAGACCAAACATTTATTAATTCCTGGTGATTTTCCAGCTATCCGCCGTACAGGCATTGATACTTTGCAAATCAACTTGGGTTACAAATGCAATCAATCGTGCACCCACTGTCATGTCAACGCTGGTCCTAATCGCACTGAGATGATGAGTGATGCGACACTGGATATTATTTTTGATTTGATTAGCACGCAGGCATTCAAGTGCGTGGACCTGACCGGTGGGGCGCCGGAACTGCATAGTCGCTTCAGAGATTTAGTCTCTCATGCACGCGAGCATGATATAGCCGTTCGTGATCGCTGCAATTTAACCATTTTATTTGAGCCCAATCAGGAAGATTTGGCTACTTTTCTGGCTAAGCAACAAGTTGAAATTATTGCGTCATTACCCTGCTATACTGAAAAGAATGTCGACCTTCAACGTGGCAAGGGGGTATTTGCTGATAGCATTTTAGGCCTACAGTTACTCAATCAATTGGGCTATGGCAAACATCTTCCCCTACATCTAGTCTACAACCCTGCTGGCCCTACTTTGCCTCCATCACAACAACAATTACAGCGCGATTACACACAACGCTTAGCCGAGGATTTTAATATCAAATTTAATGAGTTATTTGTCATCACCAATATGCCTATCCAGCGTTTTGGGAGTAGTTTACTCTCTAGTGGCCATTTCGATAGCTACTTGGATACGCTTCGCGCCAGCCATCTTGAAAGTAATTTGGCAAATGTGATGTGCAAAAATACTATCAGTATTGATTGGCAAGGCAATCTATATGACTGCGACTTCAACCAGATGTTAGAACACCCAATCACCGATGAACATCAGACGGCTTTACATATACGTGATCTTTCACAGAATAAATTAGAACAGATGTCGATAAAAACTGGCAATCATTGTTATGGTTGTACAGCAGGCCAAGGCAGTAGCTGTTCAGGCGCATTAAATGCAGTGTAAACTTCACTTTTTATTTATAGCCAAAGCCATGCCAACTAGTTTGTTTTTATGATCACACAATAATTTTAGAGATGAAACGACTTAACTTTATCAATATCCTGCTCGCCATGATTTTTAGCGCTACTTTTGCTATGGCGGAACCAGCACCCAGTCGAACAGTTCCTGTGGCAGTCGATGTGGCTGAATTACGAGAACTGGCACCTATGGCAGAGTTTTCTGGTAACGTCATAAGTGCTAACAACGCTCGCCTATCAACAGAGGTGGAAGGTCGATTAAAATGGATTGCGGATGTTGGTGACCGCGTCCAAAAAGGTAATATCTTAGTTAAATTGGACGATGTATTCCTTCAGCAAGAATATCAAGAAGAATTAGCTATTATTGAGAGTGAGAAAGCCAAATTTACACTCAATGATAAACAAGTTAAACGTTTTCAAAAACTTATCCAACAAAACAATGTCTCTGAAGCTATGCTAGATACCGCCATATCTGAACGCGATATTTCTCGCAATGCTATTTTGGCTGCACAAGCACGGGCCTCTCAAATCAATGAGCGTATTCAACGCTCTTCAATTCGCGCGCCCTTTGATGGAGTAGTCACAGAAGTTCTACTAGAAGTTGGTGAGTGGGTGAAAGATGGCACAAATGCCGTACGACTTATTGATACAGAAGAATTAGAAATTGTCGTGCGTGTCCCACAAAAAATTTATCCTCTCATTAGCCATGGGCAACGTTTAACAATTAAAAACTTTACGGGCAGCTTCTACGCTAGCGTGGATACTATAGTACCAGTTGGCACAACCACAGCACGCCTATTTGAATTACGTCTCAAGCCGGAAATCAAACTTCTACCAGGTACTTTAGTGCGCATAGTTATCCCTACTTCACCAGCACGAAAAGTCGTGTCCATCCACCGCGATGCGCTGGTGATTCGTCGAGGCAGCCTCAGTGTATTTAAAATTTCTGAAGATAACGTGTCCCAACAAGTCATGGTCAATGTCGGCGTGGGTGATGGTGATTACATTGAAGTGATTGGTGATATCGTGGCTAATGATCGCGTGGTTACGCGCGGCGGTGAACGCCTACGCCCTGGCGTAACCGTGACAGTTATTGATTAATTCCCCATGAGTCCGACTAAGCTTATTTTAGACAACCCAATTGCAGGATTGGTTACAGGATTGTTATTAATCCTGTTTGGTCTAATGTCACTCAAGGCCTTGCCTATACAACTCACGCCTGAAGTTGAACGTCCTGAGATCACTATTACAACGGCATGGCGCGGTGCGGCTCCTGAAGAAGTTGAAGCAGAAATTATTGAGCCACAAGAAGATCAATTACGCGGCTTGCCAGGAATGACTGAGTTACTCTCTGAAGCACGTCAAGGGTCAGGGAAAATTACTATTTCTTTCGATGTTGATTTCAGTCTTGAAAGAGGCTTGATCGAGGTCATCAATCGCCTCAACCGTGTTCCACAATATCCTATAGAGGCCGATGAACCTGTGCTCAGCACGGCAGGTGGACGTAGTCGTCCTATCGCCTGGTTTATTATCAAACCTCAAGCTGGCAATGAGAACAATATTGAGGATTACCGCGATTATGTTGAAGAAGTCGTGCAGTCACGCTTTGAACGTGTAGCGGGCGTTGCTTTATCAGAAGTCCGTGGAGGCAATGAGCGTGAAGTGAGAATCTCAGTCGATCCTTACAAAGCCGCCGGCATAGGTATGGATTTAGTCAATGCCGCTAATATAATTGGTAACAACAATGATATTTCAGGCGGCACCAAAGATGTCGGCAAAAGACGCTATGTATTGCGCTACACTGGCGAATTAGATCCACTGGAATTAGATCAATTAATTCTTGAGTCACGTGATGGTCAAGCGGTCTATCTACGTGATATTGCCACAGTCAATGTACAAGCTGCAGACAAAGATAATTTTGTGATCACACGAGGTGAGCCTGCCATTGCTGTGAATGCTTATCGTGAAAGTGGTGTCAACGTATTAGAAGTGATGGATGACTTGAGAGTCGCCATGGAAGAATTACGTGATGGACCTTTACAACGTTCTAAGCTATCCATCACCCAAGTTTATGATGAAACTGATTACATCAATAGCGCCATTGAACTCTTGAAAAGTAATCTTGGTATTGGTATCGCACTGGCTATCTTTATCTTGTGGTGGTTCTTACGCAAACTCAAAGCCACTATGGTGGTGACTATTACCATTCCACTATGTCTGTGTGTCGCCTTCATCGTGATTTTATCAGCAGAAAAATCAATTAATGTGATTTCCCTAGCCGCTATGGCATTTGCTGTCGGCATGGTGATGGATGCTGCGATCATTATTTTAGAAAATATCGTCCGTCTGAAAGAAAAAGGTTATAACAGTTTTGATGCCGCATTAGTTGGAACGAAACAGGTTTGGCCAGCCCTACTCGCCTCTACAGCAACGACCGTTGCGATATTTTTACCCGTCTTATTTTTGCGTGAACAGAGTGGTCAATTATTCGCTGATTTATCATTAGCCATTACTGCCTCGATAGTAGCTTCATTATTTGTTGCCACCGTGTTAATTCCTGCTGCCAGCATGGTGTGGTTAAAGAAAGTGCAATTTATTGATCATCATGCCAATACTTGGGACAGAGTGACTGCAGGTATAGCGGGAATTACCCGTACCCCGAATCAACGCTTGTTAATTATTCTGGGCTTAATTGGACTCTCAGTATTAGGTTCTACGCAACTGTTTCCAGAGCGCGACTATCTTCCCACAGGAAACCGTAATTTAGTTTTTGGTTTCATTCTCCCGCCGCCGGGGGTGAATGTGACCCATATACAAAATGAAATGGGCGAAGTTATTGCCGATCGCATAGAGCCATACTTGACCGGTGAAAAACAACCCAAGATAAAACAGTATTTTTTTGTCGCACGTGCCGGATCCATCTTCATCGGTGGACGTGCTGAAGATCCTGAACGAGTCAATGAATTAGCGACAGTACTCAATCAGGCTGTGAGTGGTTTCCCGGATACTTTTGCGGTGGTGCGTAAAGCCTCATTATTTTCTGGTTTTGGAGCTAACCGTGAAATTGAAATCAATATACAAGGTCGCAATATAGAATCTCTAATAGAATCTGCTCGTACTGGTTTTATCACTATCCCAGAAAAACTTCCCGGTGCGCGTGTTCGTCCTCGACCTGGACTTGAACTAGCGGAGCCTGAATTACAATTTTCACCACAGGATGATCGCTTACGCGAAACTGGTTGGAACCGAGAATCACTTGCCCTAATCTCACGCATGCTAGGAGACGGGGTTCAAGTCGGCGAGTATTTTGATGGCGAAGAACGTTTAGATATTTTAGTCCGTGCTTCCGAATGGACTACCCCAGAAGAATTAGAAGCCATTCCTCTGTTCACTCCAGAAGCAGGTATCATTCCTTTCGGTGAACTAGTAGATATCGAGCGCACGGCGGGTCCAAATACTATTCGACGCCTAGATCGCCGCCGCACCATTACCCTAGAAGTCACTCCACCTGAGAATATTCCACTTGAACAAGCACTGGAGATTATCAAAACCGAAGTCGCACCTGGCATAGAAGCTAGCTTACCCAGTGATGGCGTCATCCGCTACGGTGGCTCTGCTGACAGTCTGAAGATCGCTATCAACAACCTAAGTAATAGTTTTATAGTCGCACTGATAATTTTATTGTTACTAATGGCCGCTTTGTTCCGATCATTCACAGATAGTTTTCTAGTCATGCTCGCTCTGCCGCTAGCCACCATTGGTGGTGTATTGGCCCTTAAACTATTAAGTTTACCTGCAGACTTATTAACTCTAATTGGATTTATTATTCTGCTGGGATTAGTAGTGAATAACGCAATTCTATTAGTATACCAAGCGCGCAATTCTGAGCGCGAAGGCATGGCTCGTGATCAAGCTGTAATTAACGCGGTGCGCACACGTATACGTCCGATTTTGATGAGTACAACTACGACTATATTTGGCATGTTGCCTCTAGTGCTATTTGCTGGTTCAGGGGCTGAGCTTTACCGAGGGCTTGCGGCTGTCATTGTTGGCGGTATGATCGTGAGTACGATTTTCACGCTGTTACTAATTCCTAGCTTATTGCAAACTAATTGGAAGACACTGTTCAAAACGCCCACTCATTGAGGTGCAATAGTAGAGTGACCGGCTTTTTTCCAAGCCTTTATTCCACCTTCAACGTTATAAACTTGCTGAAAACCATGCTGAGCCATCAAATAACGTCCAACTGTAAAACTTCGATTGCCTGAACGACAAATAATCGCAACAGCTTGATCTGGTGAAATATGTTGACCCGCCTGTTGCATCCAAAGTCGTGGGTTTGCACGGCCCTTTTCATCAAAAAACATAATGGCAATACTACCCGGAACAATACCCGTTTGTTCCCATTCACCAGGAGTACGCACATCAATCAATACCACATTATCATCTAGTAATTGTTTGAGCTGTTGTATATTGATATTTTCCGGCTGCGCATTAGCAATAGAAGAACCTAAAACCACCAGAAAACAAAATAGGCTTGCTTTAGATACGATGGTAAATTTCAACATAATTTGTCCCTTTGTCTATGCAAATGAATTATTGACTACAGTCATCTAAGTGCTGCGAAAAATAGGTTGTTAAAAAGTCAGAAAAATTAACTTCATCTGAATGTTCAATTTGTTGTTGTTTCGCAATGCTCTGTTCTGCCAGATAGGAAAATTTCTCTTGCAAGTCAGCATCAGACATTTCAGAAAACTGATCACAATATTGCTTACCTATAGTAGCAATAAAATCATAAAAAGATAGTTTAGACTGTTGCATTTGTTGGAGCAATTTTGCTGATAAAGTCTGTTCTTGGTCTGCAGCAGCATCAGCAAACACTTCCAAACTAGCCAGATATTTCTGGGCTTTGTCTCCCATCAACTCAGCAACTGATTGCATATCAACTAATAATTCATTGGCCCATTCATTTATAGGAATACTCTCCCCTGCACGCCTCAAATGAAGGCCTGGTTTACGGCCATGATGTGCAACCTCATATTCATTAAAATCAATTTCTTCTTGCTCAGCTTCACCGATGATTGCATCATCACCGAGCAAACAATACATGAATAATACTTCAACAAAGTCTAGCTGAGTTTGATCTATTCCTATCGATGAAAATGGATTGATATCCATTGAACGAATTTCAACATAACGAATACCTCGCCGCAACAATGCATGTGTGGGCTTTTCATTACGGTTGGATAATTGTTTCGGTCGAACTGTGCCATAGTATTCATTCTCTATTTGTAAGATGTTGGCATTTAATTGCCTATATTCACCATCACTTTGAATACCAATTTCTTCATAAGGTTGATAAGGAGTCTCTATAGCCCGCGTTAAACAATTCACATAATCTTGCAGATTGTCATAACATGCTTTAATACCAATTTCATTTTCTCTATGGTTGGTATATCCAATATCCCCTAATCTCAATGAAGTTGCATATTGCCCATACATTGTTTGCTCATCCCAATACTTCAAATCTTTTACACCTTTGTGGGTGAAAGATTTGTCTACCGCTGGTGATGCCCCAAACAAATATGGGATCAACCAACCAATGCGTTGTAAGTTTCGGATGATCTTAAAATATTCTTGGTTAACGAAATCACTTAACTCACCTCGATGTTGTTGAGCCTGTTGCCACTGTGGCCAAAATGTCTCATTAATAGATAAGTTTATATGAATCCCTGCGATTACCTGCATCATTTTCCCATAGCGATAACCAAGACCTTTACGATAAACGTGTTTCATTTGACCGATATTACTGCTGCCATACTCAGCGATACGAATGCTGTTTTCACCCATTAATTTACAAGGCATGCTCGCTGGCCAAAGACACTCATGATGTATATTCGGATATGTAAATTGATGAATTTTACTCAAAAAACTGAGCGCCTCTTCCCCACAGTGCAGTGGTGGTGTGACAAATTCTAGTAAAGCCTCAGAATAGTCCGTAGTAATGTAAGGATGAGTTAAACTTGCGCCTAACGCAGAGGGATGATCACTTTGAGCGATGACACCAGAATAGTTTGTACGTAGGGATTCTTTTTCAATGCCTACCTTGCCTATCTTAAATATAGATGCTAGCTGATGCTGAATGATCAGCTGACGATTGTTATGTATGGTTGAGCGCATAAGAAATAATTCAGTTATGTTTTTGGCGTCTTCTTGCCCAACACGATAGACTTGAGCAACTTATTATATCAATTATTCATAGTCGTCTTACAAGGAACAATACATGGCAAATAAAAAATTTGGCGAGGGTTTTGCTCGTCTTGCAGATAGTACACATATAACCCAACTGACTGTGAAAAATACACAATCAGGCGCTGAGCACGTCCTACCGAATGTACCAGGTAAACAAGCGTCCGTGAGAATTTATTTTGCTATTTCACGCAACGCTAAAAAAGCAATCAGCTCACAACAAGCACAAATAGGATTACAGCTATTCGGTGATTATGTCACCGATGAATTAAATCACCCTGACGCTCATCCAAATATCCGTTTATTACTCAACATTATTGATAATGACGAAGTATGGCAGGTGGCGGTGAAATAAAATGGTTCAAGCGCCCTCATGGAATACTAATCTGGCCCCAGTCAAAGGCACTCCCAGGATCAGTTTTTCGTTCCGGTGCTATATCACAATGCCCGACAATTCTTTCAGCACTCAAGCTTGGATAATGGGCCAACAAGCAAGTTAATACCTGTTTCAATTTATCATACTGTTGTTGTGTATAAGCTTCTGTGTCGGTACCTTCAAGCTCAATACCAATCGAAAAATCATTGCAATCAGTGCGTCCCTGATAAACAGACTCACCCGCATGCCAAGCACGCTCATTAAAAGGCACGAACTGAGTTAGCTCACCCTTGCGCTCAATCAATAAGTGACTTGAAACGCACAAAGACTGTATTTTTTCAAAGTATGGGTCCACTCGAACATCTAGTTGATTAAGAAAAAACTTCTGCACATTGTGGGTGCCAAATTGCCCGGGCGGCAAACTAATATTATGTATCACAATCAAATCGATAGAACTGTCAGCCGGGCGCTCATTCTTATTTGGTGACGGCAGATATTGTGCCGGCGTAATCACATGTGTTTTAGGGTCAATATGCACAACGATAATTTACTCAGTCAATTGCTATTTAATAGTCTAGACTGCCTTGTAAACACAGTTGATGCAAGATGCTATTAAACTCTCGCCGTTTTAACGCAAACTCTCTGATGTCTAGGCTAGAAGCATCCATGGCTATGAGCGCAACCGATAGATCGATGTGGAAGCAAATGTTTATATGACGTGCAAAAAAAATCCCCTAACTCAATCAAACTATCTTAATAGGAGTAGGGGATCTTTTATATGCCACTTAGGTAAGGCCTACATGATGATTACATCATGCCGCCCATACCACCCATGCCACCCATATCAGGTGCACCCGCCATTGACGCGTTATCAGCAGGCAGCTCAGCTACCATGGCTTGAGTGGTAATCATTAGACCAGCAACTGATCCAGCATTTTGTAATGCAGAACGTGTCACTTTAGTCGGATCAAGAATACCCATAGCAATCATGTCACCGTATTCACCTGT
>CAYPHQ010000003.1:0-12462 GCA_964410595.1 uncultured Thiotrichales bacterium
GAAGCTCCCAAATCAGGACGCCGAAGATAAAGAAACAACTGACAGGAGTAAGCACAGCTATTGCGCTTACTCCTGAAAACTTACTTAATCCAATTTGACATATTATCAGTAGTTTTCTCTGAGCCATCTTCATACCCAGCTGAGTAGGCATCAGTCACACGCTGCTCTTCACGCTCAGGGTGTCCTAAATAACCTCCTTGCCAACCAAGTACGTACTCTGGATCCACGCCTTTTGATTCCATCTCTGTAATAGTGTCGCGATATGCTTGATCCATTTTTTTATTCTCCTATTTATCTATATATGATTTTTCTATCAATGGTTTTCTATCTATAATTTTCATACAAACGATTATTATTAAATCACTGTTAATTAATAATTACCGTTTATGAATTTTTAAAACACTGCGCTGCCCGCCCTGAAGCAATAGCTTGAGAGGCCAACTGTGCGCCTTGTGAGAGTGATTCGGCTTTACCAAGGTGCTTCAATACGATAGCAGCAGAGTATAGTAAACAATCCCTGGCTGCACCCTCTTTTCCGTCTAGAGCTGCAAGTCCAGCATCGGCGGATGCCTGTGACAACGCTGCAACATCAACGACCGACTCCCCTTCCTGATCAATACTGATACAGTTTGATGGAACCGGCTCACAACGGTGCGATTGTTCAACACCACAATCTTCAGGCGAGACATTCACTTCTTGTAGCTGCCCATCTAAGCCTTGATAGTCAAAGTATTTAGCTGGTTTATTCAAAGCAGGCGTTATTCCACCCTCAACGCCGCGAATAATTGCCGCCGAATCAAATCCGGCTAATTTAGCCAGCTTCTCATAAACCGGTGGATATGGCTTATGCACATAGCCCGTGATTAGATGAGTAGAAAGCCTGCCACATATAGGTTTAGCTAAAACTTCAACGGTGGTTAGCACCGGACGTTTGATCATTCTTTTTCTTAATCCCACCAAATCATGTAATGGTTTGCAGAAACTCGCTTGATCCACATAAGACCATCCAATATCAGGCTGAGATATTCTCTCTGCAGCTTGCTGAGGAGTTGAATCCACATCGATACCTGCCGCTCTGAGCACTTTACGTTGAGTCACTCCGAATTTTGGCCCTACTTCCTCTAACCCATGACTGACAGCAGGCACACCACAAGCAGCGAGTAAAGCAGGTAAGAATGCGGTCACTGGGGCGCCTCGCATGTAACCATCATAGGGTTCAGCAATGTCTACTAAACTATCCACACCCGCCACCACACGATCAGTGGAATCGAGAACCGCCTGCAAACTGCCACCATTTTCTTCTTCAGTTTCACGCTTCATACGCAGTGCAATCAAGTAGATGCCTGCTTGCACGGGATCAGTCACATCATCGAGAATGTGCTGCATCAATCGTCGCGCTTCATCAAAAGATAAGTCTTTACTGTACTCAGGGCCAGTGGCCACACGACCGATCGCGTCACGGACAAAAACGTCAATTTCTTGCTGTGTGTAAGATGTTTGCATCAGAGTGTGATATGGAATTAATGGAGCAGAAGCATACAAAATGTCCCCTGAGAGCGTAATATCTCTATGGAGGGGCAACTAAACACATGATTTTTAAAGATTTTTTTTATCATATCTAGTTTCAAATAAGAACACTCAACCGCCATAAGCGCTTCATGAACACTGACTTTCCTGCGCAGGTAATGCCCTCATCAGAGGTATTCGGCCACAATGCCTATTCTATTAAAATGGTCCATCATTTAAGTATTGGAGAACACTGATGGATGAAGCAGATGAAATTGATTTTGCAAGCGGACTACAGGCATTTGAATCAAAACACTTTTCTCGCGCCATTCAATTACTATCCCCACTGGCATTCAAAGGCCACGCAGATTCCCAACATCGTTGTGCCATCATGTATCAAAACGGGCTGGGCGTTGCAGCTAATCCTCAAGCGGCCTTTCAGTGGATGAGCGCAGCAGCTGAACAAGGTCATGCTATTGCCCAACATGGTCTGGGCTTTATGTATATGGAAGGTGATTGTGCAGAAAAGAATGGAAAACTCGCCGTACATTGGTTCACCAAAGCAGCTGAACAAGGACTCGCAGGCTCACAGACCACACTTGCCATGATGTATGAACAAGGCACGTTAGTCGAAAAAAATGACGCATTAGCTAGTGAATGGTACAAGAAGGCCGGTTTTTAAAAACGAACTGCACAAACCATGGCGCCTAAGCCTATCTTAGGCAAATTAATCAACAACAAACCAACTCAAACACTATGCGACCAGCCCACCTCATTAAAGTACTCAACAAGGAATTTCATAGCGCCTCGCAAGGCCAGCATACACCAGTTATGTTGTGGGGAGCGCCTGGAGTCGGCAAATCACAAATCGTGGCACAAGTCGCTGAACTCAATCGAGTCCCAATGATCGACATCCGTTTATCACAAATGGAACCCAGTGATTTACGTGGCATACCTTTTAGAAGTAAGGATCAAGTGGAGTGGGCCATACCTTCTATGCTTCCCAATGAACAGCATCATGGGGAGAGTGGCATCTTGTTTTTAGATGAAATTACCTCTGCTGCACCCAGTGTCTCCGCTGCCGCTTATCAATTAATTCTGGACAGACGCTTGGGCCAGTATGAAATCCCCAAGGGCTGGGCTATTCTAGCGGCCGGTAACCGTCAGGGTGATAGGGGTATTACCTACACTATGCCAGCACCGCTGGCCAACCGATTTTCTCATTATGAAGTCGATGTCAATCTTGACGATTGGGTCGCTTGGGCTTACAAGCATGACATAGATGACCGTATCATTGCCTTTTTACGTTTTAGACCAGACCTAATCTTTGATTTTGACGCGGCTAAAAATCCTATGGCCTTTCCTTCACCCCGCTCATGGGAATTTACTCACCGCGCCCTACAAAAATTTGTATCACACAGTGATGTGTTATTAGAAACCCTACAAGCTTGTGTGGGACCAGCGGCAGGCGTGGAGCTCAATGCTTTCATCGCCAACCTCGATCAGATGCCAAATGTTCATGATATTTTAGACGGCAAAGAAGTGCCTGTGCCCAAAGAGATTGATCTGCAATATGCGGTGGCAGCGGCTCTTGTGGGACAGGCTATTCGTGTCAAAGATCAAGACCATGAAGCTCACTATCATGGCAACATTCTCAACTATGCAAATCAATTCCCCCAGAGTGAAATGGGGATCATGATGATCTCAGATATGCATCGTGCCATTGGTGAAAGAATATTTGCCTTACCAGAGTTTGCCGCCTGGGCAGATTCAGTGGCTGACATTATGCTATTTGACTAAGCATCGTACCTCGGAAAAACACCATCTTGGAAAAGCAAGATAAAGTCCTCGCCAAATTAGCTGTAGCCCGTACCCGCTTGATTTTAGATCAACCATTCTTGGGTGCACTAGTCCTTCGTATGCCACTACAAGTGGCTGACCCTGCTTGGTGTTTGACCGCAACAACAGATGCGAAAAAAATCTACTATAACTACGAATATATTCATCAATTACATTCATCAGAGACACAGTTTGTGCTGGCCAAACAAGCCTTACATTGTGCATTTTCTCATTTTGCTCGACGCGGTCATCGTATCAAGCAGCGTTGGGATCTGGCCTGTGATTACGCCATTAATCCACTTTTAATCGAAGAAGGTTTCACTGCTCCTCCCGGCTCCCTTGTGGAAGATAGTTTCAAGGGTATGAGCGCAGAAGAAATCTATCGCTACTTAGACGATAAGGATGAAGGTGATGCAGACACGGGTAATCAGGAAAGTCAGGGGTCAGATAAAAGCGAGGACCCAACGAATAGCCAACCATCAAACAATCACTCAGGAAATAATACTGAATCAGATCAAACATCCAAAAAAGATCCAGATGAACACTCTGCTCAACCAAACTCATCATCACAGCGTGATGATACCACTGGCAGTCCAGAACCCAGTCCGTTATCAAAACAGGAAGAAGATAACTTAAGCGTGCAATGGCAACAGCGTTTAGCGGGAGCTGCCCAACAAGCCCAGCAGGCTGGAAAATTAAGTGAGTCGATGGCGCGCATGGTGGAATTCATACTCCAGCCCAAACTCCCATGGCGAGCTTTACTCGCAAAACATATGACTGCCACAGCACGCGATGACTATAACTATGCACGACCTTCATCTCGACGTGGAGACCCTGTGATTTTTCCAAGCTTGCGCAGTGCACAAACTGATATCGTCGTTGCACTGGATGTCAGCGGCTCACTGGGTGACAGAGAAATTGATGAATTTATGAGTGAAGTGAATGCCATCAAAGCGCAACTACGTGCACGTATCAGTCTACTCATTTGCGACGCCAAACTCGCCGATGGTAGTCCGTGGATTTTTGAATCATGGGACGAATTCAAATTACCTCGAACTTTTAGTGGCGGTGGTGGCACCGATTTTCGACCTGTATTTAACTGGGTTGAGCAATTAGATCAACGTCCCGAATTGTTGCTTTACTTTAGTGATTGTGAGGGGATATTCCCGAATTATGCACCAGATTATGCTGTTATCTGGTTAGTCAAAGGACGCGCCCAACCTCCTTTCGGTCAACGTATACAACTTAATTAGACGCCATGGAATTAACTCAACAAGATCAATTACGCTTAAATGTTCTGTTAGCGCAAACAGTGCAGGCCATACGCATTGATGAGTCACGCATGAAACTTCATGCTCTATCTGAGAAAGGTGAAGCCAGCATCGACTTACATGCTGACTGCAAAGATGAAAAATATCTAAAATTAGTGCGTCAATGGCTATCGACTCAAGTGTTGGGATCACCCGGTGGATATCCGGTATACCTAAAACGCTGGACGCGTATGGGTCAAGGCATTGGCACGGCAAGCAGCGATAGCCTAGAGAAGCTCTTGCTCCTAGGTGAACCTGAAGCGGTAGTTGCCGTAGTGAATGCGCAAGACATTAGCAACGAAATTGCTCGCCGAGCATGGTGGTGCAGCCCAACCTCAGAGAATGCTCGCTGTCTTCTGCGCAGTCCTGCCGTAGTGAATGGTTCTATGGGAACAGAATTGGCGGAGTTTTTAGTCGAATTCTTACCATTTGAAGAATCATCACGTGCAATTATTGATAGCGTATTTTCAATTCTGCAACCTGGTTTAGTCAATGAAGCCACACGAGTAGATGTGTGGAAGCGAGCTAAACGCCGCAACGCTTTTTACCTAGGCTTTATTCGCCATGGCAGCTCAAGCCTGCCCAACGACAAACCTGCTCATCCGGATTACCAGCATTGCCAGACATTATTGCCACACCATCCAAGCCCAGTAATGGAGCTGCTCTATGAGCTGTTTAGCCCATCGGGTCAGACCTTATTAGATATTATGGGTATTGTTTTACGTAAACCAAATGACCAAGATGTCGCTGTGGAATGTTTCAATAGGGTAGGAGATACCTTTAGGCTAGATTATAATCTGCCTCGTAATTGGCGTGATATCAATGAATTAAATGATTGTGTTAAGAAAACCATCACAGCTAAGGTATTTCAAGATATTATCGAAATATGGCCACAGGCACAGCAATACATATATGCAATACTATACCTATCCATGCTCAGTGAGACATTGCTCGATCCTATTTTTGGGGTTACAGATTCAATTGGCTCAGTCATGAGAAAAAGAATAAAACATTTAACTGATCCTATATTAGTTCAACTCACTGCCATCACTTGATCATGAGCTTATTCCCATTATTTGTAGATATTAAAAACAAACCCTGCCTCATCGTTGGTGGTGGCAAAATTGCAGCACGCAAACTTAAAATGCTATGTCATTCAGGTGCTCAAGTCACCGTGATCGCCCCACAGTGTTGCACTGCCACCCAAGAACTATGTGAACAATATGGTGTCACTATTGAACGGCGAAACTTTATTGATGAGGATATTGTCGATCAATGCCTTGTGATAGCAGCTACAGACTCCCCGGAAACCAATCAGCGTATTAGTCACATAGCACAAGCTAAAAATATCTTTGTCAATGTGACCAGTGATTTCACCAAAGGTGATACCGTTTTACCCTCTGTGATAAACCGCGACCCCATTCAAATCGCCGTCACCACAGGAGGTGCGTCACCGGTACTGGCACGTTTACTCAAAAGTAATTTAGAACGTGCAACACCGACGGCTTACGGACAACTTGCAACACTAGTAGAGCAGTATCGAGCACAGGCTATCACGATGATTCCTGATGAAGACACGCGTCGCCGCTTTTGGGAAGAAGTTCTTCAAGGTTCAATCGCTGAGATGGTGTTTGCTGGACGAATCAGTGAAGCTGAGAATGCACTCAAATTCAAACTTGAAAATCAACAAGTAGACAGTGCTGGCGTCGGGGAAGTGTACTTAGTAGGGGCAGGCCCCGGAGATCCTGACTTGCTCACGTTTCGCGCATTGCGTCTGATGCAGCAGGCAGATGCCGTGGTTTATGACCGCTTAGTCTCTGATGAGATTATGAACTTGGTGCGGAAAGATGCTGAAATGGTCTATGCGGGTAAAGAACGCGCTAATCATGCTATTTCACAAGAATCTATCAACCATCTATTAGTCCGTTTAGCCAAACAAGGGAAACGTGTGTTACGCCTTAAAGGCGGGGATCCATTTATTTTTGGACGCGGTGGAGAAGAAATTGAGACATTGATGGAGCAAGGGGTCCACTTCCAAGTGGTACCAGGCATTACTGCGGCGGCTGGTTGTGCATCCTATGCCGGCATCCCATTAACGCATCGCGATCATGCCCAAGCTTGTATTTTTGTCACGGGACATTTACGTGATGGTACCGTCAATCTCAACTGGAATATGTTAGCGCATAGCAGTCAAACATTAGTGTTTTATATGGGCTTGGTGGGATTAGAAATTATTTGTCAAAAGCTTGCCGAGCATGGCATGCCAATTGATACACCAGCCGCCCTAGTGAGTAAAGGAACACGACCTGATCAACGCGTGTTAATTGGAAATTTATCCAGCTTGCCGGATTTGGTTAAATCACATGACGTGCATGGACCCACGCTTATTATTGTCGGCAGTGTTGTCACTTTGCATAGTAAATTACATTGGTATCTCACTGAGCGTGAATTTAAGGCGAATTGATCGCTTATGAGTGATGATATGCTTGATCAAATGGCTCCACAATTTAGTTTGCTAGATCAACACGGTGCAATGTGTCAGCTCAGCGATTATCGTGGCGCTTGGTGCGCACTTTATTTTTATCCCAAAGATGATACCCCTGGCTGCACTAAACAAGCGTGCAATCTAAGAGATAACTATGTGGCGCTAACTGAAAACAATATTAATATCATCGGAATCAGTGTAGATAACAAGCAAAAACATCAAAAGTTTATTGATAAATATCAATTACCTTTCACTTTACTCAGTGATCAAAATGGAAGCGTTGCAAAAAAATATCAATGTTTATTTTCACTTGGACCTATCAAGTTTGCTAAACGACACAGTTTCTTAATCGATCCTTCAGGGATTATTCGCGCGATCCACAGAAACGTTCAAGCTGGACAACACAGTCAACAAATTATAGATTCTTACCATGCTTTAACATCTCCTTAAGTCATGTATACTCATCAATAATTTCATTTAGAGAATTTATAGACTACTAAATATTAAATATTTTTTAATTTCAGCAATGTAGGTGTCCGCTTCTTTGCAAGTGGGTGAAACTGGGAATTTGGTGAAAAACCAAAACTGCCCCCGCAACGGTAATCGAGTCAAGATTGGCAATATGTCACTGCATGAAATGCGGGAAGGCGCCAATTGAGTGAATAGTATAACTGCTCGAGAGTCCGGAGACCGGCCTATTATTGCGTAGCAATTCGCGGTGGGCGAGCCCGGCTACTTTAACATCTCACAAATCTTACTAAAGACAAAATACCCTGTGTATTGTCTGTATGACATGTTTCGTGCTGTGTATGCATATGTATTGTTGGCGCGTATCTGTGAGTGTTCAAGTATTCTTGTTGCTCATTGCGTTTATCCGAACTTAAATATATTTGTCAGGGAACGCACCATGAAACTCTTATTAGCTATGCTCTTGCTCGCTACGCTCACCTCACTATATTCAGCCGGGGCGGATGAACTACCAACAATGGTGATCAGCGCCAGCCGCACTCCTCAACCTGCTGATCAGATAGCAGGCTCGATAGATATTATCAATGCTGAAAATATAGCTAATCAACAAACCAACTTTATCAGTGATGTTTTAGTAAATGCACCCGGATTAGGCCTCAGTCATAACGGCGGTCCAGGCAAATTAACCCAACTGCGCATTCGCGGTGCTGAGTCAAATCATACTCAGGTTGTGATTGATGGCATAGAGGCGAATGATATTGCGCAAGGCTATGAGTTTGATTTCGCTCATCTGAGCAGTTGTGGGATTGAACGCATAGAAATTTTGCGCGGCCCACAAAGTTCTCTATGGGGCAGTGATGCTCTATCAGGCGTGGTCAGTGTTGAATCCAAACGCGGCCAAGGACCATTTTCGATTGAGAGCAATATTAGTCTCGGCAGCTATCAAACTCGTCAAAATTGCACGGGTATCAGAGCTGCGAATCAGCAACATGCCATTGCTCTTTTTGGTAGCTACTACGATACACAAGGAACAAATATTTCGCGACTGGGCTCAGAGAAAGATGCCTACAACAATAAATCCATCAGCCTTCGATACGATTTCGAACCAAGCGATAATTTTTCCATGAAATTCACTACGAGACACAATGACATCACATCAGATACTGATGACTTTGCTCATAACCCTGACTGGTCACAATCTTTGGTGGACGCCAATAGGGAGAATCAAATAACTCAAAACTATGCCAGGTTATCTGCAAATCTAAATTCTTTCTCTGGGTTAATCAATCATCAGTTGGGGTTTGCAATGACCGACACCAACAACAAAATCTATGATGAGGGGTCTAAAATTTCGAGTAACTTGGGTGAAAAAATGAAATTGGATTATCAAGCCAGCCTCTTTGTTGACACTGACATCACTGAACATGTTCTAACATTCGCGCATGAACGTGAATACGATGATTACAAACAACGCGGTACCGATTTTACCTACGGGAATCCAAATCAAGATCAAGAAGTGCAGACAATCAGCTATATTGCAGAATATCGTCTAGGGTTATTCGATCGCCTGTTCCTCTCTGGCGGCTTACGCAAAGATGATAATGATGACTTTAATAACAGTAACAGTCATCGCTTTTCAGCCATGTACACACCCAATCAGTCAAGAACACGTTTCCATATTGTGCATAGCACTGGCGTCAAAAACCCTACTTTTATAGAGCGTTTTGGTTTCTTTTCTGATACCAGTCAATTTATTGGCAATCCCGATCTACAACCTGAGCGCTCTCAAAGCTGGGAACTTGGCCTTCATCACCAACTCACGCCAAAACTCAACTTGTCTGGCGTTTATTTCAATGCAAAGCTCAAAAATGAAATCAATGGCTATGTAGCTAGTGATGAACCTGGTGTATACACTGCAAACAATCTTGATGGAAACAGCCATCGCAAAGGCGTAGAACTATCGATTAATGCGCAACCATTCGAGCGCCTTAACATCAATGCTAACTATAGTCATATTGATTCCAAACAACCCAGTAGTGGTGAAACTCGGGAATTACGCGTGCCAAAAAATACCGCCAACCTGGTTGCTGATTTTGTTGTAATCCCGGAAAAAACTCACTTTAATTTAAAACTAAACTATGTCGGCGAACAGATCGATAATGATTTTGGTGTCAGTCCTAGTGAGAGGCGTACTTTGGATGATTACCTACTAATTAGCCTAGCAGCAAGTTATAAGATCCACCGAAATTTGAGCATAGAGGGACGGATAGAAAATTTACTTGATGAAAACTATGAAGACGTAATAGGCTATGTAACACAGGGGCGACGGGGCTTTGTTGGGATCAACTTTATCCACTAGAGGTACACGCCATGTCGACAATAAAACAATTGCCCAGTGATTATCTAATTAAGTTGACCTATATCTTAATTATTCTCACTGTACTTTCGCGCTTATTGCCCCTTCCTTATAACTTTACCTCAGTGGGTGCACTAAGCTTGTTTGCTGGCGCTGCCTTGTCTGTTCGTACTGCCTAGCTAGTGCCCTGCTTTACGTTACTGATCACCGATGCGGTGTCAGGATTTTATAATCTCACTGTCATGGTTTTTGTTTATGCAGGCTTTATGCTGTGCACGCTGTGTGGGCATACTTTATTGACTCATAAAAAAGCTTCATGCGTGTTACTGTTGGTGGCGTAATCGCCGCGTTTACTTGATAGTCTAGAAATTATGGACAACATACTCAGTGGTACTGAGGATAGTCGTTATCAATTAATAACGTAATATAAAATGATAAAATACAATTAAACTAGAGTAATTATCATGAAAATAATTTGGCATATTAGGATTTGAAAATATGGGCAAACGTTTAACTAGAATATACACACGCACAGGCGATGATGGCAGCACAAGCTTAGCCAGCGGGGAACGAGTCGGTAAAGACTGTCTATTAATTCAGGCGCAAGGAGATCTGGATGAACTCAATGCCCATATTGCTAATTTACGCGCCCATAATAATCATCAACCCATAAATCAATTATTGATTGCGATACAACATCATTTGTTCAACCTAGGCGGGGAATTGAGTGCACCCGAATGTGATCTCACTCATCAAAGCGACATTATCTGGCTAGAATCTTGGATTGATCATTTCAATAATAGCCTGCCAGCACTGGAAGATTTCATTCTCCCAGGTGATGATCTGTGTGTTGCACAATGTCACATTGCGCGCACCGTATGTCGTCGCACCGAACGCAATCTAGTGCAATGGTCGCGTGATCACGAAGTGCGGCCAGAATTATTGCAATATATTAATCGTCTATCAGATTTATTATTTGTCATTGGGCGAGTAATTGAGGCAGACAGCAACCACACTTCGACTTTGTGGGAAAAGAATTTAACCCTACCACAACCCAAATAATTACAGATGCGTATCGGCATAGACTTGGGTGGCACTAAAATAGCCTGCATAGCACTCGATCAACAAGGGCAAGTGTTGTATGAAATGCGCATTGATACACCTCAAGATAATTACACAGCAATCATAAACACTATCAAAAATTGTCTATTAGTGACTGAGGCTGAATGTCAGCAAACAGGATCAGTCGGTATCAGCACCCCAGGTGCAGTTTCTCCAAAAACTGGTCTTTTAAGAAATTCAAATTCAACCTGCCTTAATGGAAAAAATTTCAAGCATGACATAGAAAATACACTCAAACGTGAAGTTCGTATCAGCAATGATGCTAATTGTTTCGCTCTTTCAGAGGCCATCGATGGTGTTGGGCATCAAGCCAATAGTGTGTTTGGAGTAATTCTTGGCACCGGTGTCGGCGCTGGTATTGTCATCAATCAACAAATTGTTGATGGTCCTAATGCCATCAGTGGAGAGTGGGGACATAACCCTTTGCCAGAGGCTAATGCTGTTGAAGCAAGCATGCCATGCTGGTGTGGGCGCAATGCATGTATTGAAACCTTTCTATCAGGTCCAGCTTTACAGCGACATTATCGTGAGCACCATGGTGAACATCATTCGGCTAAGGAAGTGGCCGCACTGGCTGCTCAAGGTCATCCTTCAGCGCTTGCAACTATGGATGTCTACGAGCATCGATTAGCCAAGAGTCTGGCAATGGTAATAAACATACTGGACCCACAGATGATCATTCTTGGTGGTGGATTATCAAACATACAACGCCTATATGATAATATTCCTAGGCTCTGGCAAGATTATATCTTTTCAGACTGCGTACTCACGCAACTGCGAGCTCCCATGTATGGAGATGCCAGTGGTGTACGTGGTGCTGCTTGGTTATGGCCCTCAACATAGGACGTATATGCAACGATTAGAAAACATTCAATGGCAATGGATTTGCGCTGTAATTGTATTACTGGCCTTGAGCCGCTTCATACCTCATCCACCCAACTTCACCCCGATTGGCGCCATGGCTATCCTATCGGGTGGATTATTCAAATCAGTTCGCATGGGATTAATCATGCCATTGACTGCGATGTTGCTCAGTGACCTCGTCCTTGGTTTACATAGCACCATGCTGTTTGTGTATGTCTCAATCACCATAATCATCCTTAGCTGTCATTATTTATTACATACACTGAATCTACTATCCCTTAGCTTCGCCGTAGTTTTTACCACGGCAGTATTTTTCTTGATTACAAATTTTGGTGCATGGCTCAGTCATGACATATATCCGCATAATGCACAGGGTTTATGGCTTGCTTATATCGCCGGCTTGCCTTTCTTACTCAATAGCCTATTAGCCAACATCGTTTTTACAATAACAGCTTGTGTCGCCTTATTGAGCCTCAAACCCATCAAAGAATCACTATCCGAAACATACAAAA
>CAYPHQ010000003.1:12562-17510 GCA_964410595.1 uncultured Thiotrichales bacterium
GAGATTTGTTTGATTTTTCTGTTGAGCGCTCTGACAATGACCCAGTCGTCTTTCGCGATGAACCATCTGGATCTGGAGTTGGACTATGATCTTCTTCATCAGTGAACATCATGCCCTGACCGTTTTCTCTAGTATAGATAGCTAATACATATTGAGTGGGAATGTAGACTTGCATCGGTGTGCCGCTAAAACGTGCATTAAAAGTGATTGCATCATCACCCAAGGTCAACGCTTGAGCAGCACTAGGACTGATATTAAGTATGATTTTACCCTCTTGCTCATACTGTCTTGGAACAACTACTTGATCAGGCTGGCTATCCACCAAAATATGAGGGGTCATTTGATTATCTAATATCCACTCATAGATGGCACGGATAAGATAAGGACGAGTTGATGTCATAGTAGGTTCACTGAAGTCACGGCGTAGATGGTTTGAAGCTACGTCCATAGTGATAGAAATTCGATATGAAGAATAACTTATACAAACTAATTAGTGAATTCGCGTTGCTATAGCACCACTCAGCAACTCTTTAAGATTCTGAGCGCTTACGCAGGGAACATTTCCAGTTCTTCTTCCGTAAGACTGCTACGGAACGATGGACGATCGAACACTAACTTACTATATTCAATGATCGGTTGCGCATGGGCGGGCAATTGCACTCCTAAACTAGGTAGGCGCCATAATAACGGGGCAATAGAACAATCCACTAGAGTAAATTCATCACTCAGGAAATAGGGTTTAGCTTTGAATATTTCCACAGAACTTAACAGACTCTCTACTAAGCGTTTGCGCGCTTCTTGTTTCTGCATTTCATCCCCATCAATGATGGCTTGCATTGGCTGATACCAATCATTCTCGATATGCAATAAGGCGAGGCGGGATTTAGAGCGTGAAACTGGATCGACTGGCATCAAAGGTGGATGTGGGAAACGCTCATCAAAATACTCCATAATCACACGTGCGTCGTACAGCACCAGATCTCTATCTACCAATGTGGGCACAGAGTTGTATGGGTTCAGCTCAAACAGATCTTCAGGTTTGTTATTGATATCTATTTGAACAACATCTGCAGTAATATCTTTTTCACATAACACGATACGTGTTCTGTGGCTTTGGATGCATGTAGGGTCTGAAAACAAAGTCATCACTGACCTGCGATTAGCGATTAACGCCATAGATTTCTCGTTATTAGTTGGTGAATTCCCAGTTGGGTTTCATCGTGTAACTAATGAAACCCAACTGGCATTAATTAAAGTAATTAGTGTACGTCTTTCCAGTACTCTTTCTTTAGGTAGTAGGCAAAGATGCCAAACGCAAACAAGAAGAATAACACACCAACACCTACGGATTTACGTTGTAACTGTGCAGGCTCAGCTAAATACACTAAGAAGTTAACCAAATCTTTAATGGTTCTGTCATATTCTTCTTCTGTTTGCAGCCCAGCTACCGCCAACTTAAATGGTGAGTGAGTGGCTCCACCATGTCCATCATCGCTGTGATCGTCATGCTCATCAGCTGTTTTCAATGCCTGAAAGCCTTGTAACTCCCACAGCACATGGGGCATTGAGGTACCTGGCAACATTTTGTTATTGACACCACCTGCCGCAGAATCATCGAGGTAGAAAGTTTTCAAGAAGCTGTATAGCCAGTCAGCACCGCGCGCACGCGCTTTTACACTTAGATCTGGCGGTGTAGCACCAAACCACGCTTTTCCTTGCTCCGCAGTCATCGCCACTGTCATGGTATCGCCAAGCTTAGCATCTGTGAAAATCATATTTTCGCGCATATTAGCCTCGCTGATACCGAGATCTGCCGCCACACGATTGTAACGACTGAATGCAGCTGAATGACATGACAGACAATAATTCACGAAAGTCTTAGCGCCACGCTGTAAAGACTTCTGGTTACCTGTGTCCACATCCATATGAAAAATCGGACCACTTCCGCCTGCTGCCCATGCACTTGTTGATACTAGCAATGTTGTGAGGCAAATTAATTTAATCAGATTTTTCATCCCGTGACCCTCTCTGGAACTGGTTTGTCTTGATCTAAGTTGGTAAAGGCTGCAAGTACCAATGTGACAAATAAGTATCCCACAGGAATAGCCCATGTTTTCCATGTCAAGGCAGCAATATCGGCATTATTTCTAAACACATCATAGGCAGTAATGATAGCGACCATCACTACAAACCAGAACAGGTAGTAAGCCGCTGTTCTGCGTGTGCTGTAGATACCGAGTATGGCAAAGAAAATGAAATACAACTCAGATAGACGCAGTGCCATTTGAGATGCCATAGGCGTTACCGCTTGCATACCTAAGTAGCCCAACCAAACGAATGCGACTAAGAATACTAAAAGGTTAGCCTTGTATAAGAAACTTCGATAGCGTATCGATCTAACTTTATTCTTATCAATCCATGGCAAGAAGAACAAGATCACTACCGCAGCACCCATGGCAACCACACCAAAAAATGGATTAGGTATAGCACGCAGAACTGTATAGAACGGAGTGAAATACCAGACCGGTGCAATGTGTTCTGGTGTAGCTAATGGATTGGCTGGTTCAAAGTTGGCATGTTCCAAGAAGTATCCACCCATCTCAGGAGCAAAAAACACTACCAATGAAAATATGAATAAGAACACTACAATGCCAACAATATCTTTAACTGTGTAGTAAGGATGGAAGGGAATACCATCTACCGGCACACCGTTAGCATCTTTATTTTTCTTAATGTCGATGCCGTCTGGATTGTTAGAGCCGACGGTATGTAAAGCTGCGATATGAGCTAAAACCAAGCCAAGAAGCACAATTGGCACAGCCACTACATGTAATGCAAAGAAACGGTTCAAGGTGGCATCTGAGACAACGTAGTCACCTCGAATCCATACAGCTAAATCTTCACCGATGTAAGGAATAGTTCCAAATAGGTTCACAATCACTTGCGCACCCCAGTAAGACATCTGGCCCCAAGGAAGCAGATAACCCATGAAAGCTTCTGCCATTAAACATAAATAAATCATCATACCGAAGAGCCAAATCAACTCACGTGGCTCTTTAAATGAACCATACATCAAGCCTCTCAACATATGCAGATAAATCACTACGAAGAAAGCTGATGCGCCGGTTGAATGCATGTATCGTATTAACCATCCCCATTCAACATCACGCATGATGTATTCGACAGAAGCGAAGGCAAGCTCGGCATCTGGCTTGTAGTGCATGGTTAAAAATACACCGGTAACGATCTGTAACACCAAAACTAGTAGTGCTAATGATCCAAAGAAATACCAAAAATTGAAGTTTTTCGGCGCGTAGTACTTGGAAAGATGGTCTTCCCAAAAACTAACGATAGGCAGTCTATCGTCGATCCATCCTATAATTCCACCTGACTGTTTACTCATTTATGCTGCTCCCTGTTCTTCATCCGACTCGCCAATCAGCAAAACATTATCACTGAGATATTTGTATGGCGGTACCTCAAGATTATTGTTCGCAGGTACATTTTTGTAGACGCGACCGGATATATCAAATAATGAACCGTGACAAGGGCAGTAAAAACCGCCTTTCCAATCCGCACCTAGATCAGCCGGTGCAAGCTCAGGTCTGAATGTAGGCGAACATCCTAAATGTGTACAAATTCCAACAAGCACAAGGACTTCTGGCTTCAGTGAGCGATTCGCATTACGGGCAAATGCAGGTTGCATTTCTAAAGCTTCTGAGTCGGGATCACGCAGTTTAGATTCAACTTCGCCCAATGCTGCGATCATTTCCTCCGATCGACGCACGATCCAAACTGGCTTCCTACGCCACTCAACCTGAATTTTTTGGCCCACTTCTAGTTTACTGATGTCAACTTCTACCGGAGCTCCGGCAGCCAACGCTTTCGCGCTAGGACTCATCGTGGAAACGAATGGGACTAGGGCCGCTGCGCCACCTGCTGCTCCGACCACACTAGCACTCACTGTCAACATTTTCCGTCGTCCAGTGTCTATCTCGTGCTCCGACATGTATAACTCCTTAATTTATAGATACTAGTATTGATGGCGGCGCAGCCTAGATTATCTTCGCCACAATAATACTTGTCCTTCTGAAAGTGCGCGCTAGGATGGCTTATGTGGTAAAAAACGTCAAGACGAAACCGCCTTGAATATCTCTTATGGCTATTGTTTACACAGGATTATCTATATCAAAAAAGCAATGTTGTAGGCTAAACTGCTGCGCCAAATGAGCCGCTAGCGCCTGAACACCATATCTTTCAGTAGCATGATGCCCTGCTGAAATAAAGTGTATGCCACTCTCACGTGCAATATGCACAGTTTGTTCAGATATTTCACCGCTGATATAAACATCCGCTCGAGCTTGAATCGCCTCATCAATCATATTTTGTGCAGCCCCAGTACACCAGGCAACTCGTTGAACTTGAGACTGCCCGCCATCAATGTGTAACGGTGCACGCTGAAACTGCTCTTCACAACGTCTCAGAAGTGCTGCAATCGACATAGGCTCTGATAGGGTTACAACGTTACCAATAGAGTTTTTTAAGCCCTTATGCAGGGGCTGCGGGTCTGTGAAACCTAACCGATGCCCCAATTGGACGTTATTTCCTACCTCTGGATGAGCGTCTAGAGGCAAATGATAAGCGACGAGACTGAGGTCCTCGTCCAATAACTTTTTTAAACGGTTTTTTTTAATCCCAGTAATAACGCTGGCCTCACCTTTCCAAAAATAGCCATGATGGACCAATAATACATCCGCACCCCACTGTGCAGCCGCCTCTATAGACTCGAAATTAGCTGTCACTGCGGTGGCGATTTTATTAACTTGGGAACGCCCTTCAACTTGCAAGCCATTTGGGCAGTAATCCTTGAATTCGCGGATTTTCAAATATTGGTCTGCGTAGTTCACAAGTTGGTTCAATGTTGTCATAGTGTGGTAATTTCTCAGGT
>CAYPHQ010000003.1:17610-30502 GCA_964410595.1 uncultured Thiotrichales bacterium
ATTTCTCAGGTAAGATTCAGGAATTGAACATGGGCTTAATTAAACTATCATAATCGAGTGTTCTGTTGGTATACACGAATTATATACTCAATACATCGGAACTGAATTTTCACGGGTGTATTAAACCCATGCATAAACTAGTCAAAAAATTGATAAATAAAACAGCACAGATCATCACTCCAGTTAGATCAACGCAATCTCTCAGAGTGCGGTTTTGGCTTCCATCTTATTGTCTCAATACGCCATTACATAACAATTGGAGATGCGACTAAGGTGTTGTCTCACAAAACGCTCAAATTTCTCGCTCAATCCATAGGTGTTGGCCTACTAGCAGCCCTTTTGTTAGTCGTTTTATCACCCCTAGGTTCCTCCCTATTCAAACGTTTAGAAGCAATAAATACATACAATAATGGGCCTTTTTCCTACTCAAAAGCGGTCACTCGCGCCTCGCCAGCTGTCGTTAACATCTATACAAAGAAGCAAATTAGAGGAACTCGACGCCTGTCAAAAACCAATCCACAACTGGATCGCTTGTTGCAGAACCTCTATGGACAACCCTACGATCGCACCATTACCAGTCTGGGGTCTGGCGTCATTGTGGCACCTGATGGTCACATCCTTACCAATCATCATGTGATTGAAAATGCCCAAGAAATAGAGATTTCGACCACTGATGGCCGACAATTCCAAGCCTACGTGGTCGGTGTAGATCCTGACACTGATTTAGCTGTGCTAAAAATCAATGCAGACAACCTTCTAAGTATTTCCCTCGGCGACTCAAACGCACTCAAAACTGGCGATGTGGTTCTAGCGATTGGCAACCCCTATGGCCTTGGCCAAACGGTCTCACAAGGCATTATTAGTGCAACAGGGCGTAATCAGCTCGGCATCAATGTGTTTGAAAATTATATTCAAACCGACGCCGCTATTCATCCCGGCAATTCAGGAGGGGCTTTAATCAATGCAAGCGGAGAGCTCATAGGCATCAACACTATCACCTCATTGGAGGGTGGTAATTCTATCGGTATCGGCTTCGCTATCCCAAGCCTATTAGCTCAAGAAATGATGTCAGACATGATCACTCATGGTCGTGTATTACGAGGCTGGATGGGTGTACGTGTTCAAAATATCACACCGCAGTTATCACAATCTTTTGCTCTTGGTGTTTCCAAAGGTGTCATTGTTTCTAACGTTATTAGAAACAGTCCTGCCCACATGGCGGGCTTAACATTAGGTGATGTGATCACTCATATTAATGAAGAACCCGTTTTCTACGAGCGGCAAATTCTTAATCAAGTCATTGCTTATCGACCTGGTGATGCGATCACATTGAAGGGGCTGCGGCGTGGACAGACCATCGAATGGCAAATCCAGATCGCTCAAAGGCCTATTTATGGCACATCGTATTGAATAAAATTGATGAAATGCCCCTTATGCAAAGTCGCATTGATGAAAAATCTTAACCTCAACTTGGCATTAATTTGTGCTTTTCTAAGTCAATGCCTCGGCCAACGCACTAACGAATGCTTGATTTTCATCTTTGCTGCCCACGGTTACCCTTAAGCAGCCGGCTAATCCCGCTTGCTTGCTGACATTTTTTATCAAAATATTAGCTGCCAATAATTTGTTGAAAACATCGTCGACATTCATATTATTGACTTTAAATAATAAAAAATTAGCTTCACTAGGATACACCTCAACCTCCGACATAGCGGCCAGCGCATCAGTTAATCGTGCTCGATCTTGGCACAGGGTAGCGGCCTGCTCAGCAAGCACACTATAGTGATCTAACGCAAATTGCATGGTCAACTGAGTCAACAAATTAATGTTATAGGGCAAACGTAATTTATTCAGCTCGCTAATGAGTGAAACATGACCAGCCAACCAACCGAACCGCAATCCAGCTAGACCTAATTTTGAGGCTGTGCGCAGCAACAATACATGCGCATGATGACTCAAATCGTCGACAAAACTATCGCTAGCGAAAGGTCCATACGCCTCGTCAATCACTACTATTCCCTGACTGGCTTGAATAATAGTTTCTATATCTGCTCGAGACCATAAATTACCCGTCGGATTGTTTGGATAAGCTAAAAAAATCAGTGACGGATCATGCGTTTCGATAGCCGTTAACATTGCCTCCAGATCAATCTGATACTGGTTGTCCAATGCCACACTTTGACAAGACACCCCCAACATCTCGGAGATCATCTGATACATAGAAAAGCTTGGAGAGACGGTTAGCACACTAGCACCCGGTCGTGCGATGGCCAATACTAATAATTGAATTAATTCATCTGATCCGTTACCGAGCAGAAATTGTATATCTTCATCTTGTGGCCCAAATTGTTGCTGAAGGCTTAATTTCAGTGATTCCGGATCCGGATCTGGATAACGATTAATTGCGGCATGACTGAGATACTTAAGCCATTGTTGATTGAGCTGCTCAGACCACTGATAGGGGTTTTCCATCGCATCTAGCTTGATGTAACCATCAGATGGTGCAACTTTGTATGCATTCAAGGACGCTAGTTCAGGTCGCAAACGTGTGAGGATATTATCAGCCATAATTATTAGTCAGCCAACAGACGAACTATTTCCTGCCTCTATATTCAGCTGAGCGAGCGTGTGCAGTGAGACCTTCGCTGCGTGCTAATGTATCTGCAATACCACTCAAAACCTTGGCGCCTTGGTTAGAACAATTCAAGATCGTAGTTCGTTTTTGAAAGTCATACACTCCTAACGGTGAGGAAAAACGCGCCGTCATACTTGTTGGTAAAACATGGTTTGGTCCTGCACAGTAATCCCCAAAAGACTCCGGAGTATGGTGCCCCATGAACACGGCACCGGCATGCTTAATGTGTGTCAATAATGCTTCAGGGTCCTGCACTGACAATTCCAAATGCTCAGGTGCAATTTTATTACTGATATGTGCGGCCTGTTCTAGACTATCAACCAATACCAAACTGCCATAAGTCTGCATAGATTGTTGAATAATATCGCTACGTTCAAGAGTTGGCAGAAGGTCATTCATGGATTTTTCTACCTGCTCTAACATCTTTGATGAGGTACATAACAATGTTGAACGTGCCAATACATCGTGTTCTGCTTGCGAAAACAAATCCATGGCAATCCAATCTGGATTAGCCGATTCATCACAGATAATCAGTACTTCAGACGGACCCGCAATCATATCAATACCCACTTTACCGAATACCATACGCTTTGCCGTAGCGACATAAATATTCCCGGGGCCAACAATTTTGTCCACTGCGGGAATAGTTTGCGTACCATAAGCGAGCGCAGCTATAGCCTGTGCCCCGCCTACCTGAAAGACACGATCAACGCCTGCAATGGCTGCGGCAGCTAACACTGTTTGATTCACTTTTCCATCTGGTGTTGGCGCGACCATAATAATTTCCTCAACACCCGCCACTTTGGCAGGCACTGCATTCATTAACACAGACGAAGGATAGGCAGCTGTTCCACCAGGCACATAGATACCCACTCGATCCAAGGGTGTGACGCGTTGACCCAACATTGAATCGTGCTCATCTGTAAAACGCCAAGATTCAAGACGTTGCCGTTCGGCGTAAGCGAAAATTCGTGCATGAGCATGTTCCAAAGCAGCCCGTTTCTCGCTATCAACCCCCTCCAAAGCAGCTATGATTTGTTCCTGCGACACTTCCAATTGCGCGTCATTTTCACACACTAGGCGATCAAATTTTTGGGTATATTCCAGTAAAGCCTGATTACCACGAGCCCGAACATCAGCAATGATCCCTTCCACCACGCCTGTCACATCACTGGCTTGACCTTGATCAATTGCTATAAACTCATAGAATTGATTTTCAAAGTCAGTGTCTTTTGTATTAAATCGACGAACAAATAACATCACTTCAATATTACGCCTCTAATAATCTTCGAGTACGGATCGCATCTGCGAACTGCTCCAGCAAGCTCTCAGTATCCTCCCAACCTATGCAAGCATCAGTCACACTTTGCCCGTAGGTCTCAGCTTTTCCATCAACAACATTTTGTCGGCCTTCAACCAAGTGACTTTCTATCATCACGCCAAAGATACGATGTTCACCACTGGAAATTTGTTGACAAATGTCCGCACCTACTTCGAGCTGTTTTTCATGTTTTTTCTGACTATTTGCATGACTACAATCGACCATGACGAGTTCTGGCAGTTGCGCCTTAGCTAAACTTTCACAAGCAGTATTAATGCTATCCGCGTCATAGTTGGTAGATTTACCACCACGCAAAATCACGTGACAATCTGTGTTACCTTTTGTTGAGAAAATCGCTGACTTACCCTCTTTAGTCACCGATAAGAAATGGTGTGGACGAGTGGCTGAACCAATCGCATCTACAGCGACTTGCAATCCACCGTCTGTAGCATTTTTAAATCCCACCGGACAAGACAAGCCAGAGGCTAATTCTCTATGCACCTGACTCTCAGTCGTACGAGCACCGATAGCCCCCCAGCTCACAAGATCAGCCACATATTGTGGACTGATTAAATCTAAATATTCAGTTCCGGCCGGCATTCCACTGGCATTCAAATCTAACAACAATTCACGCGCCACTCTGAGACCTTTGTTGATCTCGAAACTACCATCTAAATTAGGGTCATTAATCAACCCTTTCCAGCCAACTGTAGTGCGCGGCTTTTCAAAATACACTCGCATCACGACATGCAACTCTCCTGCATGCTTTTTCCTAAGTGGGGCCAAACGTTGAGCATATTCATGGGCCGCTTTTGTATCATGGATAGAGCATGGCCCTACCACTACAACTAAGCGGTCATCATTTCCTGACAATATGTTATGTATGTCGGCTCTAGCCTGATGAACTGTTTGAGACGCTTCTTCAGACAGAGGAAACTCAGCATGCACCTGAGAGGGTGTGCTGACTTCTTTCATGGCTAAGATACGCAGATCATCGGTTTCATATTTCATGAGGTTTATCCTGTTTTGTTGGCTGTTGCTGCTTTAAATTTCTCCACTACATCCTGCAGTGTATCAAAACTCACTTTTAAAGATGCCTTGTTGGCTACTAGTCGTGAACTTATGTCTTCTATATGTTCTAGGGGTTGCAAACCATTTGCACGCAATGTGTTACCGGTATCAACCAGATCTACAATCAAATCTGCCAAACCAGTTATTGGCGCCAGTTCCATAGAACCATAGAGTTTAATTATTTCTACTTGTTGGCCACGCTGGGCAAAATATTGCTGTGCGGCATTGACGTATTTAGTCGCCACCTTCAAGCGCTTGCCATGAGAAGATAATTTCTCCTTGCCCGCCACCATCAATTTACATTTACATATATCCAAATCCAACAGCTCATACAAACCATCGCCCCGTGATTCCATTAATACATCTTTACCTGCTATTCCGAGATCAGCTGCCCCATATTCAACATAAGTTGGCACATCTGTAGCACGCACCACCACCACGCGCACATTAGGATTCTCAGTATCAATAAGTAGTTTACGCGTCTTATTTAAATCCTCTAACGGTGACATACCCATGGCTTGGAGTAACGGAATCGTATCCTGAAGAATGCGTCCTTTAGATATTGCTAATGTAATTTGGGTTTTCATGATTAACTTGAAAGTCTCTGTATATTCGCACCAATCTGCGTAAGTTTCTGTTCTATGTGTTCATATCCACGGTCAAGGTGATAGATGCGGTCTATTGTCGTTTCACCGCGTGCAGCCAACCCCGCCAACACCAGGCTAGCGGAGGCACGCAAGTCTGTCGCCATCACCTGAGCACCTGTAAGTGACTCAACACCCAATACAACCGCCGTGTTACCTTTAACACTGATATCAGCTCCCATGCGCTGCAGTTCCTGCACATGCATGAAACGATTTTCAAAAATATTCTCTGTGATTGTGGCAGTTCCTTCAGCCACAGTGTTCAACGCCATGAACTGTGCCTGCATATCTGTTGGAAATGCTGGATACGGTGCGGTGCTAATACTAACACTTTTTACCTGATTACCTCGCATATCTAGTTCTATCCAATTTGAGCCACAATTGATATCTGCTCCAGCCTTTTCCAACTTCTGCAAAACACTATCCAAAATATTGGCAGAGGTATTATTCACGCGCACCTTTCCGCGTGTAATCGCACCCGCTAACAAAAAAGTACCTGTCTCAATGCGATCGGGCAGTACTCGATACTCACAACCATTCAGTCTCAACACTCCATGCACAGTGAGACAATCTGTGCCTATACCTTCTATTTCTGCGCCCATAGCCGACAAGCAATTAGCTAAATCAGTGACCTCAGGTTCACGTGCAGCATTTTCCAAAACTGTGGTGCCTTTGGCTAAAGTCGCTGCCATCAATAAATTTTCAGTACCCGTCACTGTGACCATATCCATCACAATACGAGCGCCTGTGAGACGCTTTGCACGTGCACGGATATAACCATCCTCAACGCTAATTTGTGCTCCCATGGCGCGCAAACCCTCGATATGAAGATCAACAGGTCGTGTACCAATAGCGCACCCCCCTGGGAGTGATACTTCAGCTTCACCAAAACGTGCAAGTAAAGGGCCTAGAACCAAAATCGACGCGCGCATCGTTTTCACCAACTCATAAGCTGCCGCATAACCTTGAATAGTCGAAGTATCAGTACGAATTGTCGCTTTAGTCTGTTCTTGCACTTGCACGCCCATATCTGCTAATAGCGCAAGTGTCGTGCTGACATCACGCAATTGCGGAACATTGTCTATAGTCATGGGTGTGTCTGCTAACAACGACGCAGCGAGAATCGGCAACACCGCATTTTTAGAGCCGGAAGCAGTTACTTCACCCTGAAGTTGGGTGCCACCGGTAACGAGAAGTTTTTCCATGCGTTTCCTAATTGCCTATCAAATTGTCCTTGCCTGGGTGGTCAGCACAATCTCTGAGCAGTTATTAATGATTGTGTTGCAAAATAACAGCCGAATAATCTGATTGTTACTGATCTAGTTATAACTAGAATGAATGCTAATAGCGCCTAGTGGCTGTCAGTTTGAATCAACTAATTTGGGTGAATTTAGACTGCCCCGGATACTACCTCCTCACCGGAATTAGTATTTTTGATTCGATCAATCAAAGCATCTAATGAAGTCTCTTCTATTTCCTGTGAGAAACTACTTCTAAAATTCTTAATCATGCTTAAACCATCTACAACCAAGTCAAATGCCTTCCATTGCATATCTTGTTGTTGACGAAATATATAATCAACATTAAGCGGTGGATTGCCAGACAAAGTAACTTGAGTTTTTACACGATAGAATTTACCTTTTTGTCCCTCAGGATTGGGAATAATTACAATTTCTGCATGACCAAAATCTGCCACAGATTTTGCGTAAGTACGAATCAGCATGTTCTTAAACTCGTTGATAAAGTCCGAACGCTGTTGCTCCGAAGCCCCCTTCCAATGTTTACCAAGAATCAATTTAGCCATTGATTGTAGATCAATAATCGGAAGAATGATGTCATTGACAATTGAATCAACAAATTCTGCATCTTCTCTTATACGATCAGATTCTGTATTGATGATGTCGAGAAGCTGGGTCGAAGTCTGTTCTATAATCGCCTCAGGGGAGCGAATTTCTGCCAACACCGAACCAAGCAAACTGAATATCAACAGTTGCGTGAGTAAACCTAACATCAAGAGCTTATTCATAAGGTTTCCTTAATAATGTACCTAATTAAAATTTTATCTGACTGTATCTCACCGAACACATAGGTATTGAGTATATTTTAATCTTCCAGTCACGAACAATACGCAAGATACCGCCGTGTGACCCAAATAACTTAGCTTAATGATACGTGTTCTCTAGGTATTAGTGAACTAGAGGCGATGAGATTATGTCCGTCTACTGTAAACACATCCCAATCCTGATCTGAAGCCTAAATTTTCTCACGTCCATCGTAAAAGAAACGTTGTATAATCGGTTTTTCCCTATCAATATCAATCCATGTTATTAATCAGTCTCAGTATTATCATTGGACTCATCTTACTCGTTTGGAGTGCGGATAGATTTATCTTGGGTGCTATGGGACTGGCTCGCCATCTCGAAGTGTCTCCACTCATAATTGGCATAATCGTGGTTGGCTTTGGCACTTCCGCACCCGAGTTGTTTATCTCAGCCATTGCTGCCCTACGTGATACCACGGGACTGGCTGTAGGCAATGCCTTGGGTTCAAATATTACCAATATCGCACTCATCCTTGGCATCACGGCATGCCTCACGCCACTGGTGGTTCGAGAAAGCATATTTCGGCGTGAATTTCCTATACTACTATTAGCTACCGCTATTACTTGGATTTTTATTCAGGATCAGCTACTCACTTGGCTGGAAGGCAGCACACTCATTTTTCTTTTAGTATTAGTACTGTTTTTTATCGGTCGATCAAGCCAAGACAGTCATCAACAATTAGACACGGAATCTGAACGTGCATCCGAGCCCAATGAGCATACCAAGACGCTTACACAGAGCATTTTTTGGCTATTCCTCGGCCTCATTTTATTATTGGTCAGTTCAGACATGCTGGTCACGGCCAGTGTTAAATTAGCACATATATTCGGCATATCAGATGTAGTAATTGGACTCACCATCATCGCTATCGGCACAAGTCTCCCAGAGCTTGCCGCTTCGGTGACGGGTGCACTCAAACATCATACTGATTTAGCCATTGGAAATATCATTGGTTCTAATATATTCAATATATTGGGAGTCATGAGTATTCCAGCCTTAATTACACACTACCCAATACCAAGGGATGCGATCTATAAAGATTTTATCATCATGGTAGCCTTGATAATTTTGTTAATGATACTCGCATTTAACACCCGCAACCGTGGTGGGCTGTCTAAACTCAGTGGAATTATCCTCATTGGCTGTTTCATTGCTTATCAGGTCAGTTTATATTTACGTACTACTATGAGCCTATAGAGCAATGTCATTTATCGATCCTAAAGCCACCATTGAATTAGCCAATCATCTAATTCAGCAAGAAGCACAAGCAATTTCGGCATTACAGTCGCACATTGATGCCGATTTTGTGCGTGCCTGTGAATGTCTCATCGCTATTAGCGGACGCATCGTCCTAATTGGCATCGGTAAATCTGGCCACATAAGCCGAAAAATTGCTGCTACTATGGCCAGCACCGGCAGTCCTGCTTTTTTTGTCAGTGCAGCTGAAGCATGTCATGGTGACCTAGGTATGATCTGCAAAGACGACGCAGTTATGATGCTATCGAATTCTGGTGAATCAGATGAACTAGTAACTTTATTACCCGCTTTGAAATCCTTAAGTTGTCCAATCGTCACGCTTACTGGTAACACACAATCTACACTCGCACGTAACAGTCATATTGTCTTGGATGTCTCAGTCAGCAAGGAAGCCTGCCCGTTAGGATTAGCACCCACAACAAGCACTGCGGCCATGCTTGCGATGGGAGATGCTCTAGCTGTGTGCTTACTCTCAGCGCGTGGTTTTAATGAAGATGATTTCGCACGCTCTCACCCTGGAGGCAAATTAGGCAAGCGCTTACTCACTTTAGTAGAGGATATTATGCATACTGATAAGACTGTTCCACGCGTCAATCAAAATAATTTTATTAAAGACGGTTTATTAGAGATCAGTAGCAAAGGGCTTGGCCTCACCACTGTGGTAGATGATGATGATTATTTAGTCGGAGTATTTACGGATGGTGACTTACGACGTTTGCTCGATAAAGAAACAAACTTACAAGACATTCGTATGCGTGATGTAATGGTAACAGACTGTCAATTCACTCAACCACAACAATTAGCCACTAAGACTTTGCAACAAATGCAAGCTAACAGAATCAGCGCAATACCAGTAGTCGATGATAATAATAAAGTCATTGGTGCGCTCAATATGCATGACCTATTGAACGCAGGGATTGTCTAATTGTCTCTCTCTAACACTACATTAAAACAACGTGCAGGATCTATTCAGATGGTCGTGTTTGATGTCGATGGTGTTTTTACAGATGGCCGTATTTACCTCAACCATCTAGGTGAGGAAACTAAGGCCTTCAATGTTCGTGATGGCCATGGTGTACGCATGCTAATTCATTATGGTATTGAAGTAGCAGTCATCTCTGGGCGCAAATCCAAAGCTGTCGATGTGCGCATGCAGGAACTTGGTATCAATGATGTTATGCAAGGACATATTGATAAAAAACAAGCCTTCAATACACTGATCGAAGAAAAGAATCTTGATCCACAGCAAGTCGCCTTTGTGGGTGATGACATCATTGATGTGCAAGCGATGAAATTGTGTGGACTAGCTTTTGCTGTCGGAGATGCTCACGAATGGGTCAAACAACACGCAGATGCAGTGACTTCGCTCAAGGGAGGGCGAGGCGCCGTAAGGGAAGTATGTGAACTGATACTTGATGCCAAAGGTCTACTTCAGACAGCCTTAAATTATAACTTACAGTAACTCATTCTATATTGACGATCATTATTAAAAATACAACAAAAACAATATGTTTAAATCTCTGCTTATCATAATGCTCATGTGTGTTGTATCTTCAACCAGCCATGCCCGCTCGGATGATAGTGAGCAGCCCATCCAGATTAGCGCTAATACCGCTGAACTAAATGACAAATCTGGTGTGAGCATCTATCGTGGCGATGTCGTTATGATTCAAGGTACAACCATACTCAAGGGCGATAAAATTACCGTTCACACTGAGAACAACGCTGTCAGCAGAATTATCGCTTTTGGTGATCTTGCCACTTATCAAGAAACAACAGATGAGGGTGATGTGGTTTATGCCGAATCGGAAGAAATGGTTCATAATGCCAATAAAAATAAAATTGAGCTTTTTCGACAAGCTAAAATTACTCAGCTAGGCAACGTGATTCGTAGTGAATACATTAGGTATCTCACTGACCAGGGTCTTATCGATACCGGCACTAAAAAAGATCGAGTTAATATTACTATCATCCCTCAATCTAAGCTTTTCAATGACGACACACAATAACCATTGCCTGTCTGCTCAACAACTCGCTAAACAATATAAAAAGCGTCAAGTTGTCAATGATGTTGATATTGAATTAAACAGTGGTGAAATTGTCGGCTTGCTAGGCCCTAACGGCGCGGGTAAAACCACGACATTTTACATGCTGGTCGGGTTAGTCAAAACTGACCAAGGAAGCATTCTGCTCGATCAACAAGAAATCACTCAATTACCCATTCATGCTCGCGCCCGCCATGGCGTTGGTTACCTCCCTCAGGAAGCATCGATCTTTCGAGGTTTGACGGTAGAAGAAAATCTGTTGGCGATTTTACAATTGCGCAAAGATCTAGATAGTGCAGCACAAAAAAATCTATGCCAACAATTGCTTCAAGATTTTCAAATTGAACATATTAGAGGCAATAAAGGCTACAGCCTCTCTGGTGGTGAACGTCGTCGTGTTGAAATCGCACGTGTGCTGGCAATCGAACCAAAATTTATTCTCTTGGACGAACCCTTTGCTGGCGTTGACCCGGTCTCGGTAAAAGAGATACAAAAATTATTAGAAAAACTCTGTGATCAAGGGATTGGCTTACTAATTACTGACCACAACGTGCGCGAGACTCTCGCCATGTGTACTCGTGCGTACATATTAAATAACGGTACAGTGCTTGCCGAGGGTGCGCCCATAGAATTAACGAACACCAAGGAAGTTCGTGAAATCTATCTAGGTGATGATTTTGAACTCCCACTTAATGTATTAAATAACATCAAAGGCCTAGGGCCCAAACGGATTGATATATTACTCAAACATTATGGGGGAGTAAGAAAAATTTTACGTGCTGATACAGAAGATTTGATGAATGTTTTGCATATCAGTCATAAACAAGCTCAAGACATTTTCAATCAGTTGCATCAGCAATAAGCTAAAACCCTTTCAATCGTAGATACTGTTACTTTCAATGAGAGTATGCAACTATCGTCTTCATAACATATTGACGCCATAGTTTAATGCTCAAACCATCTCTTCAACTGCGTTTCGGTCAATCTCTGTCGATGACGCCTCAACTGCAACAAGCCATTAAGCTATTGCAGCTGTCATCCGTTGAACTCCAACAAGAAATTCAACAACTGTTCGAAACCAACCCCATGTTGGAAAAAGATGAAGGTAATGACATTCAAGCCGATTCTGATAACAATGATGTTGAGAACGACTCCAATAATGGATTGCTCGAAGATCAGGAAATACCAGAACAGCAGGAGCAAATCAGTGATGAACTAGTGGTCGATAGTAGTTGGGAAGATGTTTACCAAGAATCTAACATTTATAATGAATCACCTCAGGAAATAAAAGCTGATAGCTATGAAAATCAAGTAATCCAAAGTGGCAACTTACACGAGCATCTGCAACAACAGCTAGACCTCTTGCACCTGAGTGATACCGATAGAGTAATCGGCATGGCATTGATCGATGAAATTGATCATGACGGATATCTACTCGATAGTGTTGAGAGTATTTTTACCGATTTACGGGAAAGCTTACCAGAACTTGAATGTGATGAGGTCTATGCAGTGTTGCACCTAATACAACATTTAGACCCAATTGGCAGTGGTGCTCAGAACTTGGCTGAGTGTCTGCTTATTCAGCTCAATCTATTACCTCCAGATACGCCACTTTTGCAACCAGCACGACAAGTCGTGTCAGATCATATTGAAGCCCTCGGTAAACATGATCTGGCCACGATAGAAAAAAAACTTCATCTAAATACCGAAGAACTGCATCATATTATCGAACTCATAAAATCACTCAATCCACGACCTGGTGCACAAATAGCCGACAGTGAGACGCAGTATGTAATCCCTGACGTTTCTGTGGTGAA
>CAYPHQ010000004.1:0-28443 GCA_964410595.1 uncultured Thiotrichales bacterium
ATCGTGCTTATTTAGCTTAAGTTCAACTCATCGCTATGAGGTATGGTAGACAATACGGAAGACAAACAATAACCCACCCTACACTTTTAAGAAACGTGGTATCTATTATTTTCACGTTGATGGAAAACCTATTAGTGCAGAAGAATTCCTCAAGCGCCTATTTGATACTCTTAAGTTACCAGAGCTGTTAGAAAGTGAAGAAAAACTTCGCAGTCTATGGGCCAACCCAATGACACGCAGAGAGCTGTTAAAGAAACTTGAAGGTGCTGGATGTCACAAAGATGACTTGGAGAAGCTACAAGAACTTATCAACGCTAAAGACAGTGATTTATTTGATATCCTTGAATACATCGCTTATGCAAAAGAGCCTGTGACAAGAGCAGCACGTGTTGATACGAATAAAGATAATATATACAACTTATTGAGTGACAAACAACGTGAGTTTGTAGCCTACGTACTAAATAACTACATTAACCAAGGTGTGGATGAATTGGATATAGAGAAATTGAGTACAGTGTTGTCTGCTAAATACGGTAGCTTACATTCAGCTCAAGAAAAGTTAGGCACTGTCAGTGATATACAAAGTCTATTTGTCACTTTCCAGGAGAAACTCTATATGGAAAATGCGGGTTAATGTTGAACCATCTCTAAACAATGTGTCTGTCACAGCTAGTCATCTTCACTTTGAATGAACAAGTAGTAGACTAATATAGATTAATGTCCAAGCTTTTGCTGACATCTACATAAATTTTGCCCTACATACATAAGCATGCTGATAAAGATATGCCTAGAGCGCACGACACTAGACTGACTTTATTGTCTTAGAACATCAATACGCACTAAATTTCTTTAGATTTTAAGTAATGAGAGAATGACGCACCGATTTCAGAATGTTTCAAGCCATAATCTACAGTGGCTTGCAAATATCCAAGTTTACCTCCACAGTCATAACGTTGACCAGAAAACTCATAACCATAAATGGTCTGCTTTTGTAACTGTGTTGCAATTGCATCCGTCAACTGTATTTCATTTCCAGAACCAAACGCAGTCTTTTCGATAATGTCAAAGATGGAACTGTCTAAAATATATCGTCCAACAACCGCAATATTAGACGGTGCCTCCTCAGGCTTTGGTTTTTCCACAATACCGGACATGCGCCAAAGCCCTTCATTCACCTGATCACCGGCAATGACGCCATAGCTGCCAACGTTTTCTTGAGGGACTTGTTGCACCCCAATCACTCCACACTGTTCACGTTCATAGATATCTACCATCTGCTTGAGACAGCCAGGCGAACTATCGATAAGGTCATCGGCAAGTATGACGGCAAAGGGTTCATGGCCAACTACTGGGCGCCCACACAATACGGCATGCCCTAGCCCCATGGCCTCAGGTTGCCGAATATAGATACAAGAAACATGCGAAGGCAAAATATCTCTCACCAAATTAAGCATCTTATCTTTACCCTGGGCTTCAAGCTCGGCCTCTAACTCATACGCTTTATCAAAGTGATCGGGAATAGAACGTTTATTTCTTCCGGTGACAAACACGAGTTCTTCTATTCCAGCATTGACCGCTTCTTCTGCCGCGTACTGAATCAGAGGTTTATCAACGATAGGCAACATTTCTTTGGGATTAGCTTTAGTGGCTGGCAAGAAACGTGTACCTAACCCCGCAACAGGGAATATAGCTTTACGAATTTTTTTCATGGGAATAGTCGATTGGATGGTTAAACAGTCAAGTCACCCTCTGAATGTGTGAAAACACCTAAATGAGCAGTCATCAGACATGATAATCCAAAAGCGCCCTGCTTTCACATTTATTCAATGTGTTGCCTGCCAATAGCCAAGGCGCACTATTTTGATACAAACAACCCTCAACAACTTAAAAGCCTATGCGATGAGTAACCCCAGTGCCATGAGTAACTGTAGAGCAATCATCTTAGCCATCGCTCAACATAGAGCCACTCAGATCAGATAAACCACGAGAAATGACTTAAAATTCATTGCCTGTAAAATAATTTAGTGCACTCTTTTCAATCTGATCCATGTTGCATGCATTTCAAAATGACAAAGAGCGCACTCCATATCAAGCGCTTAATCAAACACCAGTCGATCTTTATTGTTCTCGAGAGTCGATAGCCCTATGCCCTTCACTTGCAACAACTCCTCCATAGAATCAAAGTCACCATATTGTTCACGATAATCAATAATTGCCTGAGCTTTATGGGCACCGACTCCATTAAGGTTTTCAACCAATTCTTCCAGTGTGGCTTGATTAACATCAATCGCTTGTGCAAATACTTGAGAGTGAATGATGAGTAAAGATGTCACAAAAACCGCTATCAGAATTTTTTTCATAGTAAACCTCCGTCAATAAGTAATATTTAGGCATGCAAACAGCACGCAGGGAGGAAGTCTATTTAAGTGAATTGGATTACAAAAGACTCACTGGTGCATCATGCACCAGCAAACGCATCAATAAAGGATTGCAAAGCCTGTTGAGGGTGTGAGGCTTTGGTGATAGGTCGTCCTACGACTATATGATTAACACCGGCTTGAGCCGCCTCTTGAGGGGTAACAATACGTTGTTGATCATCTTGTGCATCCGACGGTAATCGAATGCCTGGTGCCACAACTAAAAACTCAGGCGATGTCACCTGGCGAATTAACTGCGCTTCTTGCGCTGAACACACCACACCCCCACAACCCGCCTGGAGTGCGTGTTGTGCCCAACGTTTGACAACATCAGTCAGCTCACCATTGACACCGATGCTATCAAGCTCCATTTGAGTGGACGAAGTTAATACAGTCACCGCGATCAGATGTGGTTGATGTGACGATTGATCAATAGCCTCTCGAGCGGCCTCCATCATACGGCTACCGCCACTGGCATGCACATTAATCATCCACACCCCTAGCGAAGCGGCGGCTGCACAGGCCTGTGCTACGGTATTAGGAATATCATGAAATTTTAGGTCGAGAAAAACTTTAAAGTCTTTTGCTACCAGCGCTTCAACCAGGGAGGGCCCCCCGGATAAAAACAGCTCAAAACCAACTTTGAGCGCACATGATGTTGAGGGGATTTTTTCTGCAAAGGCAAGTGCAGCTTGAGGATCTGAGAAATCGAGAGCAACGATGACCATAAACTAGTATGTATCCTTCCTGTGACTACTGAGCGTAGACAAGTTCAGCTAGTCTATTTCTTTTGTTGTATCTTTGTTAACGCGTTCGCGTAGTACTTTGCCTGGCTTAAAATGAGGTACATGCTTGCCTGACAAAGAGACCGATTCACCGGTTTTTGGATTTCTACCGATACGAGGTGGACGGAAATGTAAGGAAAAACTGCCAAACCCACGAATCTCGATGCGCTCTCCTGTGGAAAGCGCATCGCTCATTTGTTCAATCACACTCTTAACCGCAAGTTCAATATCTTTTGGTTGCAAGTGCTTTTGTTTTTGAGAGATCTTTTCAATCAACTCGGATTTAGTGATGTCGTTACTCACCAGTTCGCCCTTATTTTGATGTATGAAGATTATTCGCCCATCTGTTCCTTGAGAATATCGCCTAGAGAGGTAGATCCACCATCTGAATTACTGTAATCCTGTAACACATCAGCCTCTTCCTGCTCTTCCTTGGCTTTGATCGATAGGTTGATCGCACGTGTCTTGCGATCTACACCAATAAACTTAGCTTCAACCTCGTCACCTTCTTTAAGCACGGTGCGCAAATCTTCAATTTTGTCACGAGCATATTCAGTGGCTCTAAGCACACCATCTATACCATCTCCGAGGTCAATGATTGCGGCCTTAGCATCAATCTCTTTCACTGTACCGCTGACTATACTCCCCTTCTGATTTTCAGCAAGGTAACCAGAGAGAGGGTCTTGGTCCATTTGCTTAATTCCTAGAGAAATACGCTCTCGCTCGGCATCCACTGCCAATACCACGGCTTCAATTTCTTCACCTTTCTTGAAGTTGCGAATCGCATCTTCACCAGTGTCGTTCCATGAGATATCAGATAAGTGGACCAATCCATCAATACCGCCATCAAGGCCGATAAAGATACCGAAATCAGTGATAGATTTAATTTGGCCACTGACCTTGCCACCCTTATCATGAGTCGCTGCAAATTCATCCCATGGGTTGGATTGACATTGTTTGATACCTAATGAAATTCGACGACGCTCTTCGTCTATATCCAACACCATCACTTCTACTTCATCACCCAACGCCACGATCTTAGCCGGATTAACGTTTTTACTTGTCCAATCCATCTCAGACACGTGCACCAAACCTTCCACGCCATCTTCGATTTCAACAAAGCAACCGTAATCAGCAATATTAGTGACTTTACCAAATGTGCGGGAACCCTCAGGGAAACGACGCATTAAGTCTGCCCAAGGGTCAGAACCTAATTGCTTAAGACCCAGTGAAACGCGAGTCTTTTCTTTATCGAACTTAAGCACTTTAACTTCGATCTCATCACCAATCGCCACCACTTCAGATGGGTGCTTAACCCGCTTCCAGGCCATATCTGTAATGTGAAGCAATCCATCCACACCACCCAGATCGAGGAATGCACCATAATCAGTAAGGTTCTTAACAATCCCTTTAACTACACTACCGTCTTGTAAAGTTTCGAGTAGTGTCTCGCGCTCTGCGCTGAACTCAGTCTCAACCACCGCACGACGTGAAACCACGACATTGTTACGACGTTGGTCTAACTTAATAACTTTGAATTCTAATTCTTTGCCTTCTAGATAGGCTGTATCGCGAACTGGACGCACATCCACTAAAGAGCCCGGTAAGAATGCTCGAATATCGGGCAGTTCGACCGTAAAACCACCTTTTACTTTGCCGGTAATAATACCTATGACAGATTCACCGGATTCGCTGATTCGCTCCAACTCACTCCATGCCTTAGCACGACGAGCTTTTTCGCGTGAGAGACGGGTCTCACCATAACCATCTTCAATAGCGTCGAGTGCCACTTCCACCACATCGCCGACAGCCACATTGACTTCACCACGTTCGGTTTTAAACTGGTCAATGGAAATAACGCCTTCTGATTTAAGGCCGGCATTGACCACGACAATATCATTTCTAACATCAACAACGGTTCCTTCAACAATGGAACCTGGTGTCATATTTAATTTAGAAAAACTTTCTTCTAGTAATTCAGCAAAACTTTCGCTCATAAGATAATATCTTTTTTATAATTTGGTTAGTTAAAGTCCAATTGAAACCACTTACTTATAATGTCTTGTCGATGTAATCAGTTGCGGCACCAATCACTTTTTCGATAGTCATTTCGGTGGTATCAATCACCCATGCATCTTCGGCAGCCACCAACGGTGAGGACGCTCGTGAACGATCGCGTTCATCACGTGCGGATATACTGTCGAAAAGGTGAGCAAAATTAGCACTAATACCCTTTTCAATCAACTGTTTATATCGCCTTTCGGCCCGTTGTTGCACACTCGCATCAAGAAAAATCTTCACTTTAGCCTCAGGAAACACGACAGTTCCCATATCTCTCCCGTCACAAACCAGTCCAGGCGGACGCTGAAAACGCTTTTGCAACATCAATAATTGCGCACGTATAACTGGCTCTGCAGCGATTCTAGAGGCCATTGAGGAACAAGCTTCGGAGCGAATCTGGTTATCGATGTCGATATTATTACTATGTGCTGAATAATTTTTCTCAGCAGGAAAGCTAATATGTAAATTTGACGCACATTCAACAATGTCGTCGATTTCTGCGCGATCTAACCCCTGCTCAATCGCTGCTAGTGCAACTACACGGTAAATAGCCCCAGAGTCTAAGTAATTAAAATCGTACTTTGTTGCCAGATATTTAGCCAAAGTGCCTTTGCCAACCCCGGCCGGACCATCCACAGCAATCACTGGAATATCACTACCTGCCGAGGACTTAAGAGGACGATCAGTCATCGACTAAAATACTCAAACCTACCGCACGTGCCATCTCCACAAAGCCTGGAAATGAAGTCGCCACATTAGCGCAGTCATCTATAATAATAGTTTCCTTGGCGCGCAACGATGCCATGGTAAACGCCATAGCAATTCGATGATCATGGCCACTATGAATCATGCCGCCACCCATCGTACCGCCTTCAATCGTCAAACCATCAGGATATTCTTGAACTTTTACGCCCAGTGTCGTCAAGCCCTGTGCTACTAATGCAATGCGATCACTCTCTTTCACTCTCAGTTCTTCCGCCTGAGTCACACGCGTGATGCCTTGTGCACAAGCTGCGGCCACACACAACACTGGAAACTCATCAATGGCAGAAGGCACACACTCAGGAGGCACATCAATGCCACGTAGTTGACTACTCTTGACAGTAATAGATGCGGTGGGCTCACCACCTTGCATGGACTCATTATGAATTTCGATGGATGCATTCATGGCTTTCAAAATATCCAACACGCCCGTGCGGGTCGGATTCATACCAACATTATGTAATGTGATTTCACCTTCAGGCGCAATACAAGCCGCCACAATAAAGAATGCTGCCGATGAAATATCCGCAGGTACATTAATTTGCGTCCCCTTAAGAATATGTCCTCCCTGAACACTAATACTGGAACCCGCAGCATGCTCAGCAATCTCAATAGGATAATCGAATGATTGCAACATACGTTCAGTATGATCGCGGGTAGCCTTTGGCTCGATCACTTCAGTGACACCCTCAGCAAATAAGCCGGCTAGCAACACGGCCGATTTAACCTGCGCACTGGCGACCGGCAAAGGGTAGCGAATCGCTTTCAGGGTTGGCACACTATGAATGATGACCGGTGGAACACCCGATGCCGCCGTTTCAATATTCGCTCCCATGCTATTCACCGGATCACATACACGTCGCATGGGACGTTTCATGAGAGAGCCATCACCGACTAATGTTGTTTCTATACCTTGGCCGGCTAACAAGCCCGTCAATAAACGCATAGAGGTGCCTGAATTGCCACAATCCAAAACTTGGGAAGGCGCTTGCAAGCCGTCACGACCGACACCATGAATGATAATTTCACCATTGTGTTGATAATCCATTTGCACACCCATTTGTTCAAAAGCATGCAATGTGGCAAGACAATCCTCACCTTGTAAAAACCCTTTCACATGGGTATCACCCTCAGCCAGTGAGGCCAACATAATGGCACGGTGAGAGATGGATTTATCTCCAGGAACAGTAATTTCGCCTATGGCGCGAATGCTAGGTTGTACGTTGTATTTCAATGATAATCACTTCAAGCTAAGTTAGTTTTATGTCGCCAGTCTGGTTTAAGAGTATTTTATTCAATCAGTGTTGTTCACTCTGCTTTATTACGTCAATACTAGAGACCAACATTAATTTCGCTGTTTGTCTGCGCATGAATGGATGAAATAACCGTTTATTGTGTGAATTTATCTCGCGCTATTTTGGCCTGTTCAAACATTTTTTGCAGCGCGTCACCCTCCTGATTTTGTATATCTTCACGCAACTGTTTAAGAGTGGTTTCAAACCCTTCGATCGCTTCCACCAACGGCGCCTGATTAGCCATACAAATATCTCGCCACAATGCCGGATCACTGGAAGCAATCCGTGTGAAATCAGAAAATCCACCTGCCGCATAACGAAAAATTTCGGGGGTTTGTGTTTGATTGGCCAAACAATGCACCAGAGCATACGCTAACACATGCGGTAAATGACTGGTGGCTGCCAATATCTGATCATGACTATCAGCATTCATATATTCCACTTGCGCACCAATCTCCTGCCACATCTGCGTGACACACATTAGACTGTTAGGAGCCGTATTGAGCGTGGGCGTCAGAATCACTTTTTTATGATCAAACAAGCCAGATACAGCCGCTTGCACGCCACTTAACTCTCGCCCAGCGATGGGGTGAGCCGGGACAAAGTTAGCTGGCAACTCGGTCATCAATGTCTGGAGATCGTCAATCACACTCTGCTTAGTGCTGCCAACGTCGGTGATAGCCTCACATTCAGCAAACCAATCTCGGCATTGTGCAAACACCTGACTAATCACTGACACTGGCACACAGACGATCACCACATTGGGTGACAGCGGGCAGTCTTCTACTGAAGCATACGCCTCATCCACTAATTGTTCATTGAGAGCAATTGCAAGCGTGTCAGCACAGGCATCGATGCCAATGATATTTTCACAGACTTTTTTATCCCGTAGAGAACGCGCAATCGACCCACCGATCATGCCAACTCCAATTATTGCAATACTTTCAATCATATTAATTTTATGAGTAGTTGCCCGATTAAACGCATTATGTCAGTTGTGACCGGCGCTGAGCCAACCCCTTCATACAGCGCCTTGTGGGTATGACCCTAAAATTTTGATCATATCCGAGACTGACGCTAATTCTTCTAACGCGGTTTTCAGCGGCCCTTCGTCTGCATGCGCTTCTAGATCGAGAAAGAACACATATTCCCAATTAGCACTGTGAGAGGGACGGGATTCTATACGTGTCAAGCTAACATCATGACGAGCAAAAGGTGCTAGTAATTGATGCAGCGCTCCCGATTGATTAGGCGCGCTCACTAATAGGCTGGTCTTGTCATGTCCAGAGGGCGCCACATTGTTGTGACCAATGACTAAAAAACGTGTGGTATTGTCTGGGCGATCTTCTATGTTGCTAGCCAGCACATCTAAGCCATATTTTTCAGCAGCAGAACTGCTTGCGATAGCCGCCACGCCAGCTTTGCCTTGCACACACTTAGCTCCATAAGCATTACTCACCACCGCCTCACGTGCTGCCCCAGCAATATTAGCGTCCAACCACTGACGACATTGAGCGAGTGATTGTTGATGTGAATAAATCGTCTTCACATCTTCCATCGCCGTGCCCTGCGAAAGCAAATGATGATGAATACGCAGCTCCACCTCACCGACAATTTTTAATGGCGAGCGCAAGAAATTATCCAGAGTATGCGTAATCACACCCTCAGTAGAATTTTCTACAGGCACCACGCCGTAATGACAACTGCCCGACTCGACTTCCCTGAACACTTCATCTATGGACTGCATAGCACTGGTCTTCACCGAGTGACCAAAATGTTTTAATGCGGCTTCTTCCGTAAACGTCCCCGCAGGCCCCAGAAAAGCAATATTCATAGGTTTTTCTAACGCCAAACAGGCCGACATGATTTCACGAAATAGACGGGAAACTTCTTCATTCGCCAGTGGCCCTTGATTGCGTTCAGCCACCCGACGCAATATTTCTGCTTCACGCTCAGGGCGATAAAATTGCGCACTTTCATCCGCATGATTCTTTTTGTATGCTCCAACCTCAGCCGCACACTTAGCTCGAGCAGAAATTAGCTCCAGTAGTTGTTGATCCAGCGCATCTATTTCAGTGCGTAATTGTGCGAGTGTTTTAGCCATGGTGGTTTTATTATCTTTTCTGATAATGTTTTTTTGGTCTGTTAATAGTCGGTTGTTACGTGCTCAATCAATACTCGATCACGCTGAATAACATGACTAGAATGCGCGAATATTAGCATGTGAGCCTGACTGCAAGCTAGTAAGACTTTGAAATTACTCACATTCAAGTCATGCGCAAGCAAGTCTATCGCGCTCTTTGCAAACTGATCTGTACTCAGCTCCCTGAACAGCAGCTTACTGGTCGACAGTGCACAATCAAATTCATCCATCCCAACAGTAAGATCCTAAACAAGTCAGAATCAGGGTAATATAGCCACCTATACCTATGGGACAATCCTGCCACCAATAGCAAATAGGATTTTTATTCCAGGCACATAACACGGCGTCTGTTAAAGTAGTAGCTGAACCCCTAACATTAAGTCAGTTATGCAATGGTAGTAAACCAACAGTAGACGTTTATAAGCTAAGTTTAACGACTGAGCATAAGCTAGTGGTGAGCGAATAATGAACTCGTTATGATTGAACATAACGCTAGGAATATGTCAGAACAGAAGACCTCATAAATCTATGGACAGCTTGTTAAATTCTATACTCTCAGAATTCTTCGATACCGATGACCATCATCTGGTCATTGGTGATCAAAAATTCAATGAAATTATAAAAGAGGCACCTAACCGCCCTGCTTTTATCTACAGCAAACGTGTGATCAAAAAAAAGATCAACACATTACGAGCTGCGCTGCCTGCTGCATTGAGTATTAATTTTGCTATTAAGTCCAACCCTATGCAGGAACTGGTCAACTTTATGCAGCAACATGTGGATGGTTTGGATGTTGCTTCTGGTGCTGAGCTATTAATTGCTATCAATTCCGGCATGTCACCCGATCACATTAGCTTTGCTGGACCGGGAAAATCTGACGATGAACTTGAGCTGGCTATTCAACACCAAGTCACCATCAACGTTGAATCAGAAAACGAACTCGACCGTGTTATCAAAATAGGGCAATCTCTGGGCTTACAAGCGCGCATTGCGTTACGCATCAATCCCGACTTTGACTGCCGCAACTCAGCGATCAGCATGTCAGGTGGACCCACTCAATTTGGCATCGATGCGGAAATTGCAGATCAAGTCATACTCAAAGCCGTGAATAGCGATGTAAAGTTTTTAGGTCTGCATATTTATACCGGCTCGCAAAACCTTAATGCACAAGCTATTATCGAGGCTCAACAAAAGACCTTCGCGCTAGTTAAACAACTCACTGAATCTTCACCAATAGCATTTGAACAAATCAATATTGGTGGTGGCTTTGGTATCCCCTATTACCCCAATGATGAAGCATTAGATCTACAAGCTATTGGTAATAATTTATCCACCCTCATTGATGACTATCATCAACACTATGCCACGACTCAATTTATCACTGAGCTTGGGCGTTATATCGTGGGTGAATGTGGTGTATATATTGCGCGCATCGTCGACAAAAAAGTATCACGTGGTAAAACCTTTATCATCACCAATGGCGGACTCAATCACAATCTGCGTTCCGCTGCGGATAACTTCAGAATCGGTCAGAAAAACAATTATCCGGCTTCCATCGCCAACAAAATTGGCACTCAAACAGAAGCCGCCAGTGTGGTTGGCCCACTGTGTACCCCACTTGATGTGTTAGCGTATGAGTCCAATCTACCGGTGGCAGAAATTGGTGATTATTTTGTGATGTTCCAGTCCGGCGCTTATGGCTACAGCAGCAGTCCACTGGATTTTTTAAGTCATCCAAAACCACTGCAGTATCTTGTTTAACCACTCATTCAAAACAGCGTTAGGATGATGAGTCCAGCTAGCAAACTCATTACAAGCGTAACTGATTTTGCTAAAGCCTAATACTGCCAATCATATCAGCCAGTTTTTCTACCGCACATAATGGGGTTCCGTTATACATACTCACGCGCACCCCTCCCACTTTGCGATGACCTTGCAGCCCTGTCAAACCACAGGCTTCAGCTTGAGTCAGTAATTTTTCTACATGAGCTTGCGATTGGCCTTGGAACACCGCGTTAATGACTGACCGATTCTCTGGTGCAACAGTGTTTGACCAACACTCATTGGCATCGATCGCCTCATAAATAATTTTAGCTCGCTGGCGACTGGCTGCCACCATAGCGCTTACCCCACCTTGCTCGCTCACCCATTGCAGCATCAATTGCATGACATAACAGGCAAATACAGGAGAAGTATTGACGATTGACTGGTGTTGCGCATGCAAGTCATAACGACACAGTTCTGGTGTGCTGGCATGCACTCTATCGAGTAAATCATCACGCACAATCACTACACTCAAGCCGGCAATGCCTAGAGTTTTTTGAGCGCCGCTGTATATACAACCAAAATCCGCCACATTTAATTCACGCATCAACAAACATGAGGTCATATCTGCCACGACTGGCACCGGGCTTTTTATTGGGTTAGCGCAATTAATGCCATCTACGGTCTCATTCGGGGTGAAATGAACATAAGCAGAATCCGGATGAATCACCCACTCGCTAGGATCTATACAACTTTGTCGCCCTGCTTGTGATTGCAATCCGTTAAACGTTTCAACCTGCATATATTTTTGAGCGGAACGCGCTGCTTTAGCCGACCATAGACCCGTATCAATATAAGTCGCACAGGTGTATGAGCCCAACAAATTTAATGGCACTGCATCAAAATGTAATGTAGCACCACCTTGCACAAAAAGAATCTGATAGTTATCAGGGATGGCGTATAAAGCACGCATGTAGTGACGTGCTTGATTAAGAATATTGGTAAACGCCTCACTGCGATGACCGAGCTCTAATATCGAAATAGAAGTATCTTGATAATGCAGTATATCGTCTTGAATCTGCTGCTTGACCGGGGCCGGTAGAGCGGCAGGGCCTGCTGCAAAGTAATGCCCTTGGTGTCCCATTAGTATGAATAGTGCCTAGTCAGATACCGACGCATCATCTTGCGTATTAACTGAGCTGTTAGCCGCACTTTCATCCTTCTCTTCATCTCCTGATAAAGATTGTACCGCTTCGATTTCAGTAAGGCTTTCACCCTCATCCAAACGTATCAAAGTCACCCCTTGAGTATTTCTTCCCATGGATGAAATATCTTTTACCTGTGTTCGCACCAACGTTCCACCATTGGTAATCAACATGGTTTCATCTTCTTCTGAAACCAACACTGCACCGACCACTGCGCCATTACGCTCTGTGGTTTGAATCGCAATTACCCCTTGCCCACCCCGCTTTTGAATCGGGAAGTCAGCGACAGGAGTGCGCTTACCAAAACCATTTTCTGTTCCTAGTAGAACATGCTGAGCATGTTCTTGTGAACTGACAGCAATAAGTGCAATCACTTCCGTAGCGTTATCAATCTTAATACCACGCACGCCAGCCGCTGTTCGACCCATTGGACGCACGTCATCCTCATGGAACGTCACCGCTTTACCCGAGCTTGCCACCATAATCATGGTATGTTGCTGACCAGTAATCTCAACACCGATTAAATGATCATTCTCACGCAAGTCCAAAGCAATAATGCCGTTCGCACGTGGGCGAGAGAAATCTTTTAACGGCGTTTTCTTGACTGTGCCACGGCTAGTCGCCATAAACACAAACGCATCTTGTTCAAAATCCTTGACCGGCAAAATGGCATTAATCCGCTCGCCTTCTTGCAACGGCAGCAAATTCACAATGGGCTTGCCCCGTGAAGTACGTCCAGCTTGTGGCAATTCATAAACTTTCAACCAATAGACTTTACCTAGACTGGAAAAACATAAAATCATGTCGTGGGTGCTGGCGACAAATAAATTATCTACAAAGTCCTCTTCTTTGACAGAGGTAGCGGCTTTACCCCGCCCACCTCGACGCTGAGCTTGATACACATCCAATGGTTGAGATTTTGCATAACCAGCATGGGACAACGTCACCACCACATCTTCCTCTTGGATAAGATCCTCAATCCCCAGATCAATCGCAGTAGAGGTGATTTCAGTTTTGCGCTGATCACCAAATTTTTCTTTTATCTCTTCAAGTTCTTCACGAATCACGGCCATCAGTCGCTCAGGGCTCTCTAAGATTTCTAGCAAGCTTGCGATGACGTCTAATAATGCGCTGTAATCTGTGACGATCTTTTCTTGTTCAAGCCCAGTTAAGCGATGCAGACGTAAATCTAAAATCGCCTGTGCCTGTACATCAGACAGATAATATTGACCATCACGCAATCCAAAAGCGGCATCGAGATTATCTGGGCGCGAAGAATTCGCTCCAGTTTTCTCCAACATATCAATCACGGCACCCGGCATCCAAGATGTCGCCAGTAAGGCAGCTTTAGCTTCACTGGGTGTACCAGAAGCTTTAATTAAAGCAATCACCTCATCAATATTCGCCAGCGCCACTGCTTGGCCTTCTAATATATGGGCTTTTTCACGAGCTTTGCGCAACTCAAACACAGTTCGACGAGTGACGACCTCGCGACGATGACGTAAAAATGCCTGAAGAATTTGTTTAAGATTAAGTAATCGCGGTTGGCCATCGACCAAGGCCACCATGTTGATACCGAACACATTCTGCATCTGTGTGTGTTTGTAAAGATTATTCAAGATAACCTCACTCACCTCACCCCGTCGCAGCTCAATAACAATACGCATGCCGTCCTTATCGGACTCATCGCGCAACCCGCCGGCAGCGATGCCCTCCAGACGTTTTTCCTTCACTAACTCTGCGATTTTTTCAATCAAACGGGCTTTGTTTACCTGATAAGGCAACTCAGTCACAACAATAGTTTCACGCCCATTTTTGTCATCGGTCTCGATATGGCTACGCGCCCGCATATAAATCTTGCCGCGCCCCGTTTGATAAGCATCCACAATCCCTTTCTTACCATTGATAATCGCCGCAGTGGGAAAGTCAGGCCCAGGGATATGTTCTAAAATTTCCATCACATCCATCTCAGGACGCTCGATCATAGCGATACACGCATTGACCACTTCAGATAAATTATGGGGAGGGATGTTAGTCGCCATACCCACCGCAATACCAGATGAACCATTCACCAGTAAATTCGGCACGCGCGATGGCAGCACAGAGGGCTCTAGCTCGTTCTCATCGTAATTAGGAATGAAGTCAACAGTTTCTTTGTCTAAATCCGCCAGCACTTCGTGCGCAATTTTTGACATGCGCACTTCAGTGTAACGCATGGCAGCAGGCGCATCCCCATCAATGGAACCAAAGTTACCTTGACCATCGACCAAGGTGTAACGCATAGAAAAATCTTGCGCCATGCGCACAATCGTATCGTAGACCGCCGTATCACCGTGCGGATGATATTTACCAATCACATCACCGACCACACGAGCAGACTTTTTATAGGGTTTGTTCCACTCATTGCCTAGCTCATTCATGGCAAACAAGGTGCGTCTATGCACGGGCTTTAGACCATCACGCACATCCGGTAATGCACGCCCAACAATCACACTCATGGCATAATCCAAGTAGGATTTGCGCATTTCATCTTCTATGTTAACGGATACGATTTCTTTAGCGATAGAGGCCATTGAGGAGAGATTCTTTATTCTTAATTATGAGTATGAATTATAACACAACTTCACTCTATATAGGGCAAAGAATATCTTACTATAAGAGCGAAAAAAGCCATGTTTCGTGCACACATTTGCATAGCCTGCAGTTCACGTGTCAGCATTATGTTGTTGACCTAAACTAATGGCGAAAAACGCATAAACCTCCACACTTATGACCACAAGCCGCAGGTTAATTGACTTAATTCAGAGCAAATTTGTCCACCATCCATTAATCAGGTAAGTTGTTGCCATGTCACCAAAAAAAATCGCCATACAAACGCTATTAAGCAGCCGCATCGTCGTGCCTATTGAACCGGCGGATCGTGTACTCACAGATCACGCTATTGCAATTGATAATGGCGTGATTGTGGATGTTCTCCCCACCGAACGGGCATTAAAAAAATATGATGCTAAATCCTATGTAGAGTATGACGATCATATCCTCATGCCTGGGCTGATTAATGCCCACACGCATGCGGCTATGTCACTCCTACGTGGCGTGGCCAGTGATGTACCCTTGATGGATTGGTTAAACAACCATATCTGGCCACTCGAAAAAACTTTTGCTGATGAACAGTTTGTCCATGATGGCTCTCAACTGGCCATTGCAGAAATGCTTAGAGGTGGCACCACTTGCTTCAATGATATGTATTTCTTTCCTGAAATCACTGCCCGCGTGGCTTCACAAATGGGTATGCGCGCTGTGGTCGGCATGATCGTGATTGAATTTCCTACCCGTTACGCCACTCATGCAGATGAGTACTTATCCAAGGGTTTAGCCTTGTTCGATACTTACAAAAACAATCCTCTGATTACCACAATCTTTGCCCCGCATGCGCCTTACACGCTGAGCGATGACACACTCACCAAGATCAGTCGCATATCTAACGAACTCGACCTGCCCGTGCACATGCACGTGCATGAAACCGCTCAAGAAATTAAAGACAGTTTAGAACTGCATGGCGTGCGTCCACTGGATCGTCTGGATCAGTTAGGTTTGTTAAATCCCAATCTCCTCGCGGTACACATGACGCAACTGACAGCAGAAGAAATTACTCAAATCGCTGATGCCGGTGTCACCGTATTGCATTGCCCCGAATCCAATCTCAAGCTAGCCAGCGGTATGTGCCCTGTGCATGCCTTAAAGCAAGCCAAAGCACGCGTCATCATCGGGACGGATAGTCATGCCAGTAATGATGACCTCGATATGTTTTCTGAAATGCGCACCGCCGCATTGCTAGCTAAAGGCGTTAGCCAAGACGCGACTGCCTTCAATGCTCAACAGGCACTGCGTGCCGCCACCATCGATGCCGCGCGCGCCTTAGGACTGGGCAATGAAACAGGCTCAATCGAAAAGCATAAATCGGCCGATATCATTGCCATACACTGTAACAATATCGAGAGCTACCCACATTATGATGTATTTAGTCACTTGGTCTACAGTACAGATCGTCAATGCGTTTGCGATGTATTCGTCGCTGGACGACAATTACTCAAAGACCGAACACTAACCACTGCCAGCGAAGATGACATCATCATCAAAAGCAAACAATGGCAAGCCACTATCAATGCCTTCGACGCATCGACGGCAACACAATGGTAAACAACTTACGACTTAATAATGACTGAAACACTATGACTCAATCAGATAACTCGCCTCATGATAATTTTGATCAAGAAGAACTCGCTAAATTTGAATCGTTAGCTTTTCGCTGGTGGGATCGTGACAGCGAATTCAAACCCTTGCACGACATCAACCCCTTACGCTTAAATTTTATCAACGAGCGCATTCCATTGGCCGGCAAACAAGTGATCGACATCGGCTGTGGCGGGGGTATTTTATCTGAGAGCATGGCGCAAAAAGGCGCCATCGTAAAAGGCATCGATCTGGGTAAAGCCCCACTATCAGTGGCCAAACTGCACAGCAAAGAAAGCGGGCTGGATATTGACTATGAAATGATATCAGCCGAAGCCATCGCTGAGCGTGAGGCCGGACACTATGACGTCGTTACCTGCCTAGAAATGCTAGAACATGTCCCCGAGCCAAGTAAAGTCATCCAAGCCTGCGCACAACTGGTGAAACCAGGTGGCCATGTTTTCTTTTCCACCATCAACCGCAACCCAAAATCCTACCTATTTGCCATCATTGGCGCTGAATATGTATTAAAGCTCCTGCCCAAAGGCACCCATGACTACAACAAACTCATCAAACCCTCTGAACTCAGCCGGTGGATTCGCCAAGCACACCTCCACAGCAAAGAACTCATCGGTATGAGCTACAACCCACTCACCAAAAAATATTGGTTAGGCCAAGATGTCAGTGTCAACTACATGATGCACACGCAAAAAGACTAAGCAGTAAAAACTCCTCTTCCACAAAAAAACCCCAGTGATCAAGCTAGGGGTTTACATTGTAAACTTACGTTCAAATTGCCCTCGGGCGAAAAGATTGGCACATGTGGCAGAGCCTGCGACGGTATCCGTCTTACTGTAGTAAGAAAAGAACCATCTAATCATGTACACATAAAATTTTTTTATTGCATCCTTGAATTATTTATATATGTCATTATTTATCGCATGAGGAGCTGATTACAGCTCCTCGATATATTTTATTAACTATTTTCATAGGAGAAATATAATGGATATTAAGAAATCTATTCCGTGGAACTGGTTTAAAAAAGAAGCGCATACGATTAATGTCAAAATCACGCCCGTCTCCCGCGGACGTTGTCGCCTGTCGATTATTCATCACCTACACGAGTGCAGCCTTGTGTGGCTGGCTTGCCTTACCTAACACGAGCACGTATAACATGAGACTCTATTAATTACTCATGGCTTTTCGTGTCTCACTCATCCTCTTGCCCTATCCCTGTGCGTGCTTTGTTGTTCGATTTAGATGGCACTTTATTGGATACGGCCCAAGATTTAGTGCTGGCATTAAATACTATGCTCAGCGCTCATGGGCGTGATGCTATTCCCTATAAAACAGCACGTTTTTCTGTTTCTCAGGGCAGTGCCGCGCTCACGCGTTTAGGCTTTCCTGAGGTAATTGATGAGGCTGAATTTGAAGCCCTGCGCCAAGAATTTTTAGTGACCTACAAAGAATGCCTGTGTGAAGCCACCGAGTTTTATTACGGCATGCCCGCGTTATTAGATGAACTGGATGCACAGTCTATTCCATGGGGAATTGTGACTAACAAACCGGGCAATCTAACTGATCCGCTGGTCGCACGTCTGAATCTTCACACTCGCAGTCAATGTGTTATCAGTGGCGATACTTTGAGTGTGAGGAAACCTCATCCAGAACCTCTGTTGCTAGCCAGCCAGATGATCAATAGGCCACCTCAAGAGGTGCTTTATATTGGCGATGATCCGCGTGATATCACTGCAGGCAATGCGGCAGGCATGTATACTTGTGTGGCCAATTACGGTTATATCGAGGCCGATCTCGACACCTCATTATGGGGAGCGGATTTTTGTATCGACCAACCGCTGGAGGTACTTCAGCATATCGCATTAATGCAGGCATAAATTTACTCGGGCAACTCAGTGTATGATGACAACTTTTGAACTCAGCTGGATAGTAATCATATTAATTGCCGCGCTCAGCGCTCTGCTGGCATATTTGTTTACGCGTCAGCACTTTCAAGCCCTAATGCAAAAACATGCCACTGAAAGGCAAAAGCTCATTACTCAGCTAGAGGTTGAGCAAGCGCAAACTAAAGAAAAAATTCAGGCACTGAACGAATCTCGCGAACAACTCAAAGAGAGTTTCACGGCACTTTCAAAAAGCGTACTAGATGCAAACAGCGAATCATTTTTACAACTCGCGCAACAAAAACTCGGCTTGTTTGAAAGTCGCGCACAAGCCAATCTCACCGAAAAAGAAAAGTCGATCGAGAATTTACTCAAACCAGTCAATGCCGCGCTAGAAAAAACTGAAAAGCAGCTGTCATCAATTGAGAAAGAACGCAAAGAAGCTTATGGCTCGATCACTACACAATTACAGATGGTGACAGAAGCCCAACAAGGCTTACAGTCAGAAACGGAACAACTGGTGCGCGCCTTACGGCGACCCGAGGTGCGCGGTCAATGGGGTGAACTGACCTTAAAACGCTTGGCAGAACTAGCCGGCATGGTGAATCACTGTGACTTTGAAGAACAAGTCAGGGCCGATCTAGGCGACAATAAGAGTCTGCGTCCCGATATGATCGTGCGTATGCCCGAGCAGCGCGAACTAATTGTCGATGCAAAGACTCCATTAGATGCTTATCTATCTGCCATTGAAGCGGATGAACCGGCTCAACGCGAGGCTCATTTGCAGCATCATGCACGCAAGGTACGCGAACGCATGAAAGAATTAGCCAGCAAATCGTATTGGGAGCAGTTCAGTCAGTCACCTGATTTTGTGATTTTATTTATCCCCGGTGAACAGTTTCTCACAGCCGCATTAGATTATGATAAACAACTACTAGAGGATGCGTTTGCTAACCGAGTGATATTATCTACTCCCACAACCTTAGTCGCACTGTTGCGTTCGGTGGCCTATGGCTGGCAACAGGCACGCATGTCACAAAATGCAGAACAGATTCGCGATCTCGCCCAAGATTTATATAAACGCTTGAATACCTTCGCTGGCCATTTACAAAAAGTTGGAAAAAATCTTGATGACAGCGTGAGTAATTACAATAAAGCCATTGGCTCTTTAGAACGCCAAGTACTTCCAAATGCGCGCAAGTTTCCTGAGCTTGGCGTGCAAACTAAAGAAGAAATACCGCTCATAGACGAGATTGATAAAAAAACTCGTGATGTTCCCTTGATAGAAACCAAACAAACTGACAATGACGATTAAGCCCACTGATAGCGATACGCCACTGCATTCTGATCTTTTCACTTTTAACGCGCCTGAAAATTATTTAGCAGAGCGTGTCATTTTAATCACGGGTGCCAGTCGGGGCATAGGCAAAGCCCTTGCTATAGAATGCGCTCGCTTGGGCGCGCAAGTGATCTTAATTGCCAAAGATTTAAATCGTCTAGAAAAAACCTATGATGAAATCATTGCGCTTAATCAGGCTACACCTGCAATTTTGAATATTGATTTAGAAGTCGCCAGCGCTGATGACCATAATGAAATTGCCGCTTCCATCGAAAAAGAATACGGACGTTTAAATGGCTTGGTTCATAATGCGGGCCGCGTGGGCGGCTTAACTCCACTGCATGCGCTAGAGCTAAGCACCTGGACCAAACTGATCACTTTACACGTACACACTCCGTATTTACTCTCGCGCGCTTGCCTACCTCTACTCAAAAAAAGTGCCGATGCCAGTATTGTCTTTAGTGTGGATGAGGCCAACAAAGCCTATTGGGGAGCCTACGGTGTCGGTAAACAAGCACAGATTGGCTTGTTACATATATTGGCAGATGAATGTGATGGTGACCAACGCATTCGTGTCAATGGCGTGCACCCAGGCAGTGTGCGCACAGATTTAAGAACCCATAATTATCCCGGCATTAATCCTGCCAGCTTTCCAGAACCTGCCACAGTGATCGCCCCCTATATTTATTTATTGGGTACTGATGGCAATGCCATGACCAACCAGATAGTTAGTCGCACACCAGAATAACCACACAACGCTTCATCTGAATAACAACTCAAGCTAAACGCGAACACGACAACCTATCGTGCCGACTGAGGAGAAGGTTTAACGGGCTTGGCGTACCAGTGCGTTAATCTCTTTCACTTCCCGATTAACTAAATAACGATATTGACCTTTCTTGATCCGATCATCGAGTGCGATCGGTCCGAAACGAATACGGATTAAACGAGTCACTTGCAACCCTTGTGATTCAAATAGACGTTTGACTTCATGATTACGCCCTTCTTGCAACACCACTTGCAACCACTGATTAGTGCCTTTGCTGGGGCGTTGCTGAATATCAGTGAAGCGAGCCAACCCATCTTCTAACTGAACGCCTTGCTTAAGTCTTTCTATGCACTCTGGACTGACTCGTCCATGCACGCGCACCATATATTCACGATCTACCTGTGCACTCGGATGCATGAGCGTATTCGCTAATTCCCCGTTAGTGGTGAACAATAAAATACCCGAGGTGGTGAAATCGAGGCGACCAATAGCGACCCAACGTCCAACAACTAATTGAGGCAGATGATCATAAACGGTTTTACGCCCTTCAGGATCTTTGCGCGAACAAATCTCGTCATCAGACTTATGATAATGTAAAAACTGAGTTTCGACCTCGGCCTCTAGCTGTACCTTACGTCCATCAACCGTGACTTCTGATACCCCTTCATCGGTCTGACCGAGTTGCGCCACACGCCCATCAACTAATACTAAGCCTTGAGCAATCCAGCGCTCAATTTCACGACGTGATCCTAGCCCCATGTTGGCGAGGACTTTTTGCAGTCGTTCAGCCATGATATATGCTAGTGTTTTATTTCCGTGCTTGGATCTAATTCATTGAGCTCGTCAAACTCCTCATTGAGCTCAGCGACTTCAGACACAGAAAAGTCTTCTTCACCATCATCTTCATCATCATCTTCATCTTCATCTGAGAGATTGTCGGCCATGTTGTCAGCCACAGCTTGCACAGTCTGTGATTCATCGCTTTGACTACTTGAGTCGTCTTGATCCATTACCGCATGAGTGTCAGATTCCGCGTCACGATCAGTCGCCTCGGCTGATTGAGATTCATCGCTGGCTGCTTGTGGCAGGTCTTGTCCAAAATCCAACTCGGGGGCAATTTGATCAAACTCTTTAATATCCGCTAAGGTGGGTAATTCGTTCAGACTTTGCAGATTAAAGTAATCTAAGAATTTTTTTGTGGTAGCGAACATCGCCGGACGCCCGGGTACTTCTTTGTGGCCAACAATTTTTACCCACTCACGCTCTTGCAACACTTTCATGATATTGCTACTGACAGAAACGCCTCGTATATCTTCAATTTCTGCCCGCGTGATGGGTTGTTTGTAAACCACCAATGCTAATGTTTCCATTAATGCACGTGAGTAACGTGGCGTTTTTTCTGCATGTAATCTTGCCACCCAAGTTTGGATATCTACACGTGTCTGATAACGAAAGCCACTCGCCACTTTAACCAATTCAACACCACGCTCCTGACAATCTAGTTGCAGTTCTTCTATGCAGCTTTTGATGACACTGCGCTCTGGCACTTGTAAGTCACCTTCAAATAATTTCATGCAGTGATCGATACTCAACGGATAGTCAGCCGCTAACAGGGCAGCTTCAAGTATGTTTTTTATTTGTTGAGATGACAGCTCATTCTTCTCCATCTTGACTCCCTCTTTCCTCGATGTGTCGATCGGCTGGTTTGACATATATCGGTGCAAATATTTCCGCTTGTACGATTTCAATCATGCGATCTTTGAGTAATTCCAATACTGCAATAAACGTTACTATGACGCCATCACGCCCCTCTTCTGCAGTAAACAAACTGGTGAAGTCAACAAACTCATCGCCCTGCAAGGCAGTGAGCACCTGCGTCATACGCTCTCGTATAGATAAGGGTTCTTGTACCACCGCATGTGAGGCATACATGGCAGCACGCTGTAACACTTGGTGAAAAGCCAGTATCAAATCCTTCACATCCACGGGAGGTTGCTTGTCTTCTTCGATTACTTCAACGGCAAGTGCATGGGCTTCAAAATTTTCACGCTCTAGACGCGGCAATTGTTCGACATCTTCGGCCGCCTGCTTGAAGCGTTCGTATTCTTGCAATCGTCGAATTAATTCTGCACGAGGATCTTCTTCATTATCTTCTTCTACCGGGCGCGGTAATAACATGCGTGACTTAATTTCTGCCAGCATAGCTGCCATCACCAAATACTCCGCCGCCAACTCCAGTTTAAGTTCCTCCATCACCGCAATGTAGTCCATGTATTGCTGAGTAATCTTAGCAATCGGTAGTGCGAGTATGTCTAAGTTCTGGCGCTTAATAAGATATAACAGCAGATCTAACGGGCCTTCAAAAGCGTCTAAAAAGACTTCCAATGCATCAGGTGGAATATATAAATCATGTGGCGGCACTGATACCGGCTCGCCCTGCACCATAGCAAAGGGCATTTCACCTTGCGCACCATCAGGAATTAAATCTACATTGTGGATTTCTTCATTAGCCATTAGCGATAGACCAATCCCATTGATTTACGCACATCTTCCAGCGTATCGCGCGCAATATCACGCGCCTGTTCACAACCATCATTAATGATACTCTGCACCGTTGCGAGATCCTGCTCATATTCTCGGGCTCGTGCTTGGATGGGTTTTAATTCTTTAAGCACGGCTTCTATCACCGGCTGTTTGCATTCTACACAACCTATGCCAGCACTAGTGCAACCCTGCTTGACCCATGCTTGCACATCACTGTCTGAATATACTGAGTGTAATTGCCACACTGGGCAGTGTTCAGGATTACCTGCATCATTACGCCGCACGCGTGCCGGATCTGTCGGCATGGTGCGAAGTTTTTTCTCTAGCTCTTTAGGGTCCTCACGTAATGCAATGGTATTACCATAGGACTTAGACATTTTCTGTCCGTCCAGTCCGGGCATTTTTGAGGCTTGCGTTAATAAGGCTTGTGGTTCAGGTAAGATAATGCGCCCCGAACCTTCCAAATAACCAAATAAACGCTCCTGATCACCGACCGAAATGTTTTGTTGCGACTCCAGCAAAGCTTTAGCCACTGCTAGTGATCCTTCATCACCCTTTTCTAAATATTCTTTGCGTAAATTTTTATATAGCTTGGCATTTTTCTTGCCCATTTTGGCAATAGCTTGTTGCGCCTTTTCTTCAAATCCCGATTCTTTGCCATACAAATGGTTAAACCGGCGCGCCACCTCACGGGTGAGTTCTACATGAGCCACCTGATCTTCACCCACAGGCACATAACCAGCTTTGTAGATGAGAATGTCCGCTGACTGTAATAACGGATAACCCAAGAAACCATAAGTAGCCAAATCTTTTTCTTTGAGTTTTTCTTGTTGATCTTTATAACTTGGCACCCGCTCTAACCAACCCAAAGGCGTCATCATGGATAGCAATAGATGCAACTCGGCATGTTCAGGCACTCGCGACTGTATAAACAAGGAGGCCGTGCCGGGACTGATCCCCGCAGCCAGCCAATCAATCACCATATCTGTCACGCTGCTAGCGATGATCTCGGTGTTATCATATTCCGTTGTCAGCGCGTGCCAATCCGCCACAAAAAAATAACATTCGTGAGTATGCTGCAATTCTATCCAGTTTTTTAGTACCCCATGATAATGACCAAGGTGCAATCGACCAGTAGGCCGCATGCCTGAGAGTACGCGTTGATTTTGAGCGGTTGAGATTGACATTAGTGTTTAAGAAAAGTTGATGCCCGTACAGAGTTCGACCTAGGGCTTGTAAGGTGTGGCACGGTCGGCGCTATCAGCGCTATGTCGGTCGATGTATCCATTATTGGGAGTAATTATACGACTTGAACGTGAGTGGCGCTAATAAAAAACACCTCTCTTTAGGCGTTTTTAATTGCACCATAATAAACTGCGCTCATTTGGCGCTATTCCTGATGAAAATGCCCCTTACCCTGCCGCAAAATTTCATAGCGACCGTCCACTAGGTCGATCACGGTTGTGGGTTCTATGTCGCAACTCCCCCCATCAATGATCAAATCAACCTGTTTGCCCAAACAAGCACGAATTTCGTCGGCTTCAGTCATTGGTAATGGATCTCCCGGTAATATCAGAGTGGTGCTCATTAATGGTTGCTCGAGTTGCGCTAATAACGCCAAAGCAATGGGGTTTTGAGGAATGCGTAACCCAATGGTTTTACGCTTTGGCGTTTGTAGACGACGCGGCACTTCTCGCGTCGCTTTGAGTATGAAAGTAAATGCCCCCGGAGTGTAGCTACGTAACAAACGGAACATACTGTTATCCACCTGCGAATAAGTGCTAATTTCTGACAGATCCCGACACATCAAGGTGAAATTGTGATTAGCATCGACCGCACGCAATCGACGCATCCGCTCTAGAGCGTCTTTATCCCCTAGATGACAACCCAAGGCGTAACAAGAATCTGTTGGATAGACTACCAACCCACCGTCTTGAATCATCTTAACCGCCTGTTGTATCAGGCGTTTTTGAGGATGAATAGGGTGAATAGTGAGATACTGCGTCATAACAATGATTGGTTTTAGCGGCGTAAGACTATTATTTATGGCACATTAACGAGCATTGATTAACGATACCTGATGAACGTATCGACTTTTTCAACATTTGAGATTGAATAAAGTGACATAAAATTCATTACAATGCCATCACTGTGTTAGTTTATGTCGTGGCTGTGACTGTTCATGATTAGCTTGTAATTGCTCTATACTGACCAAACAAATGAACAATAATGAATTGTACCCCATCAAGCGGCTACCAGCCGTCAACCCACTTTCCCCGTACTATTAAGGATGCAGCAAGGTTTAAGGATGAGATTTTTCAAAGAATTTTTACCCATTATTATATTTTTTGTGGCTTACAAGTTTTATGCTCAACTACCCGTTAGCCTGATCGAAACAATAAATGCCCTCGGCTTACCGGCATTAATTCCTGCAGAACCGACTCATGCCATTTATTTTGCCACGCTCACCGCGATTATCGCCTCAGCCGTATCGGTATTACTGCACTATTGGCAAGCACACCAGCTCAACAAAAATCAGACCATCACCTTCGTCTTGTTTTTAGTGTTTGGGGGATCGACTCTATTACTGCGAGATCCGGCCTTCATTCAGTGGAAGCCCAGTGTGATCAATCTGTTGTTTGCTGTGATATTCCTTGGCAGCGCTCTGATTGGTGAAAAAACCATGGTTGAACGACTGATGGGAGCTGCGATGCAAGCCCCTCAATCTATTTGGAGAAGATTAAACATGGCATGGGTGAGTTTTTTTGTTACCGTAGCAGGCCTAAATCTGTATGTTGCTTATCAGTTCAGCGAACAGATATGGGTAAACTTTAAGCTATTCGGTATGCTTGGTCTCACCTTTGCATTTTTAATTATACAAATGGTTATCCTCAATCGTTACATTACAATCAAATCAGAAGAGTAGAAAATTATGTGGTACGCCGTTATCAGCCAAGACGTTGAAAACAGTCTAGAAAAAAGAATGGGTGCACGCCCTGAACATGTTGCTCGCCTCAAGGCCCTCGCAGATGAAGGACGCTTATTAATTGCCGGCCCTCATCCTGCCATTGATTGCGAAGACCCGGGTGAAGCCGGCTTTACTGGCAGCCTTGTTGTGGCTGACTTTGATTCACTGCAGGCAGCACAAGCATGGGCGGATGCCGACCCTTATATAAGTGCCGGTGTTTATGCACAAGTGATCGTCAAACCTTTCAAAAAGGTCTTGCCATAGTAAGTTCACGTCCATCTACACGCTCTCATTAAACACATAGCTGCAATTAACTGAGGGCAAATCAATCAACAAAATTCATACCCAAACAATGCAGACCAAATAAAGGATTCTTATGATGCGTATTATGTTACTCGCTTTTTTATCGCTGACATGGCTAGCGGCCTGCAACGATCAAGCAGTCTCGATTCCCGATGACCAAATTGCTGCCACAGTGAACGGCGTAGCCATCAGTCAATCGCTGATTGGCGAGTTCAAAACCGCTCGCAATGCGACCAATGCCAGCGATGAACAAGTGCTTGAAGAGCTGATTGCCACCGAGTTGCTGCGCCAAGTGGCCGTTGAATCCGGCTTAATGGAGAGAGAAAGTGTGCGCGCCCAACTCAAGTTTCAAGAAAATGATTTATTAGTGCGTCTCTACATGCGTGAGAAATTTGGCTCTATCAACTTTACTGATGAAGAATTAATTGCCGGTTACGACCAACAATTTGGCGCTGCTAGCTATGAATATAAAGCGCGCCACATTCTTCTTAAAACAGAAGATCAAGCGCAAGCTATCATCGACGCGTTACGCAATGGTGCTGATTTTGTCAGTTTAGCTAAGGAACATTCCACCGGCCCTTCCGGTGCTAATGGCGGTGATCTTGGATGGTTTTCACTCGACAAAATGGTGCCACCATTTGCCGAAGCAGTTAAAACTATGAATAAAGGTGATATTTCTATCGCACCCGTGCAAACGAATTTTGGTTACCACGTGATTCAAGTGGATGATACACGTGAGATTGAGCAACCAAACTTTGAAGAGATGCGCGCGCAAGTCCAACAGCAAATGATTCGTGACACGATTAATGACTATATTAATAGCCTACGCGAAAATGCAGAAATTGAGATTAAATAACAACTAGCTATTGCACGCACTGATAGTTTCATAAAGAATAATGAGTCTGGTGGGATTTTCTCACCTGATTCATTTAACGGAAAGGGAAAATGACCTATGAGTGCAAATCAAGCTCCACAGTGTTCAACCTTACGCCGCCATTGGGAAGCTATGCAAGGTGGTGCTAGTTCAGCATCAGCGTCCACTTCTCAGTCGGCAGCACCCTCGTCACCGACGGCTACGGCTTCAACACAGTCAAGTGGCGGCTTTTTCGCATGGTTAAAGTCACTATTTAGTTAAACATGCGCAATATATGAAGTTCTCAATACGCATAGGGACGTACGTATTGAGGGCTTAATACCTCAGGAGCTTGCCTCTCCCCTATACCCAAAGGGTTTTTATGTCATGTATCGTCTTTTGTTGCATTGATACCATTAAGAATAAATTGATATAACAATCGCCCATCTTCACATTGATATGTCCTAGCTAATGCTGAACGATCTTGTGTTTGCAGAGTGACGCCATTTTGCGCCGGCGTACATGAATAAATTTCTCGATAATCGATAAACGATAACTCACTATCCAAATCAAAATAGATTTTTTTATTACTCAGCCATAGTGAACACGTGGCTAGTGATTGTGTGACGACACTCGATTTTTTTGGGCGCAAGTTATCAATGATCTGTGTCACTACCGACCATTGTTTTTGATGAACTTGCTTTTGTTGTATTTCACCTTGTGCAAACATCCACCATAATTCCTCATCAACATCTAAAGTGCCTGGAAAAGCAATGTTGTTTTGGTTGCATGCAGGTTGCTGACCTGCCTGTAAAGCTCTTAACACTGGCAGATTACGTTGTTGGTCAATTAAATAGGGATTAACAAACAAGCTTTCATCAAGCTGCAAATCAGCGATCAAATTCAACCAATACTGGACAGTTTGATCATTTTTGAAGGCGCTGGATTGTTGCTGGGCATACTCTTCTAGAGACTTGATCAGGCAGCGTTGGCGAGCCTCTTGAGTAAAACTAAGTGGCTCTAAGTGAGCCTGCATTTGCTTGGCAAGCGCAGAAGTTTCACCGTTTGACAGCTGCGCACTGAGACATTCGTGTAGATCTT
>CAYPHQ010000005.1:0-8986 GCA_964410595.1 uncultured Thiotrichales bacterium
GAGCTTCGAAGTTGACTTTCAATGGTTGTCCATTGAAATCTCTACCATTGAGTCCTGCAATGGCAGCACGAGCCTCATGCCCCTCCATTTCGATAAACCCAAATCCCTTGCATTTACCTGAAAATACATCTGTGATCAGTTGTGAAGATCTGACTCGACCAAATTGAGAGAACAAGGTCTCCAGTTCTTTAAGGTCAGTGGTGGTTGGCAGATTGCCAATAAATAGTTTTTTCATTATCTGCTCCAGTAGCTAAAGGCTGAAACACTAAAATAAAGAACCCCGCGTGAAAGCGGGGCTCGTAAGATAGATCACACTCAAAAATTGAGCGCTTAAGATATATCTTTAGGATGCAGCAACGCTAGTTGCTTGAGGGCCTTTAGGGCCGTCTTCAACTTCGAAAGTCACTGGTTGTCCTTCTTTAAGTGTTTTGAAACCATCTCCTTGGATTGCGCTGTAATGCACAAATACGTCAGCACCACCATTGTCTTGAGAGATAAAACCAAATCCCTTTGATTCGTTGAACCACTTAACACTTCCTGTAGCCATAATATATTTACCTTAATATAGTTAATGAAAATTGTTGCATACAGTAAATGAATCAGGTTTATCAAGGAGGTAACACTTAGGGAACAACACCATTGCCTATCACAAAAATCTGTAGCAATCGGAATCATAAGACAAGCGCCCTCATATTGCTACAGTTAGTGGGGCAGTCTGGCTGAAGTTTCACGAAATGACACTAAAAAGTGCTGATATTATGAAAAATTCACCCTAAATAGGCCGTAAGAGTGAAAATATGATTCAGATTGCTGTTTAGTTTGGCATAAAAGATAAATAAGTATTCCTACTTAAAGGATACATTTCTAGCGATTTTCCTTCGATTAAAGTAGAGATCTGGCCTGTATCTCTATCTATTCTTTTTACGTTCCAATCATATTCTTGAGTATAGCTAAACACGATGAGTGCAAGCTTATGATCAAAGCTTTGATGGATTTTTCGATATATTTCCTTACCTGCTTCGATGTCACTCGCTGATTCGTCAAGTTGATTGTTCATTCTTAATGCGTACTTAGTCCGTGCTAGTTGTGTCAATCGGCCACGACTGGGAGAAATAACGTGACGCCCAATTTTGAGTTTAATGATTTCATCATAAGAATCTGTTGAGTCATTATTGTTAAGTTGATAGGCACTCAAAATGGTTGTATGTGTGTGATTCATTTGAGAGGGCCAAAATTGGCATAGATCCGGTTCTGCTCCACATTCTTGATTGGGAATAGCGTCATTGAAAATTTCATGAGCGCGATAAGTGCGCTTGAATAGCTTACGCACGGGTGCGTTTTCATCACGATAGTCGACCTCAATGCTTGTACTTTCAATACATGCTTCATAATGACTATGGCCTAATGCAATGAGTGAGACTATTTGAAAGGTGTTAATAGGGTATGAAACAAGAAATAATACACGTTGCTCACCATGTTCAGATAAGGACTGACCTCGTGCAAAGATTAGGTTGTTGTTATCTAAGAAATGATTTTGTATCTGTGTCAATGAGCCCTGAGTACAAGAGTGTCTTAGTAAAGATGCTGGTTGGTTGTCAGAAATGGCGGGCATTGTCGTTAGCATGCAGAGAAACATGCACATAAACTTTGTCAAATTACAGCGCCGGTAATCATCCGTCACCCCAAGTGCCTCCTTGAGGAATAATTGGCATTTCAAAATCGGCGTCTTCAATAGAATCACCCATACCACTCATGACTCGATTGATTCCTTTAATAATTTTCGGTGATTCAGCATCAATGACATAATCAGGAATCCATTTGTTATCTTTTTCCCCCATGGCATGCATGACGTGATTGCCTAGTATGCGCTTGAGACTGAAACCAGGGCCTGTTTTTTTGTCGAATGAACACTCAGAATATTCATCCATGCGTTGGTTGAGTAATTCAACAAAGCTTGTACGATATTCTCCTGCACCATTAGCATCGACGCGATTACTTTGTACAGTGGTGGCCAGATTCACCCCCAATGAATTGATGAAACGTACTCGCTCTGGTTCATCCAACTCACCATAGGTCAGTCGGTCAACAAGATGTAATGAAAACGCCAAAAACTCTGATATAACGTCTAATCGTTGAGATTGAGTGTTGGTTTCAAAGCCTTCATTTTCAAGATTTAGGCAGGCATCAGCTGCCAACAACCAGATATTAAAACCAACTGCAGATGCAATCTGTTCAGGTGTACGGGTTTGATTTTTTTGATTCCACTTGGCTTTTAGTCTCGCCATGCTGATGTCCTGTTATAATTTGCCACAATACAAACCGATATTATACAGAATTAATTATGCTTACTGAGACATTGAATCAGTCTGTTCAACACAATTGTAATCTGGCTGATGCTAAGCACGCGGCCAATTATACGTTGTGTACTTATCTGATGAAGATGCGTGAATTTTGTCGCTGGGATTTGGGTTATTCCCTCAGTGATAAATTACCCAAGGAGGCGGTGGGTGAATGGGTGTCTCAACGTGAAGCGCTGTGGGAGGACATAGAACAGCAAGACTATCAGGCGCTTACTATTGATGGTCAGCGCTATGACCCTTTTGATACAACGCAAATCAATGCCAAGTTATTGCCACAGGGATTAGTTTACAGTGGAGGTATCGGCAAACACAATGTCCCTCATTTCTTTCTGGCACAATTAGAGTCTCAGCATAACGCCGATGATTACCAAGTAATCGTCACGACTGAAGAATATGCTAGAGACTTGAGTGCGCCGCCTGCGATGACTTTAGGTAATACTATTTTCATTCGTAAACAATCCGTGCGACGTATGTTGTGGGAAAAAGTACAGGAATGGCGTTGGCACAAAATTGAAAATGCGATGAGCAGGGCTTTTTCTTACTATCCGTTTGCTGATGATCCTGAATTGGCACTGGATCAGATGACAGAAACGGAACTACAGAGCATATTGTTGCATGAACAAGGTGAGATAGAGACCACTCGATCACTGGGTGATGAGTGGAAACAGTTCTTAGGCTCCATTGACAACAGTCGTCTGGAATTAATGTTGCGTTCGATTAAAGATTTGTATGCAGATGCATGTGTCACATTGCCGCAGTTAATACAATCGAACAATGTCGCTTCATTGTATTTTTTTGCTGGGAATATGACGGCACTGCGCAAGGATTTGTGTCCTTCATTTTCACAATGTTATGAAGCGTGGCGAGATTCTCAGGATTTATCTGGTTTTCAAGAATGGGTGCAGCTTAGTCAACAGCATTGGAAAAGCTTGATCGAAAGAATTATGGGTATGCAGAATGCTGACGTGCAAGAATTAATAACTATTATTGAATCACAGCGCTTTTAGAGACTCAGTGCTCTATGACGAGTCATCTTGACCTGAAGTGTGATGGATTTCTAATGTGATGAGCATAAGTGCAGACAATATTTAATCAATGATGAACAAATTAATTAATATTAAAGAACTCGAGCCAAACAGTTTTGTATTCGAAAAACGTCAAGCACTGGACGTACAATTTTGTAAGTCAGTGATTGAGCGTTTTGAACAAAATACTCAAGATCACTACCAAGGCCGTATCGGCCAACAAGCTAATCAAAATACTGATATTAAGCGTTCAACAGACTTGGTCGTCAGTGGTAAGTCTCACTGGCAGGATGTGGATCGCGCGTTGTTTAAATCTCTTGGGCTGGCTATACGAGAATTCCGCCAACAATTTCCATACTTTAACGGGTCATTCAAAGATATGGGTTATGGCTTGCAGCGGACTGGGCCCGGTGAGTTTTATCATTGGCATATCGATGGCGGTAGTCATGAATTTAGTCAACGTCAATTGGTAGCTATTTGGTATTTGAATGATGTGGAAGGTCCTGGTGGAGAAACAGAATTTCTGTATCAACAAATCAAAATAAAACCGGAAGCAGGTAAGTTGGTTTTGTTCCCGCCTTTCTGGACGCATGAGCATCGCGGTGCGACTTTACAAGAGGGTATTAAATATATTGCTACAACTTGGGTGGTGTTTGCTTGAGCATACAAGTGGAGTTGCGCAGCCCACGAAATCATGAGGAGTACTTAGCTTATTACTTCATGCGTTGGGAGTTATTACGTCAACCACTTTCTTTGCCTAGAGGTTCGGAGCAAGATCAATATGAGGAGCAAGCTATACATTGTATGGCGATACTGGATGATAGCTGTGTAGGTGTCGGTCGTGTGCACTTAGATGCTGAAAAATATGCGCAGATACGCTTTATGGCAGTCACTCCAGACCAGCAGAATACTGGGATCGGAAGATCTATATTAAATTATCTGATTTCACATGCACAGCGAGCAGGGGCGCTTAGCATATGGTGCAATGCACGTGAGTCAGCTATGGGTTTTTACCTGCATTGCGGTTTCAAGGTTGTGGCGCAAGTAGAGACAGATTTGGCTATTCCACATCTGCGTATGCAATATAACTTTGCTAGCCAGCGCTGAGGTTTAAGGCTATCGACAGCGGGATGTGATTGCTCAGTAACCGTAAGTATTATGTTTTATGTAGGTGATGCTTGATGGTGGACTACTCTTTGAAGCTGGTTTGAGTAATATCCCCCTCAGTATCGATGTCGACACAGCTAATATTGGGTAGCTTGTTAAGTATATAAGCAGCCATCAAAGTGGCTAATTTCTCATTCTCCGTATGCACAGAGCTTAAAATGCGGTCGGCAACTATCTGACAACGTTGCACATTGTTGGGTTGATCTACCCAAGTGCGGCTCATCTGCCATCCTGCATCCATATCAGTGTCCATCTTGGCGAAGAAATCTGAGGCATCTTCAAGCATGCTATCTGGCACTTCAACAGGAATTGTTTTTTCATCAATGATAACTTTGAGTATCATGTACTGATCCTTACCTTATAAACTAATAATTATATGTTGATTCATTTAAAAAACGTACTTGGCAGTAGAGATATTAAACACGTACATGAGTTGCTAAGTAATGCAGAGTATGTCGATGGTAAATTAAGTGCAGGTAAGTCAGCGGCAACGGTCAAGAATAATCTCGAACTGAGCGCGACACAGTCCACAGTGATCGAACAATTGAATCAAAAAGTGATGGGGAATTTGGTTCGTCACAAAACATATCAACGCGCTGCCTTGCCACTCAAGGTGGCCAGTCCATTTTATGCTTGCTATGAAACTGGTATGTCCTATGGTGAACATATTGATGATCCAATTATGGGTGGACAAGCACGTTATCGTTCAGATTTGGCTGTGACAATTTTTTTAAATGCGCCTGAGGAATATGATGGAGGAGAGTTAGAGATTCATACAGCCTATGGACCTCAATCTATTAAGTATCCAGCAGGAGACGCGGTTTTATATCCTGCCACTACAAGGCATGCAGTTAAAACCGTTACCCGAGGTAAGCGATATGTGGCTGTGACTTGGGTGCAAAGTTTGGTGAGAGATCTGACTCACAGGCAGATATTATTTGAGCTATCACAAGCGCGTGAGAGGTTGTTACGTGAGCAGCCCCAAGAGGGTTACACCCAGCAGATTGATTGGGCGTATGTGAATTTAGTGCGTGAGTGGAGTGATTGCTAATGTGACGGTTAATGACCATCTGGAAACAAAAAAAGCCCGTATGATAACGGGCTTTTAGGTTCTAGCAGTGTCATATTAAGTGCTAAAAATTAGGCGTGACTGCCTTTTTCTTCATGGGCGTCGTTAACAACTTCCATCGCTAATTTCATATATTCTTGACGGTATCCGTCAAGATCAGCACCGTCTTCTGGTGTGAAGTATTCTTCAGCGGAAACACCACGTGAACGATCTAGTTCGATGAATTTCTTTTGCATTTCCAGCATTTTTTTGATTTTGTCTTGTTTTGAGCTCATTTCGATTCCTCCGTGAGCATTAAAATATATATACCCTAGTTTAGGTCATCAGTCGGATTTTTTCTGTATCTCTATTGAGATGCGCTTACGTTTGCCAATAAATATTGGTCGATTAATGTTAAGACTATCAACTACGATTGAGTTAATCGTAACTGTTAATAACCCCCTTTGCGTCGACTCTCTGGGAGCCCACCGATGCGCCCACCTTGTTTACTTGGATCGCCTGGGAAAAGATCATAAAGTGTTTTTGCGTTAACACTTTTGTCGCCCCAAAGTTTTGACATTGCCTTGACCATATTGCGTGTGTTGGGCTGGTTGCCGGCATTATTGATAAATTCATCACGTAAATAGTTGATCACATCCCAGTGTTTATCGGTTAATTCTATAGCTTCTTCTTTCGCGATCACTTGTGCCAGATCTTCTGACCAATCCTCAATATTCTCAAGAAATCCACTCGCAGTGGTTTCGATAGACTTTCCGTTCACTTCAATGGCCATTTTTTAGTCTCCTATGTCCTTTGTGTTGTTGTCTTTATAGTATGTAATTTTGAGCGCAATTAGTAATAAATAGGCTACGTATAGGTTATCAATAAATATGTTTTTTCATGTTGCTTAGTTGGCGTTATTTTTCCTGTGTATCCCCGACGGCGTCAATACCCTTATGAGGTAGAAATAAGCCACAGCCAAAGTGTCTGCCTATTCCCAAGCCCTCTTGCTGTAGACGAACTGATTCATGAGATTCAATGCCGTCTATCATCAGACTGCGTGTTTCAATATTTTGATCAGGAAAACTAAGAGTGACCGTGCGTCCACACATCATTCTTTGTGGGCGTATATCTTTAGATTTAAGAGCTTTGAGTACATTTTCTAAGAAAATATTTTCATCTTCATTGGCAGCGCCAACGATATAACGTGAAAATATAGTAGTTAATTTATATAGCGGCCGTATGCTAGCTTGATTAAATTCTATATTCGTGTCGAGGAGATTCAGGCGTTGGCCGGCCAGAGTTTTTGCCTCTTCAATGTGTTCTTTGGGCACACGCAGGGTGAATAATGTGCGTCTGGAGGGATAGATCAGTTCAGTTGGATCGCTTGGACGTATCCAACCGTTGCCAGACTCGGCGCCGTGTATCAGGTGCATTCCAGCAAGATCATGATCTCTAACCCAAGGGAATATGTCGGTAATGACTTCTGATAGCGCGTGTGCATGGTCTAGGGGTAGATGCGAACACTTGATCTTAAAATTGATATCAACGACGGTGTCAGGGACTTCAAAAGTATGTTTTTGCTGATTATCGTCATTCCAAAACACAATGATTACTCCACAAACAGGCTATAACGACTTAGATGAAGTGAATACCGCCTCTAAGATTTCTTCCCATTCCTCAGGTGTGTCTTTGAAAGGAGGTCGCACATCCATTTGGAAGAATATCTCACCTTGAGCTGCACGTTGTTTAATGGCTGATTTCAATTCCTCAAAACTTTGCATTGTGTGTTCTTGAATGAGAATTTCGCTAAGTGTGAGCATATCTATTATTGTCGATTGGCAGTTAATTATGGTTGTCTTTAAGTGTATGTTCAGACGGCGGTATGACTGAACGCTCTATCATAAGATCGCACACGATACATGACTCGTTGCTGATCGGGTATATTCCCATCAGTAAAGGCGCTGCGTGCGTGCAGTATGTTATTGCATATTAAACCTTCGCCGGCACTGAGAGTATAACGTAGGGAGATATCGTCATTAATCAGCTGCTCTATGCGCATCAGCGCGTGTTCAAGGCATGGATCTTGTTTCCATTCGATACTGCGCGAGCGTGCGGTGTAACGCATCTGTAAATGTTGCGTGCGCGGATCCTGATAGAAAACAGGGCCAGATTGACGTGCCCTTAATTCCACACCATTTTCTATGTTGGCAGGAATGGTAAGTGCATCAGGCTGCATTAAAGCCTCAATCAAAGCAGGATCTTCATCATAGAGATGGATAAAAACGAGTTCATGATTGAGTAACATATTTTCACCACCGCTCAAGGCTGGTTGCTGACAATGCAAAATGAAGGCGCGTATTTGCTGATCAAGTGGATTGTAGTAGCCATCAGTATGCCAATTGAGGCGGCGATTGGTATACGGTATGTAACCACTGGCGCGGCCTAGAGACATCACTTTTAATGAGGAAACATTGTCATTATCCGCACATAAGTTACTGTCTAAATTGGACAGTCCAAACGTTTTTGCCAAGTGCCTGACACATTCTTTGTGGTTATGTTCAGGATCGACGCGGTAAAGGGCGAAATTATTTAGCTCACATTGCTGGGATAAGGCATGCAATTCTTCTTCAGAGGGACACAGGGGATTTTTTAGCTTAATTGTTGAGAGCGTAGTATAATCCGGCCAGTTTTGAAGTCGGGATTCACGCCATTGTGTGTAAGCGGTTTTAAAGTTGAGCATAGATGAGTATTCAGGGTGAACAGGGTAAGTGGCCTGCAGGAATGTATATTATAGCAAGATTAATCAGACCAATTTGCTCAGGTATTACGGTCTTGGCTGGTTGGTGGTAACTGTCTATTTTAAAAGAACTTTAATTAGATATGCCGGATTGACTGTGAGTCGGGTACTAAGCGCCATATCCCTGTTGAGATAAAGGCCATTTGGCCTCGCCCCCCATAGGTAGGATTTTGCTCACACTCGCTCAACTCTAGACTTCGGAACATAAATGACAGTCATGCATCTGGCTGTAATGTGGACAAACTAACCCTCTTTAGTTATTACGGTCGGTATGACTGAACGTGATCGATTTCAAAACTTTAGAGAATAATAAGGTAACTTAGGAGAATTGTAATGGCTGACCAACATCATGATACGCCAATGCTTGATGAGTTAGAAAACGGACCATGGCCAAGTTTTATTTCAGGAATCAAACGTTTACGTGATAAGCATGAGGATCAACGTATCTCAGGCATGGCCAACGACTTGTTGGGTCAGTTAGAGCATTCTTACGAGACGCGTAAGGGCTATTGGAAAGGCGGTACCGTCAGTGTATTCGGATATGGCTCAGGCATAATCCCACGTTTCTCAGAAGTTGGTAGTTCAT
>CAYPHQ010000005.1:8996-24390 GCA_964410595.1 uncultured Thiotrichales bacterium
CCAGAATCAAAAGAATTCCATACATTACGAGTCCAGCCACCAGCGGGGAATTACTATACTACCGATATGCTGCGTCAGCTTGGCGATAGCTGGGAGAAGTGGGGTTCGGGTCTGGTTACTTTCCATGGGCAGACAGGCAACATCATGTTTATTGGTACATCAACTAAAAATACTCAGCATTTCTTCGATGAGATCAATGAATACGGTTGGGACTTGGGTGGCGCTGGGCCATGTGTTCGAACAGGCATGTCATGTGTCGGTGCTGCTCGTTGTGAAATGTCTAATATCGACGAGATGAAAATACATCGTACTTTACTTAACAACTTTACTGATGACGTACACCGTCCAGCACTTCCTTACAAATTTAAGTTCAAGGTGTCTGGCTGTGGCAACGATTGCATGAACTCTATCGAACGCTCTGATTTTGCCATCATCGGAACATGGCGTGATGACATGAAAGTCGATCAGGAGGAAGTGAAAAAATTCGTTGCTCGCAAGGGTCGTGAATATGTAATCGATAACGTTATAACACGTTGCCCAACTAAAGCGCTTTCATTGAAAGACGATGACACCATGGATGTGGATAATCGTAACTGTGTCAGATGCATGCACTGCATGAACGTCATGGTAAAAGCGTTGTCACCAGGCGATGACAAAGGTGCAACTATCTTAATCGGTGGTAAGCGCACACTTAAGATTGGTGATTTGATGGGAACAGTTGTGGTTCCATTTATGAAGCTGGACACAGAGGAAGATTACGAAAAGCTCACTGAGATGGCAGAAGAAACTATCGACTTCTGGGCAGAAAATGGCTTAGAACACGAGCGTTGTGGTGAAATGGTAGAGCGAATCGGCTTAGTAAACTTCCTAGAAGGTGTGGGCATTGATGTTGATCCAAACATGGTCAACGATCCACGTCAGAGTTCTTATGTTCGTATGGACGGATGGGACGAAGAGGCTGAAAAGTGGTTCAACCGTAAAGCGGAAGAAAAAGCTGCCAGCTAAGTTACCAAATACAGTTTATATTTTTTAACTTGAACGCTGTTTCGATGGTTAACATGTTCGGAACAGCAAACCTGTAAGATCAGGAGAATTTGATGTCGCAAGAAAATAGACCCCCTATTGAATCTGGATGTCCAGACGGATTTCAATACATGCACCCAGTTATGCGTAAGAACTATGGTGCGTGGGATTATCATGAGCACCCGCGTCCAGGTGTATTGCTTCACGTTGCAAAGAACGGAGAGCAGATCTGGACCGTGCGTGCAGGTACACAACGTATACTTGATGTGTTCACGTTAAGAACACTCTGTGACATTGGTGATAAATATGCCGATGGTTATGTTCGTTTCACCATTCGCTCTAACATCGAATATATGGTCTCTGACGAGTCTAAAGTCCAGCCTATGATCGATGCGTTAGAAGCAGAAGGTTTCATCGTCGGCGGCACTAAGAACTCTGTTGCTATGATCTCGCATACTCAAGGCTGGTTACACTGTGATATTCCAGGCACTGACGCATCCGGTGTTGTTAAGGCCATGATGGACGAGTTGGTTGATGAGTTCCGTGAGAACAACATGCCTAACCGAGTTCATATCACGACTTCTTGTTGTCAAATTAACTGTGGTGGGCAGGGTGATATTGCTATTAACGTTCAGCATACTAAGCCACCTAAAATTAATCATGATTTAGTTTCTAACGTGTGTGAGCGACCGTCAGTTGTGGCGCGTTGTCCAGTTGCTGCGATTCGTCCAGCACAGGTGAATGGCAAGCCTTCACTAGAAGTCGACGAAAAGAAATGTATCTGTTGTGGTGCATGCTTTCCTCCATGTCCTCCAATGCAGATTAATGATGCTGAGCACTCTAAGCTTGCCATCTGGGTGGGTGGTAATCACTCAAATGCACGTGGTAAACCAACATTCCAAAAACTGGTTGCGGCGGGTATCCCAAATAATCCTCCAAGATGGCCGGAGGCTACAGCTATTGTTAAGCGCATCTTGCGGGCCTATAAAGAAGATGCTCGTGATTGGGAAAGAATTAATGATTGGGTCGAGCGTGTAGGTTGGCCACGATTCTTTGAATTAACAGAGTTACCGTTCACTAAGTTCCATATTGATAACTGGAGAGGTGCACGTCGTAGTCTTAACTCTTCTACTCATATTCGTTTCTAATAATGAGGTAGTTGATTGTGAAATATGGAATATTAGTTAACGAAGGACCGTATACCCATCAAGCCTCCGATTCTGCTTACAAATTTGCTAAGGCAGCAATTGATAAAGGGCATGAAGTGTTCCGCGTGTTTTTTTATCATGACGGTGTGAATAACGGCACAGCATTAGCTGTACCGCCTCAAGATGATCGTCACATTCCTAACCAGTGGTCTGAGCTTGCTAAAGATCATGGAGTGGATCTTGTGCTATGTGTGGCTGCAGCCCAACGTCGAGGCATTCTTGACGAAGATGAAGCTAAGCGTAACGGTAAAACGTCACACAACATGATTGAAGGTTTTCGTATCTCTGGTCTTGGCCAGCTGATTGAGGCCGGTATTCAAGCTGACCGTATGGTCGTGTTTGGCGATTAATAGGAGCAATGTGATGGAAAACGAAGGCGATCAAGTAGTTAAGAAGTTTATGTACATGAATCGTAAGGCACCCTATGGGACGATTTATGCATTAGAATCACTTGAAGTTGTGTTAATTGCTGCGGCATTCGATCAGGATGTAAGTTTAGTGTTTGCTGATGATGGGGTTTATCAGTTAACTAACAATCAAAGTACTGATGGGATTGGCATGAAGAATTTCTCACCAACATACTCTGCGTTAGGTGATTACGATATCAACAAGATCTATATTGAAAAAGAATCACTTGAAGAGCGTGGTCTAACATTAGAGGATTTACAGGCTCTAACTTATGAAGACGAAGATGATGATTGGGCAGAAAAAGACTCAATACATCTAGTTTCACGTGAAGAGTTGGCTGAAGTGATAGATCAACAAGACGTAGTATTTAGTTTTTAAAGGATTCGATATGGCAATGCTACACACAGTGAATAAAAGCCCATTTGAGAGAAATGCGCTTGAATCATGTATTCGATTAGCAAAAGCAGGCAGCTCTATTTTGTTAACTGAAGATGGAGTTATCGCGGCTATGCAGGGTACTAAGTATTCGAGCACAGTGATAGACGCGATGGTGAATATTACATTCTATGTGCTTGGTCCCGATTTAAAAGCGCGCGGGCTAAGTGAAAGTAATATTGTGGAGGGCGTCAAGGTAGTGGATTACGATGGTTTTGTGGACCTCACAGTCGACCATGAGTCGGTCCAATCTTGGCTATAAATTACTATCAACACGCGCTTAGCAAACTTAAATAGGAGAATATCATGGCAATAGAAGTTGACGGCCAAAGTTACGAAACTGATGAAGAGGGTTACCTTGCTGATCTAAACCAATGGCGTCCAGAGCTTGGCGAAGCAATGGCCTTGGCTGATGGCGCACCTCTTGATGAAGATCACTGGGAAGTAATTAATTTCCTACGTGAATATTATGAAGAGTACCAAATTGCACCGGCTGTTCGTGTGCTTACAAAAGCCATTGGTAAAAAATTAGGTAAAGAGAAAGGTAATAGTAAATATTTATATGAGCTATTTCCTTATGGTCCAGCGAAGCAAGCATGTAAGTATGCGGGTCTTCCAAAACCAACGGGCTGCGTGTAATCAGAACTGGAACATCTCAGTCATGATTTAAAAGCATCGTACCTGTATGAGTGTACGATGCTTTTTTAACACGCCGCTTATGATTCCTACCGTTAAAAATATTCAAAATCGATGTCACTAACGTTCGCAATATTATTTTATCTGGCAACAGCTATTCTTGTGTTTGGCTTGGCATTTCGCATTCGCAAGTACATCATTACGCCTGCACCATTAAAAATACCAACAACCCCTGCGCCTACTACTAGAGGTGGAGTGGCTTTCAGAATGGTAAAAGAGCTCACTATCTTTGAGAGTTTATTTAAATCCAACAAGTGGATCTGGTTATTTGGTTGGTTATTTCATATGGGCATGTTGCTGGTGTTGCTTAGACATCTTCGTTATTTCACAGACCCAGTGTGGTGGTGGGTACAGCTGATACAGCCATTCGGAAAATATGCCTCAATACTTATGTTAGTTGGCCTTGCGGGTCTGCTGGCACGCCGCATCGTGGTCGATCGTGTGCGTTATATCTCAGCACCATCAGATTATTTGATGCTATTACTTATCATTGGCATAGGTGCCACAGGTGTTCTCATGACTTTCGTGACCAATGCAGACATCATTACGCTGAAAGACTATTTATTAGGTCTGATGGTGTTTGATATACGTACATTGCCGACGGATCCGATACTGCTTGTACACCTTTTCATGGTGATTGTTTTAATGGCAATCTTCCCGATATCAAAATTATTACATGCGCCGGGTGTGTTCTTTAGCCCAACGCGTAACCAAGTTGATAACCCGAGAGAGCGTAGACACGTGGCGGCTTGGGCAATCAAGCTAGAATCATCAGAATAAGAGAACGGTAATGGCTAAGGTAGAATTTGCAACTCCAGAACTCAAGGAATATCCGATTATTCCTAAGCTGCAAAAAGATGCGATGGCTCATAGTAGTCCTTTCGTGGCTAAGGAACAGTTTCAAACACCACTCGGTTACCCTGGTGAGTTAGTGGAAAACTGGAAAGAAGTCGCCATAAAAAGAATGGGTGAATTGACAGAGAAATATCGTTCTCTGCAAGTGTTTTTGGATTCATGTGTTAAATGTGGAGCGTGCACAGATAAATGTCATTACTACCTTGGCACTACAGATCCTAAAAACATGCCAGTGGCCCGACAGGATTTATTTCGTAAAGTCTATCGTCGTTACTACACTTTGGCAGGCAAGTTGGTTCCTAAGTTAGTCGGTGCTGAAGATCTTACCGAAGAGGTGCTGGATGATTGGTATACCTACTTTCATCAATGTTCTCAGTGCAGACGTTGTTCAGTTTATTGTCCTTACGGCATTGATACCGCTGAAATTTCTATGGCGGCCAGAGAGGTTATGGATTCCATAGGCAAAGGTCAAAAATACTGTAATGAAATTATCGGAAAGGCGCAGACACTAGGCAACAATCTTGGTCTTCCTGAGCCTGCCTTGGCTGATACGCTTGAAGGCTTAGAGGAAGATGTTGAAGATGAAACAGGGGTGGCAGTTAAGTTCCCACTGGATGTGAAAGGGGCTGATATTTTATTAATCACGCCATCGGCGGATTTCTTTGCTGAACCTCATATCGATGGTTTGATTGGATATGCAAAAGTCTTTCACGAAGCGGGTGCTTCATGGACGTTGAGCTCGTACGCAAGTGAAGCGGCCAACTTTGGTATGTTTATTGGCAGTTATGAAAATATGCGTACACTCGCGTTACGCATACGACAGGCGGCATTAGATTTAGGTGTTAAGCGTATTGTTTTTGGTGAGTGCGGTCATGCATGGCGTGTGGCCTATAGCTTTTTAAACACGCTTGCTGGGCCCTTCGATTTCTTAGATCCGAATTATCCCGTACCACAACATATCTGCGAATATACTCATGATCTGATTCAAAAAAATGTGATCAAATTTGATAAATCAGAAAACGATCACATGACCCTCACCTATCATGATTCATGTAACGTGGCGCGTGCTTCTCGTATGGGTGATGAGCCAGGTGGTCAATTCACAATTCCTCGCGACATCATCAAAGCCACTTGTAATAATTTCTATGACATGCCAGAGCATGCCATCAAAGAAGGCACTTACTGTTGCGGTGGCGGTGGGGGTCTGCTGACAGATGACTTAATTGAGTTGCGTGTCAAAGGTGCATTACCACGCATGGAAGCACTCAAACATGTGACTGAGAACAATGGCGTCACACATATGGCAGCGATTTGTGCCATTTGCAAAAGCCAGTTTTCAAAGATTTTCCCATACTACGACTTTTCTTTGGACCAAGTGGTTAGTGTCCATCAATTAGTTAGTAATGCCATCGTGCTCACCCAAGAAGATTCTGGTGACACTGATGAAAGCAAAGAATCAGACGATGTCGAAGCGGCATAGTCTTACTGTTTTAAATTAATAGTTAGTTTAACTAGGAGCAAAGTTATGGCTACTTCAAAAGATGACATGTCTTATAAGTTAACCTTTAGAAAGTTTGAGGATGGCGACCATACATGGGGTAATTTTGGCGATCAAATTTTCGAGGGTGACAAGTCACATAAATGTCCGACATATGTGCATCGCACACCACCATGTCAAGGAAGTTGTCCGTCAGGTGAAGATATTCGTGGTTGGTTAGATATTGTGCGCGGTATCGAGAAGCCACCAGAGGGTATCACTATGCAAGAATATGCATTCCGTCGCTCCACGGATGCAAACCCATTCCCATCAATGATGGGGCGTGTATGCCCTGCGCCATGCCAGGAGGGTTGTAACCGTAATCACGTAGAGGATTTTGTAGGCATTAACTCTATTGAACAATATATTGGCGATACTGCAACTAACGAAGGCTTCAAGTACACTGCACCTGAGGCGCTATCAGGTAAACGCGTTGCGATTATTGGTGGAGGCCCAGCAGGCCTTGCCGCAGCTTATCAGTTGCGTCGCAAAGGCCATGCCAGCGTGATTTTTGATGATCATGAGGAATTGGGTGGAATGTTCCGTTACGGTATTCCTGGTTACCGTACTCCACGAGATTACCTAGACGCAGAGATACAGCGTATTTTAGACTTGGGTGATATCGAGACACGCATGAACACTCGTGTAGGTCGTGATGTCGCTATCGAAGATGTAGAGAAAGAATTTGATGCAGTAATTTGGGCATTAGGTTGTCAATCTGGTCGTAGCTTACCGGTACCAGGCGGCGACGCTCCAAACTGTGTATCTGGTGTGAAATTCTTAGAAGCATTTAACAAAGGTATCTTAAAAGTTACAGCTGATAAAGTTGTATGTGTGGGCGGTGGTGATACTTCAATTGACGTTGTATCTGTTGCACGTCGTTTGGGTCAAATCTCATCACTTGATAAAAAAGAGGCACCTGAGCATGTAATCGGTGGATATGTCGCTCATGACGCCGCTTATGCCGCTGCGCGTGAAGGCGCGAATGTGACATTGACTTCATTGTTCCAGCGCGAGGAAATGACGGCTGCAGAATACGAAGTACACGATGCAATCCATGAGGGTGTGCGCATTGACAATGGTGTTATGCCGATTGAAGTCATTTTAGATGATGATGGGCGTGCAAAAGCTCTACGTATGGCCAAATGTGAACTCGATGGTGGTCGTCCGACACCTGTCGAAGGCACTGAGTATGAAATTGAATGTGATTTAGTCGTGGCTGCGATTGGTCAGGGTGGCGATCTAGAAGGTCTAGAAGATTATGATAATGGTCGAGGACTGATTGATGCCGATAATCATTATCAAGTTCCTGGCAAAGAAGGTCATTTTGTATGTGGTGATATCATTCGACCACACCTGCTTACCACAGCAATTGGTCAAGCATCTATTTGTGCTGATAGTGTGGATTTCTACCTTAGCAATAAAGAATATAACAAGCGTCCTAAAGTTGATGTGCATCACTTTGATCTACTCTCTAAGTTGAAAGAAACTGGGTTAGAGCCAGTTGCCTATCAAGATGGAGAAATCCGTGGTTCTGATGAAAGTGAAGCATTAGTACACAACTATGAAGATCGTTCAGCCCAAGAAATTATTTCTGCAGATAGATTGTTCTTGGGACATTTTGAATTCACACCACGTGCACAGCGTAACTCTGTTGTACCAAGTGCAGAAGAAGTACTAGGTCACTTTGAAGAGCGTTTAATCGCGCTCAGTGAAGAGCAAGCCATTGAAGAAGCCGGTCGATGCATGAGTTGTGGTATGTGTTTCGAGTGTGATAACTGTGTGATTTATTGTCCACAAGATGCGGTTTTCCGTGTTAAGAAAGATAAGTCAACTACAGGTCGATATGTTGATACTGATTACAGTAAGTGTGTGGGTTGTCATATCTGTGCCGATGTATGCCCTACAGGCTATATCGACATGGCGTTAGGTGATCATTAATAAAATAAACACAAGTTCTACTAAACGAGTCAATTAGTTAAAATGAAATCTATTACTCAGATTTGTGCATTAGTTCTAATATTAATGATGATAGTTTCACCGGTGGTGGCAGATAGCAGCAAAGTGCCTCCACCCAAAGGTGAGCAATGTGTTGAAGAAACAGAATGGATGCGTATTCATCATTTTGAAACGATTCTTCATCAACGAGATGAGACCGTTTTAAAAGGTATTCGCACCACCAAGCATAGCCTTAAAAATTGTATTGATTGTCATATCACCGCTAATGAAGAGGGTGAGTATGCACGCTATTCCAACAAAGAAGAACATTTCTGCGCTACTTGTCACGAGTTCGCCGCAGTTAGCATCGATTGTTTCCATTGTCATTCTGATCGACCTGAATCGGCCGTGCGAGAATCTATCGAAAAGTACAAGAAAGATGGTATAAATCCCCATCATGGCGATCATTCCAGTGCCAATGATTTAATCCTTAAGAGTAAGTTACTGTCGGCCCAATAATAATGAAAAAACTAGTCAGTAAAGCCTATAAACTATTGAGAACTAAAGACACCACACCTGATCAGAGTAAAAGATCATTCATGGGGGGGGTTGCCGGTGCAGCAGGTTTAGCTGTGGCGCCAGGGGTAATGTTATATGAAACTGCTCAAGCTAAACCCCTAGACGAAGCAGTCACTGATCAAGTGCGATGGGGTATGCTAATTGACGTTAATTCATGTTCAGATGACTGCAATGCTTGTGTTGACGCATGTAATGATGAGCACGGTTTGTGGCCAGATAAAACTTCTATGACGGATTCTCAGTGGATCAGAAAACTCACAGTCAGAGACCCGCAAACTGAGCACAGTCAATCATTCCCAGTAATGTGTCAGCATTGTGAGAATCCTCCTTGTGTTGATGTATGTCCTACGGGGGCATCCTTCAAACGAGCTGACGGTATTGTATTGGTCAATATGCACACATGTATCGGCTGTCGTTACTGCATGATGGCTTGCCCCTATAAAGCAAGATCTTTTGTACATGAAGACTTGCATGACCAGCTACCTAATACACCACGTGGCAAAGGCTGTGTGGAGAGCTGCAATATGTGTGTACATAAGCTTGATGCGGGTGATGACACCACAGCCTGTGCACAAGCATGTCAAAAAGATGGTCATCAAGCTATCGTATTTGGTGATCTTAATGATCCACAAAGTGAAATTTCACAACGTCTTAAATCTCATGGCGGCACACAGATACGTGCTGATTTGGGTTTGAATACTGGCGTTAGATACCAGGGCATTTAAGATTATGGATACTATTAGATACAGTGCTATTGCGGCTCGTTCCAGTAAATTTTGGGCTTTACTAGCAGGGCTTGCAGCCATCATAGCTATTGGGGGTTTGTCAGCTCATCATATGGAAACTCATGGGCATGTTATCACCGGTATGAATAACCAAATTGTATGGGGACTGCCGCATGTTTTTGCAATTTTCTTAATCGTTGCTGCTTCAGGTGCACTGAATGTCGCCTCAGTGGCTTCTGTATTTGGTAAAGTCGAATATAAACCTCTGGCAAGATTATCAGCCTTATTGGCGCTAGCGTTGTTGGCAGGTGGGTTGGCTGTGTTGGTGCTGGATCTTGGTCGCCCAGATCGTTTGCTGGTAGCAATGACCACGTATAATTTCAAATCTATCTTTGCTTGGAATATTTTCCTATACACGGGGTTTTTTGTGATTGTGGGGATATACATGTGGTGGATGATGGATTACCCGATGATGAAGCACAGTAAGAAAGCTGGTTTAGCTGCTTTTATTTGGCGTTTGATACTGACTACAGGTACTGGATCAATTTTTGGTTTTCTGGTTGCTCGTAGTGCGTACGATACTGCTATGCTCGCGCCCATGTTCATTATTATGTCGTTCGCATTTGGATTAGCCTTCTATTTATTAGTTTTGATGGCGGCATATAGCTGGACTGAGAGACCGCTTGGTGAATATATTCTTAATAAACTAAGAAATCTGCTCGGCGTGTTCGTTGCTAGCGTGTTGTATTTTGTTGCTGTTTATCATGTGACTAATCTCTATGCGACAGAGCATCATGCAGTTGAGAAGTTTTTACTTCTTGAAGGGGGGATCTACACTCAGTTATTTTGGATTGTACAAGTTGGGCTGGGGGGGCTAGTGCCTCTGGCCTTGATCTATGCGCCACAATTTAAGAACTGCCAAAACAGCCTCATTGCTGCGTGCGCATTGGTTTTGATTGGCGGTATGGCTCAGGTGTATGTAATTCTAGTCGGTGGTCAAGCCTTCCCACTAGAAATGTTCCCTGGAATGGAAGTCAGTAGCACATTTTTCGATGGAGTAGTTGGTGAATATGTTCCTAGTATTTGGGAAACATTGCTTGGTGTTGCAGGTGTCGCTTTATCATTATTAATCGTAACTGTCGGCGTTGCGATTTTACATTTTCTTCCAGATTCATTGGCAGATAACGTTACTCAAAGTAAATAAAGTTATCTATCTGGTCAGATAATCATTGGCCGCTTGTGATACCTTTACTAGCGTTACTTAATAGTTGCCATAGGTAGTGATTTATCCGGGTTTAAAATATTATTACGGTCAAATTGTGCTTTAATGGCATGCATTAAGTTGATCTCATCTTGTCCTAATTCCATTGCCATAAAATCCCTTTTGGTTATTCCAATCCCGTGTTCACCTGAGAGTGTGCCATTGAGTTCAATAGTTAAAGCAAATATGGCTTTAAGACAAGACTGTGCATGCTTATTCTCTATCTCATTGTTTGCATCGTACATGATATTCACATGAAGGTTCCCGTTTCCAGCATGACCAAAATTGACAATAGGTAATTGATGCTGGTCAGATAATGTGTCTACCTGGCGAATAAATTCCGCCAGATTTGGAATGGGGATCACTATATCTTCATTGATTTTATTAGGTGCTATGGTGCGAAGAATAGGTGATAAGGCTTTGCGTGCAGTCCATAGTTTGGTCTTTTCTGCTTGAGTTTCAGCTTGTTGGATTTCAATCAAGCTTTCATGTTGTAACGCCTGTTCAATTTCATTGAATGAATTTATGAGTGAGGACGTAGATCCTTCAATATTGATCATTAAACAGGCTTGGGCGGTTTTTGCTAATAGCACATCGGTGTGTTGGTTAATCAGCTGTATCGCATGATGATCCATAAATTCAATAGCAGCAGGTCGTTCGCGCAATGCTGTGAGTTTCTCTATAGCAACACAGGCACCATGTGTGTCAGAGTACAGAACACGTAGAGTTTTAGTATGTTGGGCAAGTGGCAAAATCTTTAATTCCGCTTCGGTAATTATTGCGAGTGTTCCTTCTGACCCGATAAGTAATCGTGTGAGATCGTAGCCAACGACGCCTTTGCTGGTGATACTGCCGGTGTTAATGGATTCGCCATTACCCGTTACAGCTTTTAGTTGTAATGTATTGTCTCTAGTAGTGCCATATTTAACTGCTCTTGGTCCTGCTGCATTGCATGCTAGATTACCACCGACCGAGCAATATGAAGCACTGCTTGGGTCAGGCGCCCAGAAGAATCCGCGCTCATGCAAATAATCTTGTAATACTTGATTGGTAATACCAGTTTGAACTCTAATACTAAGATTGCCTTGATTAAAACTGATGATCTTATTCATGCGTTCAAGTGAAATGACAATCCCATTGTGTGTGGGTACTGAAGCCCCCGTGGTACCCGTACCCCGTCCACGAGCTGTTAATGGAATATTGTGCTGGTTACATAATTGCACACAGTCTACAACCTGTTGATGATGGGTCGGCAATACAACCGCATCTGGTGGTGAGTGTAATTTACTATTGTCATAGCCATAGGGCCAACAATTAGCGGTCTCGGTGAACAGCTGATCATGATGAAAAATAGTGCCTAGTTGTGAAATGATTGTTTGAGAGAGAGCCATAGAATAATTTTAAACATTAAATGCGTTATTTATCCATTGTGGGGGTTGATTAGGAGATAGTGCCACAATATCAAAACGTAAGGGACAATCAGTAGGATGCGCAGTTAAGTAATGATTGGCGCTAAAAATGATTTTACGTTGTTTAGCTCGATTAACGGACTCAGCCGCACTGCCATAGGTGTTATTCTTGCGATAACGAACTTCGACAAATACGAGTGTATCTGAATCCTGCATAATCAAATCAATTTCACCATGCCGACAGTGGTAGTTACGAATGATTAATACTAGTCCATTTTGGATGAGAAAACTGCAAGCAATATCTTCTGCCTTTTTGCCGGTTAGTTTAGTATTCATCAAAGTTTATACAATAGATCATCGTGTTAGGTTTTTAAGGTGCCTAGGACGACCATTAATGAATTTTCCCCATAACAATTCTCGATATAATCGGTTGTTATCACGCATACTGAGTTGTCCGGCAAGACCTGAATATGAAGAGTTTTGTATCGATAGTAGGGTGGTGATTTGCATTGGTAGATTATAAGCGTCTATGCCCAGAGCAGCGAAACGTGGATGATCTTTATAATCTCTGCCAGTTTCAATTTCTAATAGTTCTCGTAACATTGCATCATCTAATTTGGGTGTCAGTATCCATGGGATATCACAATACATAACACCATTGATATCACGGTCTTTAGTGATGTTCTCAGTCCCAGAAAAAATATGTGAGGTGCTGAAGACGCTTAAATCCGTGCCGAAATGATAATTAATCTGAGGTCGGATAAGACGAGCAATTTGAGGGGGGGCGATAAGAAAAATGGCCTGTACATCTTGGCGTCGACGGGGTTGATGCTTGATCTTAACTGCAAGCGCACTACGCAATCGTTGATAACGTTGCTCACTTTCTGAGATGAGCAAAACAGTCTTCAGGGTCTCAGAGAAGTCTACGTCTGCAGCTGTATACAATTGTGTATCTAAGACTTGTCCACCCAGTTCCTCATAGCGTTCAAAGAAGGTTTGACTGAGACGTTCTTCCCATGCTCCATGTGCTGATAATATGAGTGCTTGTTTATGTCCACTTTGTATCATGCGATCTGCTACCTGATTAGCTTCATCTTCAGGCAAAAGTCCGAACTGATATATGTTGTTAGGTGTGAGGATGTGTTGCGGAAGATAATTTAATGTCAGTGTTGGCAAGCTGATTTCACCTTGAGTGGCCAAAATCTCCACAGCTTGTTTGTCCAATGGACCAATGACATATTGAGCGCCTTCTGAGACGGCTAGCTGATAGTGCTTGAGAATATCTTCTGCTTGAGCACCTGTGTCATACAACACAATGTCTGGATTATATCGCGAGTCATCATTCAATTCTTTAGCTGAAAGAATTGCTGCATAGATAACATTGGCGATTTTGCTGTATGGCCCACTCATAGGCAGCAGCACAGCTATTTTTTCTGGTATGACAAAATAATTTGTATACTCACTGATAATTTTTTGTATGAGTGCGTTGCTTATTAGTTGGTTGGGGTAATGGTTACGCCATTGATCCAAGGAGGCTTTAAGCTGTTGTTGGTTTTCGTAACTGATGCGCTGTGTTTTGGCAAGTGCTGTCCATGCGACTAATGTGCTATTTTCGGTTTGTAGCCAAGCGTTGAGTTCTGGATCTGTTATATTCGTTAATAGTTGCCACAATGCGAGTTGATTTTTTTCAAAGGCGGATTTGTCTTGAAGCATTTCATTGAGCTGTAAATGAGCATCTACCGCTAGTTGTTGTTTCCCTAGTGCTGTGTAACTAATTGCACTAATCTCCAACAATTGCTGTTGTTGTGAATTATCAAGCCGCGCTGTGTTTAGGCTGTCGATAAATGGTAGCGTGCTACTCCACTGCTCAAAGTGAGCATAGTTCGTCAGCATGGCTAATTGGTAACGATTATATTGTTGAGCTTGTAAGGCCTTGATATTAACGCGTCTAAGCGCCTTCATGGCTGAATCATATTGCTCGATTTTTTGATAGAGCTCTGCGGCTTTTAATAAATAAGTGGCCTTGTCTTGCGCTTCCGACAACTCGACAATTTGTAAATACAGCTGTGCGGCTTGTTCATATTGACTGGCATATATCCACTGTTGTGCTTGGCTGGTTTTAATGGCAATTTGTTTGTTGTTATCGCGAGTGATGTTGGAGGTGCAGCTATTCAACACCAATAGGCATGTCAATGCCGCGATGCTATATGATAAGGTGAGCGTCTTATTTTTATTCATTATCATGTGATTGTTAGCCTTGCAATAACGTGGGACCTATCACGTGAGCCGGATTAGTATTTTGTCTATACTCTATATTGTTGCAACACCAATTGGAAATCTTAAAGACATCACTTTGCGCGCATTAGAGACACTGCGCACGGTACAACTGATTATTGCTGAAGATACGCGTGTGACAAAAAAGTTATTGCTAGCTCATGGTATTGATCAACAGTTGCTATCTTACCATCAACATAATTCGTCGCAACGCGATCCACAGATACTTGATAAGCTTAAAGCGGGAATAGATATTGCGTTAGTAACGGATGCGGGGACGCCACTGTTGAGTGATCCTGGTCATTCTTTGGTGGCATTATGTCGACAACATCACATTCAAGTGGTGCCCATTCCTGGTGTTAGCGCATTGACAACGGCTCTCTCAGTCAATAATTTCAATGTGACGAAATTCAGTTTTGAGGGCTATCTGCCAGCCAAACAGTCTGCTCGACGACATACTCTGTCTGAACTCTCGGTTTTACAGCAGCCCATCATATTATATGAGACTAAGCATCGCATTATTGATGTGCTTAAGGATATGCGTGATATCGTCGGACCAAATCGATTGATCATGGTGGCGCGTGAATTAACCAAACTGCATGAACAAATCGTGAGTGGCACCGTGCAGCACATACTCGCACAGTTTGAACGACAGGATATACCTAATCTAGGCGAATATGTGATTTTAATGATGGGGGATGATGGCGAATATCTGCAGCGATGTGAAATTGAGCGCGCACGTGATTTATTTTCTGTTGTGTGTCCTGTGATTACACACAAAGCAGCAGTAGAATTGGCGCGTTCTATGACGACTTTGCCCAAAAACCTGCTCTACAGCCTGGCCGTTGAGTATTACCCAGAGTAATTTTCCGATGTCGACTGATTTAGTGATAAAATTATGTCGAGAGTTAATCGAGGCAGTCGCTATTATGAGAATAATAGAGGAAAGTCCGGGCTCCACAGGGCAAAGCGCCAGGTAACGCCTGGAGGACGTAAGTCCATGGAAAGTGCAACAGAAAAGATACCGCCTGATGATTCAGGTAAGG
>CAYPHQ010000006.1:0-22955 GCA_964410595.1 uncultured Thiotrichales bacterium
CGCAAAAGCCACAAATAAAGAATGATCACGCAAATTTTCTGGCACATTTTCTTCGTCATACTTGGCATCTTGAGCAATACTGAATACTTGTGCAGTGCCGGTCTTCCCAGCAATATTATAAGACAAACCCTGACTAATAGATTTTGCCGTACCATATGGCTTATGCACTGCATCTTTCATCGCCTGAGTAATCACTTGCCAATGTTGTAGGTCATCAATTTCAATCACATCTAACGGTATTGGAGTAATTGGTTGCCAATCCCCCTCATCCACATCGCGCATTGCTTTCACCATGCGCGGCTGAAACGTCCGCCCCTGAGTAGCTAAATAAGAGGTCATCAAAGCTAGCTGTAATGGTGTAGTCAGCATATAACCTTGACCAATACTGGTGATCACCGTCTCACCCGGGTACCATGCCTCACCTCGAGTATTAACCTTCCACTTGCGAGAGGGCAACAAGCCATCAATTTCACCCACCGTATCGATGCCGGTCAACTGACCAAGACCAAATTTTGATAAAAATTGATGCATATTATCAATACCCATCTGATGTCCAACACTATAAAAGTACACATCACAGGATTGAGCAATAGCCTTGGACATATCAACAATCCCATGCCCTTCTTTTCTCCAATCACGATATTTACGCGCATTGCCGGGCAGCTTGAAATGGGGCCCAGCATACATAGTCTGCTCCGGAGCTATAATCTGATACTCCAAAGCCGCCATGGCAACCACAGGCTTAATAGTCGAACCGGGTGGATACTGGCCTAGTAAGGCACGATTGAATAATGGTTGATCAGGGTCATCTCGCAGTTGTGAATAGGCTCTTCGGCCAATTCCATTCACGAATAAATTAGGGTTATATGTAGGCTGACTGGCAAAAGCTAGAATGTCGCCATTATTTGGATCCATGGCAACGATTGCACCTTTTCTACCCTCAAGCAAGGTTTGCGCTTGTATTTGTAATGACTGATGCAATGAAAGTTGCAAGTCCATCCCTTGAATTGGTGACTGAGTCTTGAGTACACGCAATGGTCTACCCTGCGCATTTATCTCTACATGCTTGTATCCTACTTCACCGTGTAGAACAGACTCATATTTTCTCTCCAAACCTAATTTTCCAATATAGGACGTCCCTGCATAATCACGCTTGTCCAAACGTGACAAATCCGAATCATTGATGCGTCCCACATAGCCCATCACGTGGGCAAAATGTTTTCCTTGCGGATAATAGCGCATAGAACTGGCACTAATTTCTACCCCAGGGAAGTAATATTGCATTACCGCAAATTTTGCCACCTCTTGATCACTTAGATTGTAGACCAATGGGATTTTCTGAAATGATTGTTTTCGTCTAAACTCTTTTTTGAAACGCTTTAATTCATGCGGCTGAATAGCGATGATGTCTGATAAGGCACTCAATAAAGCATCCATATCATCCACACTTGACGGTGTAATAACTAATCTATAATTAGGTTTATTATCCGCCAGAAGTATACCTTCATGATCAAACATCAAGCCACGCATGGGAGGTATTGCTTCAACTCTCACACGATTATCATTAGAGAGTGTTTGGTAATGAGCATTGTGAGTAATCTGCAAGTTATACAATCTAAGTAATAACAAACCAAACACCACCATCACCATTATGCTCACCACTAAAGCACGCGCACGAAACAGTGTAGATTCTTTTTTTGTATTATTGAGCGCAACTCTTCGCATATTCTGTGCCTAAACTCTCGAGTGCAAGCGGCTTATCAAAATCCATAACTTCATAGACTGATGCTATTCAAACTTCACACACCATATCATACTGGATTGATAACCAAGACATAAACATCTAATACAACATTCTACGCTCTGAAAAAAACACATCAGTTAAAACTAATTAATACATAACTTACGTGCGGTCACCACCTCCCTCACTATAAGCTGTGGATCAACATGCCCGACTGGCTAGTTTCACTGACTAATAAAGTTTACTCAATTGAGCCCATGAAATAAGGTATTAACGAATGGCGGGCTGAATAGGTGAATTCAATGAATGGAATCAGACTAACTTCCAGTCAAACTCGCCAACCAATTAGAAAACAGAGTTTGTGCATTAGACTGCCAACGATTTTCAATACCTGCTGCTAGTAAAGATTCAGGAAAATCCTCTAGACTTTTTATGTCGCGTCCACGCGACTCAATAAGCTCTTGAAAGCTAAGCGCAACAGAAGTGGCTTCTGAATCAAAATAATGACTGGGTAAGGGTGGGTAATCTCCACGTTCATTATTTAGAAATCGGATGATTTCGCGTTTGTATTCTTTTAATAAACTAATGTCATCATACTCAGGATGACCTTGAAAGTAGACCACACTAAGATCCTGCTCAGCGGCTAATTGCACACCGGCTTGTTCACTGCATACCAGCGGCTGTATACCGTGAGTTAAAAAATCTTGAGCCGATACATCATTATAACGCGAATGAATCATAAAAAGTGATTGCTCGACTCCCGCTAATAAGGCATGGTCAGATAAAGTTAAATGATGCTCAAACACACCCCAACACTTATCACCCATATGACGTCTCTGAACATCATAATATACCTGCATCGCCGCATGGGTAGCCAAGCAAGAACACAATGTCGACTTTAGATGTGACTTTGACCACAACAAGATGGTTTTTAGTTGGTCCCAAAAACACTCCTGGTCTAATTTGGATTGAGTAATATTAGCTCCAGTCACCACTAAAGCGTCTAGTTCAGCATGTTTTATTTCTGACAGCGGTTGATAGTGCTGTTGAAGGTAAACCTGTGCATGTGGCGAACGCTCCAACTCATCACAACGAAATGGATAAACCGCACAGTGAATATTGTCATGACTGCCCAGCAAACGGAAAAACTGTCGTTCAGTGGCTGTTAAAGCTGCATCCGGCATCATATTGAAAAATCCGATTTTCAATACAGGCAGCGATGCGTCACACTGCTCAGCTTGGAGCACGCTAATGCCCTCACTCGCCAGACGATCGTATAGGGGTAAATTATTGTGTTGTACTAATGCCAAAATAAACTCACGAACGGGTCTATTGATTAATCGATTGACAAATCAAATCCACCAAATCTTTTTCATCACGAACATTTTGTATGTCTTCAAGATCCACGGTATAGCCATACTGTTCAGCAATGAATTCATAGAGCGGTTTACGATGCTCTAGCAACTTTGGAAACACCCAGCTATTGAATTCATCTGGTACCATTTGCTCAATTTCTTGAATATTATTTTCTTCAAGAAAAATATTAATATGGTCTTGTAAAAATTGTTCCTGAAAATAAAGCGGCTTAGGTGATGACACTGCGCGCTCACATAATAATTTTTCATGTTCTTGATTAGCACGTATATACAAAATCAGAGTGTTATTAGATAAAACCTTAAATACCTCATCGTCATCCAACTCACACAAACTGCCTCCCGCATCATTGAGGAAATTTGGGTAGCCATAAATATCTTGAGCTTTTTTCATGAAATCAGGCACATCCAACATAGCAAATATCTCTGCCTGCCTATGTAGTCGCTGGCGTTTCATAAATTCATTAAATTCCAAGCCACCCAAATCAGGACTGCCTAGCTTGCCAAGAAATGTGGATACCGGCTCCAAGTTATTAACAGTGATGTTATTGCAAATATAAATGGAATCGGAACGCAATAAATCCGCCAAAAAATCCACGTTCATGGCTTTGGCTTTAATATTATCTAAAATCGGCTCTTCTAAATACTTAGTGCCAATTCGATAGTCACCGGAATAGTGAAACCATTGCTGATTATCAAGCTTATTGGCAAGCGTTGTCTTACCCACACCTGACATGCCCAATAAAGTAATTGATTTATGCTCTAACTGCTTAAATGCTTGCGCTGAAATCTTCATTGAATTGTAAGTCTTAACGTCACTCGTTAACGGTAATGGCAGGAAATAGAATAATAACAGCAAAGCGTTGACTGTACATCAATCGAATCACCATCAATCTGCTAGCATCACAACATTTGAATTAAAATAAACTGCTGTATTTCAAACAACATAATAACGACTTAATCACTAGTCAGATAAGCGGAGACTCTAGCCTTAACTGCATTGCGCATATCATCCGCCACCATATAAAAACATGGCACGACTACCAATATTAGGATAGTGGCAAAAATCAAACCAAATCCTAGACTCACCGCCATCGGTGATAAGAAGGCCGTCTGCCCACTGGCAAAAAATATTAAAGGTGAAATACCCAGGAAGGTGGTGACTGTTGTCAATAAAATTGGACGTATTCTGACATGCCCAGCATCCAACATTGCATCGTAACATGAGACTCCCTGTGCTAGACGTTTTTTAGCAAAATCAACCAAAATTAAAGAATCATTCACCACAATACCCGTCAACGCCAAAAAGCCAATCACTGACAAGAACTGCAAATTATAGCCAAAAAGCATATGCCCAATAATGACACCAACGATCGCAAAAGGAATCGACAACATAATGACAAACGGATCCAACAATGATTTAAATAAGGCTGCCAATATGAAGAAGATAATTGCCAGAGCAATTACCAATGCGTTTAGCATATCTTTAAATGAATCATTGGCCTCTTTCTTTTCACCGAGGAACAGTAATTCCATTGATGAACCCGGATTGTTGAGATAATCAAACTCTGCGCTAATAAGTTCATTTACTTCCAATGGAGTAGTCACATCAAGATCAACTTCTGCAGTAACCACTGCAAGTCGTTGTGCATCTCGTCGCAAAATTGTTCCCAACCCCCTCTGTAAAGTCAGATCAGCGACATCACCCAGATAAACACTGCCACCCGAACTCAAGGTCAGCGGTAAGGTCGATAAACCCGCGCTGTCTTTACGTAATGACTCAGGATATATCACCCTCACAGGATAACGGTCTTCCTGCCAATTTACATGCGTGACTTCCAAGCCAACAAACCCTGTACGTACCGCATTAGCTAAATCTTCCTGGGTTAATCCCAATTGTCGACCGCGTTCATTCAACACATATTGATATTCCAGTTTCCCAGGCTCTAAATCTTGACTGACATCTCTCACGCCAGGCACTCTTTTCAAAAACTGCCCGATGTCAGAAGATTTTTCTATCAATTGATCAATATTTTCACCGACCACTCCCACTTCGATATCTGCCCCAGCTGGCCCACCTTGAGGTCGCAATATAGAAAAACGCTGTATACCCGCCACACTCTGCAACTCAAAGCGAATATCATCGATAATCTCTTGAGTGCTGAGATTACGCGTGCCAAATTCACCAAACTTTAAATTCACTAATGGAGAAACATACTTCTCTATGAAGGTTTGCGGTGCCGCCTTATTCAAATCAATCGATAATTGAATATAGTTACTACCCATCTTGAAACGATTAAAATCCACCAGAATAACACCCACATTGGTCAACATGGTGTTTAAATCCTCCTCAGCCACCACCCCAAGAATCCTGTCTTCAATAGTAATCGCTAAAGTAGAAGTATCCTCGACACTGTAAGTATTAGGCGCTTCAATGTTAACCAAAAATTGATCGATTTCCACATCGCCAAATTGATTGTAAGGCAATCTAGTCTGAGCGTAAGTCAGCACCACAGCCAACACAGCCAGCGTTAAAATCGATACCACGTAACGATGGGTCAGCGCCCATCTTAAAGTGCTCAGATATTTCTCTAATGAATTTATCCAAAAGCGATGACGCCGACGTGTCTGCAGTCGCAGCATTTCTGAACAATGTGAAGGCAATATCACAAAGGCTTCTATTAACGAACCAATTAATGCCGCGGTCACCACTACCGGTATTACTTCAATAAATTTACCTAGTGTTCCACTCACACCAAACATAGGAATAAATGCCGCCACCGTGGTGCAAGTAGATGCAACCACCGGCCAGAACACCTCGCGCGCACCGACAATGGCGGCTTGAGTTCTTTCCATGCCTTCTTCCAAATGTCGATAAATATTCTCAGTAACAATAATGGCATCGTCCACAATCATTCCAAGTGCAATCAAAAAAGCGAATAAAGACACCATATTGATGGTGTACCCCAAATAATAAATCAGGATGATGGCAACTAAGAAAGAAACTGGGATGCCCAGTGCAGTGACAAACGCAATTCTTAGATTCAAAAATAGGTATAAAGAGATTAATACTAAAATTAAACCAATCACACCCGAAGAACGCACGGTTTCTAGTCGCGTTTTCACAGCTACAGATAAATCACTGAACAGACCTGCCTGTAATCCAGCAGGTAATTTATCAGCCTGAGTGCGCGCATATTCTCTGACAGCTGCTGCCACATCAATGGTAGATGCACGTGCCGTTTTAGTGACGGTTAAATTGACCGAAGGCGCACTATTAAAACGCCCAATAGTTTTTTCTTCTTCCAACTGTAACGTGACATTGGCAATCTCTGACAAAAATAACTGACCGCCATTAATATCATTACGTAATACCAACTTTTGCACTGACGCTACATCCGGTGCAACTCCTATGCCTCTGAGCAATATATCTCCCTCATTGGCTTTGAGAGACCCCCCCGGCAAGTCATCTAGATTACGTGTGAGAGCATTAGTGACCTCACTCAAGGTGACATGACGTGCCGCCATGACATGAGGATCCACTTCAACCCATAACTCCCACTGACGATCTCCCGCTACACCAACACTCGCCACTCCAGATAAGCCCAAAAGATCACGACGAACATCTTCTGCAGTTTCATATAATAATCCGCGCTCAACATCTCCATACAAACTCATACTGATGACGGGAAAACGAGTTTTCAAACGCGTGACCTCTGGCGTTTCTGCTAACTCTGGCAAATCATCCACTGTGTCAATGACCGAGCGTACCTCACGCAAAAATTCATCCAGATCCGTATCAGTCTTTAACTTGATTTCCACTTTGGATAAGCCTTCTGAGCTCTGTGAAGTAATTACATCAATATCTGGCAGACTTTCAATCTCTTCCTCGATCACTATTGTAACTTGACGTTCGACTTCCTCAGGAGGTGCACCCTCAAATTCTGTGGTAATCCTAACCCGATCTAAATCCACTGTAGGAAATATTTCTTGTGGTAATTTCTCCCAAGAGAAAAAACCAATAATAACGATAATAATCAGAAATAGATTAACAATGAGACTATTACGTATTGAGAAATGAATGATGTTCATTGGTCGAGGGCTTATGGCATTATTTAGTACTGCACCGTGACAACTTGTTGATTAGCCAGAGCAACAACATCACGCATGACAATCTGTTGCCCTTCTTGCAATCCATCTAAGACCACATATTGATTGGCAACCCGTTTACCCACCTTAACTTCTTGCAAGTTCACTCGATTGTCTTCAAGCATATACACATAAGCACTGCCATATTGATTAAGTACCGCGGTCACTGGAATCACCAATGCAGACATTTGTGCCGCTAAAGGCAAACGCACTTGTGCCAACGCCCCTGCATATAAACTCTCACCTGACACTCTCACTCTAACTGAATGGGTATTAGTACTCATATCTGGATCGGCCTGCAATGCCACAATCTCTCCGGATAACATTTGACCGGCTTGCGTCACCTGCACACTATGTCCCATACGCAAACCTTGTGCGAGTTCCCCGCGGATATCCAATTGCACATCTAAACTATCGACATTGATGATACTCAATGCCATTTGATTGACATTAACGTAATCTCCTTGTTCTACCAGCACTTCGTTGACAACGCCATCAAATGGAGCTTGCAACTGAGTTCGATCAAAATTACGCTGAGCACTATCAACACGGGATTGTTGTTGCTGAATACGTGCTCCTGACATAGCCTCAGCGGCCTGCAAACGAGCTACCTCTGCTTGCAAATCAAACACACGCTGACGCATTTCATCCACTTTCGAGTGGGCGATTAAATTCCTCTCAGCAATCTGCTCTAAACGACGTAATTCTTTTTTCTGCAGCGCTAAATTTTTACTGCCTAATTGAAGTAATTCACGATCTCGCTGTTGTGTTTGAGTCTCAATAACAAGAGAAGCCTGAGCTTGCACCAGCTGATCCTGATAATCTGCTTGCTCTAAGCTGATTAAAAAATCACCCGCTGAAACTTTCATACCCGGCTCTGCCAGACGCTTTTGCACCACACCTGAGACTTCAAAATGTAGTTTGGCAGTTTTTTGTGGATTTAGTCGACCTGTAACCGTCTCAAATGGGTAAATATCTTGTCTTTGAACCGTGCCTATCAACACTTTTAAAGGCACTATCTCTTGCAGATCCACCTCAGGTAGTGGTTTACTCCAGATCAGATACCCAATTAAGAGGGCTGAAATGAAAATAATACCCAATGACAACTTGAAACTACTCATGACTGCGCCTTTTTGCTACTTAATGCTCTATAATGGCCGAATCATCTCCATGTAACCGATATGTGTGACCGATAGAGTATAACTAGTCTTAAATCAATGTGAGATTAGTGTGTGAAAATCGTCGCCCACAACACTAAAACAATAATTATAATTAATCTTATGTTAATTCGGATTTTGCCCTACTCCATCCTCATAATATCACTACTCTTAAGTACTGCATCGCTGGCTGAGGATGAACAGTGGCAACATTGTGGTCGCCTGCCAGATCCACTACTTGTAACCGATGACGATGCTCGTGTACACCTATTTAGCGACCAACAAGAAGTATATGCAGATCGTGTACAGTATTTGGAGAAGGAACAAAAAGCTACAGCTGAAGGCAATGTATTGGTCCGCGACCCAGATCTAGACTTCGTAGCTGAAAGTGCTGAGCTATGGACTGACACTAATAAAGCCACTGCTAACAACGTCACCTATTGGTATCACTCAAATGGTGCCAATGGGACTGCAGAAACCGCCACTCGCGTATCAGAATCGATCACTGAATTAGAGAACGGTACTTATTCCACCTGCGAATTTACAGATCGGGCATGGGAATTACATGCTGAACACACCACCCTCGATCGTGAAAAAGGCGTCGGACACTCTAAAAATGTTGTAGCAAAATTTAAGGGGGTGCCTTTTTTCTATACCCCTCGCTTAAGCTTTCCTCTCAATGACGACCGTAGAACTGGATTTTTAGCGCCTAAAGTCGGCCGCAGTAGCTCCTCAGGTACGGCCTTTGAAACTCCTTTTTATTGGAATATTGCGCCCAACAAAGATGCCATGCTTACACCTCGCTATTTGTCCAAACGTGGGGCACAGATGGATTTAACCGGCCGTTACATGAATCCAGATTACCAAGGCACAGCAAACATCCAATATTTAGATGATTCCGATTACGATGATGATCGTTACTTGATCTCCTTTCATCATCAACATAATTTAGGACATGGCTTTAAAAGTAGCCTACTGTATAACAAAGTCTCCGATGATGATTACTTTGAAGATCTGAGTAATTCTATCGGCCTGACCAGCACGCAAAGATTAGAACGCCATGCAAATGTTAGCTATGGTGGCACGCTCTGGGGTGGGCGCTGGGATGGTCTCGTTAAAATTCAACAATATCAGATCGTGGATAGCAACAAACCCTCATCTAACGACCCGTATAAACGTATGCCTCAGATACGCTTAAAGAATCGCTATGATGACTTGCCTGCAGGCTTTGAACTGAACACCTCCAGCGAATGGGTAGCATTCGATCATGCACAAAAAGTTGATGGCAATCGCACACATTTATCTGGCGAATTATCACGCCCGTTCCATTCGTCAAATTATCACTTCATTCCCTCTGTACGCATGAGTCATACACGTTATGATTTATCTTCAGGCTTTACGGGAGATGAGACGCCAATACGTAGCTTGCCAAGTTTTTCATTAGACGGCGGCCTCAACTTTGAAAAACATTCTGCCTCAGGTGAATACCGACAAACACTAGAACCGAGATTATTTTATTTATACACGCCTGAGCGCAACTATGATGATATTCCATTGTTCGACACAGGTGAGTATGAATTCAGCTTCCGTCAGCTGTTCAGAACTAATCGCTTCAATAATGCCGATCGCATTGCTGACGCCAACCAGCTGACGACCGCGGTCACTTCTCGTTATCTCTCCAATCGCACAGGCCATGAAATTGTTCGCGCCAGTATTGGGGCGATTTTTTACATGGATGAAAATGAAGTTACCTTAAATCAAAATGACAAAACTAATGGTGATAACAACTCAGATATTGCGTCTGAATTAGCGATCAATTTCAATGATCGTTGGAGTGCAATCACAGCGGCATTATGGGATACACAAACCGAAGAATTTAATCGTACCAACTTCAATCTACGCTATAAATCAGATGATGATTTTGTATTCAACGTTGGCCATCGTTTCAGGCGAGGAGATTTTTCACAATCGGATATTTCCATGATCTATCCTATATCCAAAGAGTGGCGTGCGGTAGGACGTTGGAATTATGATTTCAGAGATGACAGAGATTTAGATTTACTGGCAGGAATTGAGTACGATACCTGTTGTTGGAATCTGCGTGTTGTAGCACGCCGATTTACCAATGATAACGAGGGTGATTTTAATAAAAGCTTAGAACTTCAGTGGACATTAAAAGGACTCACCACTCTAGGATCTCCACTAAATGAGCAATTACAAACAAGTATTCGTGGTTATGAAGAACTTAATTCGTTTAACAATTAATCCTATTTTATGCGCACTGATTTTCACTGCCGCGATGACTGCAATCGCCAATGAAGAAATACTCATTGATCAAATCATTGCTGTAGTAGAAGACGATATCATTACCGAAAATGAACTTATCAGTAGAATTGATGTACTGCGATCACAAGCCGGACGATCAGCCGAACTTCCCAGTGCCAATGTATTAGCCGCTCAGGTCCTCGAGCGCATGATCATGGAGAGACTGCAAACGAGTTGGGGTGCACGCCGAGGCATCCAAATTGACGATCTATCACTTGACCAAGCTATGCGAAATCTTGCACGTCGTAACAATTTAGATCTAAATGATTTCCGCCAAGCTTTAGTCAGACAAAACATTGACTATATCACCTTCCGTGAGCAAATCCGTACGGAGATGATAATAAGCCAAGTGCATCGACGTGCCATTGAAGACAACATAAAAATCACAGACAAAGAAATCGATACATTAATCGAAAGTCAAAAAAACCAGCTCGATCGCAACCTCGAATATCGTCTTGCTCACATACTGATTCAATTACCGCAAGATCCTTCAGCTAGTGACATTCAAGCAGCACGAAGCACGATTGACTCACTGCATGAAAGAGCCATCAGCGGCGAAAGTTTTACTCAATTGGCCATCGCTTATTCCCAAGCACAAGATGCCCTTGAAGGCGGTGACCTTGGTTGGCGTAATCGAGAACAATTACCCAATGTATTCGCCAAGGCCTTAGCTGACATGCAAGCAGGCGATGTCAGTGATGTATTGAGAAGCGGCAGTGGTTTTCATCTGTTTCGCATTATAGATACACGTGGTCATCAAAAAATGATGGTCGAGCAGGTACTTACACGCCACATATTGATTCGATCTAACGCTGTCCGTGATGAACAAGAAATCATTACAAGCCTCAATAATCTACGTAATCGAATCATCAATGGTGAGAGTTTCTCAGCACTGGCTAAAGCTCACTCGGAGGACCCCGGCAGCAGCATTAACGGAGGTGATCTAGGCTGGGCATCTCCTAATGTCTACGACCCTGCCTTTAGAGAAAAAATTGCTAGTCTCTCAGTCAACCAACTCAGTGAACCATTTAAAACAAAATTTGGCTGGCACATATTAGAATTGCAAGGCAAACGCCAATACGATAACTCTGAACAAGCACGTCGCAATCAAGTGCGTGAATTCTTGCGCCAAAGAAAAATCGAAGAAGAGAGAGAGTTGTGGCAACGTCAGTTACGTGATGAAAGCTATATTGAAAACCGACTGCTTGAAGATAACTCCTAAGTGGGAATGACTCGTATGAGAAATACGTTATGCAACCTCTGGCCATAACTGCAGGCGAACCGGCTGGTATTGGTTTTGACATTATTTTGCAATCCTACGCGTTGCTCCAAGATTGCATTGTTATTGGTGATAAAAATGCCTTGCGGGAACGTGCCACTCAGCTAGGTATCGATGTCACGATTAGTGAACAAGCCTGCCAGCAAGACAACCACATACAGGTTAAACACATTGCAACATCCTCCTCAGTAACCGCTGGCATGTTGGATGCCAATAACGCGCCCTACGTGCTAGCGTGTTTAGACGAAGCAATCACGGGGACTGAAGCTGGGCATTACAGCGCTATTGTCACTGCACCTTTGCATAAAGGCATCATCAATGATGCGGGCATCCCTTTCACAGGCCACACAGAATACCTTGCAGAAAAAACTCAATCTCAAGTTGTCATGTTGCTAGTGGCCGACCAAGTGCGTGTAGCACTTGCTACAACCCATCTACCACTCAGTCAAGTTCCCACTCATATCAACCAACAACTTATCATTGATATCACACAAATTCTCAATCAAGATCTACACAACAAGTTTGGTATAGCACGTCCGCACATCGCAATATGCGGGCTCAATCCACATGCAGGCGAACAAGGCCATCTAGGACATGAAGAAATCGAAATCATCGAGCCGGCTATTGAGCACCTAAAAAATAATGATATACATGTTTCTGGCCCCTATCCCGCCGATACATTGTTCACCCCCAAACATTTACACAATGTTGATGCCGTCCTTGCGATGTATCATGATCAAGGCCTACCCACGCTTAAACATATTGGGTTCGGTCACGCAGTGAATACCACGCTAGGACTACCTTTCATAAGAACCTCGGTAGATCATGGCACAGCCTGTGACCTTGCCGGTTCAGGCAAGAGTGACAATGGTAGTTTAATCGCTGCAGTTGAACTTGCACGCCACCAGGCGCAAGCAAAAAAAAATTGAGGTCAAGACTTCCATGAAAAATATTCCCCTTTTTCGTATTAACTCGATCACTTACTTAATCATCTATTTCATCATTAGCATGACTTTAACAGCCTGTTCTGGAAGTGATCATACTGAAAATAACAGTACTGATGACGATAGCGCTCAAACTGCTATGCTGGAGTTTACTCATCAGAGCAATGATAAAGTTGAAATGCTGGCAGGCGACCTCAAGCGAGCACTCATGTCAGCCATGCAAACCGGCGGGCCACAGGCTGCCGTCAATACTTGTAAAATGCAGGCCAGTGAAATCACTACACAGCTAAACACAAATTCAGGATTACAGATCAAACGCACCAGTCTAAAATATCGCAATCCAAACAATCAGCCAGATGCATGGGAACGGAGTATTCTGCAACAATTTAAACAGCTAGCCGCCGAAGGTGTAGCAATCCAACAACTGGTTCATACCGATCAAGTGACTACTGATGGACAAAATCAGTTTCGATATATGCGTGCGATACCGGTTCAAGCACCTTGCCTCGCCTGTCATGGGACTGAACAACAAATCCCAGCATCTGTTCATAAAGTACTGGCTCAACACTACCCAGATGATCAGGCCACTGGTTATGCTGTCGGCGATATCCGTGGTGCCTTCTCCGTCTGGCAGAGTATCGACTAAGTAATCATCGATGTGCTGTTAATCCATTATCAAAACATCACCTATGCCTAACCCACATAAAGCAAGGAAAAGGTTTGGCCAAAATTTCTTGAATAATGAGCAGACTATTCAACGTCTGGTATCAGCCATATCACCACATCCACAAGACCAATTGATAGAGATTGGCCCAGGCCTTGCCGCCATGACACAACCCTTGCTGAGACGTGTCGACAAAATGGAAGTCATCGAATTAGATCGAGACCTTGTTAAAAGATTACAACAGCTTGATCCTTCGGGTAACAAATTAATCATCCATCAGGGTGATGCATTGAAATTTGATTTTTCTAACACTCCTTATGCCCGACGTGTGGTAGGCAATCTGCCCTACAATATTTCTACTCCCATCATTTTCCATCTGCTCAAGCATCTTACCTATATTGTCGACATGCACTTCATGTTACAAAAAGAAGTCGTTGATCGTATTTGCGCACGCCCAGGTGAACGCAACTTTGGACGTCTATCAGCTATGGTACATTCGCAATGCCATGCAGAAAGTTTATTTGAAATCCAACCACAAGACTTCACACCTGCGCCCAAAGTGACTTCTGCGTTCATGAGGCTAAGCCCACATCCACAACCATTAGTTTCTGCACATTTGCGTCAAGATTTCGCACAAATGGTCAAACTTGTCTTCACACAACCCCGTAAAACACTGGCGAATAATCTGAAAAAAACTCTCACTATCGAACAGATTGAAGCATTGGACATAGATCCGTCCACTAGACCTCAAAATCTTCATATTGAACAGCTGATTAAATTGACCAAATATCGAAAGGAACAGCCTTAAATAATTTTTGCTATAATTGTGGCAGTATAAAATTTTTGAATTCATTTACACACTACAGACATCATTATGGATACACCTACTGCCCCAAAAATCAACGTCAGTGTTGATACTTCTTACCTAGAATCACAATCTGACAGTGAAGACGATCGTTATGTATTCGCCTACACCGTCACTATTCAAAATCATGGCACAATACCCGCCAAACTAATGACACGTCATTGGATTATCACCGATGCAAATGGCAAAACACAGGAAGTTAAGGGTCAAGGTGTAGTGGGAGAACAGCCCCATCTTAAGCCCGGCGAAGGCTTTCAGTATACCAGTGGCACAATGTTGGAAACACCTGTAGGCACCATGCATGGTAGTTATCAAATGGTCACCGATGAAGGTGTTGAATTCGAAGCAGATATTGATTTATTTACTTTATCCGCACCACGTATCTTGCATTAAAAGGCACTTTAAAAATTAGTTCGCAGATGACAAACGCCTACCACAAGTAGATGACATAGTCAGTTATGGCCACTTACGCAATTGGAGACATACAAGGTTGTCATGATGCATTGCAAGGACTGCTTGAAAAAATAGCTTTCGAGCCATCTCAAGACAAGCTCTGGTTTGTCGGTGATTTGGTCAATCGTGGCCCCCAGTCGCTGGAGTCCATTCAGTTTATTCGCTCACTAGGCAATGCCGTGCAATGCGTTCTAGGTAATCATGATGTCCATCTCATTGCCTGTCATGCTGGCGTTCAAACTTGCAAACCTAACAGCAGCCTGCAACAAATTCTGCGACATAAACAAGCCGAAGACATTGTAGATTGGCTCCGACAACAACCGTTATTTTATTTTGATTCACAACTGAATTGGGCCATGGTTCATGCTGGCTTACTACCACAGTGGGATCTCACTCTGGCACAACAATGTGCATCCGAAGTAGAAAGCCATTTACGCAGTGATCATTATGTTGATTTTCTCAAAGTCGCTTATGGAGACGAACCAGCGCTCTGGAATGAGCAGCTTGATTCAGAGCAGCGTTGTCGCATCAGCCTCAATGCATTCACACGTATGCGTGTGTGTGATCAACAAGGACGTATGAATTTCTCTTATAAAGGCCCGCTCGGCAAGCAACCTGAAAATCTTCATGCTTGGTTTGATGTTGCACGTAAATCATCCCAGCTGCGTATTGTATTTGGACACTGGTCAGCATTAGGACTGCAACTGAAAGATAATTTACTCGCAATAGATACGGGATGTTTGTGGGGGCAGCAACTCACGGCTGCACAAATCGATACAAAAACCCCCATTATTCATCAATACCAATGCGCTTAAATGACGCAAGCGGCCTGCGTTAGCGCTCTCTTATATAACGCTTAAAAACCATGTTATAGGGATTTCTATCATCTGCAGAATATTTTTCAGCACGATCGAGACACCACTGATGTTGATCAATCACAGGGAAATATCGATCACCCCCAACCTCAGCATCTATCTCGGTCACATACAGCTCATCGGCATGATCTAACATCTGCTCATAAATCATCGCCCCACCAATGATAAATATCTTTTCTACCTGCGCGACATGTTCCAGAGCTAGCTCAATACTATTAACTATCACACAGCCTTTTGCAGTGAAGGCTGGGTCACGAGTGATAATAATATTTTCTCGACCCGGCAGTGGCTGTATCTTGAGTGAATCCCAGGTCTTGCGACCCATAATGACCGGTGCACCCAGTGTGGTTTTCTTAAAGTACTGCAAGTCAGCAGGGCAGTACCAAGGAATATCATTGCCTTGACCAATTACCCGATGTTTTGCCGTAGCAACAATAATTGCAATCACAGGCATACTATTTACACCGCAACAGGCGCCGGAATATGAGGATGTGCTTGATAGTTTTTCAACTCAAAATGCTCATAAGTAAAATCAAAAATTGACTCAGCAGGTTTAACGATCTCAAGCGTTGGCAATGGATAAACGGAACGTTGGCATTGGAGCTGTGCTTGTTCTATGTGATTATTATAAACATGCACATCACCAAAAGTATGCACAAACTCTCCAGGCTGCAAACCAGTCACATGCGCAATCATGATCACGAGTAGCGCATATGAAGCAATATTAAATGGCACTCCTAAAAACACATCGGCACTGCGTTGATAAAGCTGACAAGACAACTTGCCGCTAGCCACATAAAATTGAAACAAAGCATGACAAGGTGGAAGAGCCATTTTATCAATCTCCCCCACATTCCATGCACTGATGATATGACGACGTGAATGTGGATTAGTTTTAATCTGCTCAATGCAGTCTTTGAGTTGATCGATCACACGCCCGTCGGCCGCTGGCCATGCACGCCACTGGGCACCATAGACAGGTCCTAAATTACCCTCGTTATCCGCCCACTCATCCCAAATACTGACACCAACCTCATTTAGAGATTGGATGTTAGTTTCGCCACGAATAAACCATAACAGTTCGTGGATTATCGACTTGGTATGACATTTTTTAGTGGTGACCAGTGGAAAGCCCTCACTCAAATCAAAACGCATTTGATAGCCAAAACACGAACGAGTACCGGTGCCAGTTCTATCACTTTGCTCAACACCATTCTCTAAGACATGTTGCAGTAACTCTAAATACTGTTTCATTATCGTGACTCTGTCTCAAATGTTCCCCGTTGGGCATAATAAAACAATACCACTCCGATGACGATCATGGGCAGACTCAATAACTGCCCCATGGTGAGAGAATCGAGTGCGACAAATCCTAAATGACCATCCGGTTCACGTACATACTCGACCAAAAATCTAAACAACCCGTAAAAGATTAAAAATAGCGCCGACACGCAACCCGTTAAGCGGGGTTTCGAGGAATACAGCCACAAAATGACAAACAGTACTATGCCCTCAAGAAAAGCCTGATAAAGCTGAGAAGGGTGACGTGCAAGCTCATCCACCTGGGGAAATACAACACCCCATGGTAGGTCTGTCGTGCGTCCCCATAATTCACCATTGATAAAATTGCCGATGCGTCCAAAACCTAAACCTAGGGGAACTAGTGGCGCCACAAAATCCGCCAATCTAAACAATCCCCATCCTTGCTTACGTTGATAAAACACCATGGCCACAATGACGCCCAATAACCCGCCATGAAAACTCATTCCCCCTTTCCAAATTTCTAATAAATAGACAGGACGGATTAAAAAATAATCAAGGTTATAAAAAAATACCGAACCCATGCGACCACCGATGATCACACCTAGAAATGCATAAAAAAGAAAATCACTGACTTGTGCAACAGGCATCAACGAGTCTTTTTGAGCCGCTCTTTTACAACCTAGCCACCAAAATGCACCAAAGCCCAGTAAATACATCAAACCATACCAACGCACTGCAAGAGGACCAACATGAAATATGATGGGGTCAAATTCAGGATGAATAAACATAGGTAAAGTTTATCATGCAGCCTAAATAAATCTGACATTATTTTCACTTATAGGCCATTGGCGTTAGATACATTGTTGCAGAAAGGCGATATTCTGTTTTGAAATTTGATCTTAATGGAACCACACATGAACCACCTCAAGCACGAGACCAGTCCATATCTGCTCCAACATGTCGATAATCCTGTCGATTGGTATCCCTGGGGACCGGAAGCGTTACAAAAAGCCAAAGATGAAAACAAACCGATTCTGTTATCGATCGGTTATTCAGCCTGTCACTGGTGTCATGTCATGGCGCATGAGTCATTTGAAGATCAAGCCACAGCTGAAGTCATGAATGATTTATTTATCAATATAAAAGTCGATCGTGAGGAACGTCCCGATATCGATAAAATTTACCAAACTGCCCAACATCTGCTCACTCAACGCACAGGCGGCTGGCCTTTGACGATGTTCTTAACCCCTGATGATCAACTGCCTTTCTTTGGGGGAACCTATTTCCCTGATCAGCCACGCCATAATCTACCAGCGTTTAAAGATCTGCTTCAACACATCGCAAAAGCCTACCAAAACAAACATGGTGAAATCGTTAAGCAAAACCACTCACTAAAAGAGGTGATGAAAAATCTGTACCAATCCAATGAACACCCTATTGGTATTGATGGCCGCTTGATACATGCGGCAAAAGATCAACTTTTACAAAGCTTTGATCGTCGCCATGGCGGTTTTGGTTCAGCGCCTAAATTTCCCCATCCGACCAATATCGAATTACTGTTGCGCACATGGCAGCAACACGCACAAGCTATTGACGATGACAGTGATGAAAAGCATCAGGCACAGCAGGAAGAACTCAAACAACACACGCTTAAGCCGGCGTTATATACACTAGAACGAATGGCTGCTGGCGGTTTATTTGATCATGTTGGTGGAGGTTTTTGCCGATATTCAGTGGATGATTACTGGATGATTCCGCATTTTGAAAAAATGCTCTATGACAATGGTGCTTTATTAAGCCTCTATTGCTATGCCTATCAAATCAGCCAAGATGAAGATTTTAAACAAACTGCACACGATACAGCTGCTTGGGTCATGCGTGAAATGCAATCACCTGAAGGTGGTTATTACTCCTCACTCGATGCTGATTCTGAAGGTGAAGAGGGTAAATTCTATGTATGGACAGAAGAACAATGTCGCGAGTGCCTAAGCGATGACGAGTATGCTGTGCTCAATCAACGCTTCGGTTTCTCACGTGGCCCTAACTTTGAAGACAAATTCCATTTGCATGAATTTGAATCTTTTACTGAAGTACAGCGTCAGTTAGGCTTCTCGGAATCACAATGCCGCGATTTATGGCACTCTGCCAAACAAAAGTTATTCGCCATACGCCAACAACGCATCGCACCCGGGCGTGACGAAAAAATCTTAACCAGTTGGAATGCCCTGATGATCAAGGGCATGCTGATCAGTAGTCGCGTGTTTGATCAGCCTGAGCATTTTCAATCAGCCCATCAAGCTTTGCATTTTATTCAACAAAAAATGTTTGCTGAAGGCCGTCTATACGCTACCTATAAAAACAACAAAGCGCATCTCAATGCCTATCTGGATGACTATGCTTTTCTATTGGATGCCTGCTTAGAATATTTACAAGTACAATGGAGCAACAATGTTCTTAACTTTGCCATCAGCATCGCCGATGTGCTGCTGGAGCAATTTGCTGATCCTGAGCATGGCGGCTTCTTTTTTACCGCCCACGATCATGAAGATCTCATTCAACGCCCTAAAGTAAGTGGTGATGAAGCCACCCCATCAGGTAATGGTATAGCTGCACAAAGCTTATTAAAACTAGGATTACTGTTAAGCCGTTCTGATTATATTGAAGGCGCGGAAAATACTCTAGAATATGCCAGCCAAGCCATGACCAACTCTCCGTTAGCGCACGGTTCTTTACTGGCCTGTTTACAAGACATGGAGCAGATGCCAAGCATAGTCATTATTCGCGGTAGCGTTGAGCGTGTGAATGAGTGGCGCCAAGCCTGCCAAACAAATTACAACCCACAACAGTGCCTATTCGCTATTGCTGATGATTGCACCGATCTACCAGAAGCGCTGGCCAATAAATTTGCTTCACAAAACGAGACCGCCGCATATGTGTGTCAAGGACTCAGTTGTCAGGCTCCTGCCCAATCCCTGGCCGCATTACAGCAACAATTAGATAACCTCTAAGTAAATGCCGCCATGGCCGCTTCATAGTCTGGCTCTTGCGCAATTTCCTCAACCATTTGTGTATGCAAGATTTGGTCATCAGCTGCCAAACACAACACTGCTCGCGCCGTCAGCCCCGCGAGTGGCCCATCTTGAATGAGCACCCCATAGTCGGTGGCAAAATCTTTATTGCGCATCATTGATAACGACACGCATTGCTCGCTATTCAATGCGCTACAAAAACGCGTCATTGCAAAGGGTAAATCGGCTGAAATTACCAGTAATATCATATCTTCAAACGCAGCTATCTGTTCAACAAACTTCTTTGTCGAATCCGCACATACTGGAGTATCCAAACTAGGCACAATCGATAAGATTTTTCTCTTCCCCGCAAAATCTTCCAGACCCAGATCATTTAGGTCTTTTCCTACACATTTGAATGCAGGTGCCTGTTGCCCCACATCGGGAAGGTCTCCATTAGTATGTATCTGATTACCTTGTAAAGTGATGGTAGCCATATGCTCTCCTTAACAGTCTTTTGGTTGGCTTGTCGATGTCTAGAAAATACTCAAAAAATCTCACTCTCAAAAATTTCAAATTCCGGGTTCAAACAACCGAGCTCAAAAAAATGTAGATAAAACAACCAGCTCAATACGTAATCCCATTCTGTCGATAAGGTCATTATATTGACTCTGAACCATCCACCTACAAAACACGATGACACTACACCATAGCCGACACGCAATGGTATAATCATGCTAACTTACACTTTAACAATTTGCCATGCCACATATATTTACCTCCCCCCTATTGCTACTTACTTTACTCTCGCTGACCAACTTTCTCATAGGCTGCTCAGACAGTTCAGAGCCCGCTATTCAACTGAATGACCCTTGGCTACGCGAGGCGCCTCCCGGTGCCACTGCCATGGCGGGTTATCTAGTCATACATAACCACGGCGATGCTGATGTCAGTCTTAATGATGCCCACAGTAATGACTTTGATCGAATTGAATTCCATCAAAGTGTAGAAGAAAACGGGGTCTACAAAATGATACCTCACACTAATCTGAATATTCCTGCCAATGGCGAGCTGGCACTGCAACCTGGTAGTTATCATTTAATGATGATTAAACCTAAACGCACACTGACCGCAGGTGACGAGGTCACAATGACGCTCAAGTTCGGTAGTGATAACGAAATGACTCTAGTCATGCCTGTGAACAAGGCCATGCATAGCGGTGGCGAAGATCACTCGCAACACCATCATCACTAACCGCCTGAGCTAAAGGCTCATCTATGCAAGATATCTCTGGCGCACTTGTGACCGCCTTACAACTTATATTGCAATTAGAGCCTGATCTGGTTGAAATCGTTACTCTGTCACTGCAAGTCAGTATCAGCGCAGTGTTGATAGCTGCGCTTATTTCAATTCCTTTGGGCACACTATTGGGCACTTATAAGTTTCGTGGTCATGGCCTCATCTGCGGCATCTTAAATACCCTTATGGGTTTACCTCCGGTAGTCGTAGGACTGGCCTTATATCTGTTCTTATCACGCTCAGGGCCTTTGGGCGATTTAAATCTGCTGTTCACGTCTACCGCTATGATTATTGCACAATGTATTCTTGTCACACCGATCATTGCGTCACTCACTCAACAAACCATTCATGATTTATTTCAGTGTCATAAAGAACAATTTAAAGCCCTAGGCGCACCAGTGCATCACACTTTAATTCCATTGGTGTGGGACGCTAGAAATAGTTTAGTGACTGCCGTACTGGCAGGCTTTGGACGCGCTTCAGCCGAGGTAGGAGCAGTGTTGATTGTGGGGGGTAACATCAATCACATCACTCGCGTAATGACCACGACGATCGCGCTCGAAACCAGTAAAGGCAATTTAGAATTAGCCATGGCGCTGGGTATCATTCTATTAATGATATCGTTCTCTATTACTAGTGTGATGATTTTCATCCGTAACCGAACACCCTAAGCCATGCCAGATACATCTACCTGCCAGCAATACCTGCCACTCAAAGTCAGCCATGTCAGCTATCAAGTGCACACTGACTTATTGCTGGATAATGTAAATCTTGAATTCAATGACCTTAAACGCAGCATTATTCTCGGCCACAACGGCGCCGGCAAAAGCTTGTTGCTGAAACTATTACATGGTGTTATTCAACCCACACAAGGCCAAATTACTTGGCATAAACAAACACCCAATACGCAACAGTATTGGCGCAGCCTGTTATTACAAAAACCCAGCTTCTTTGCTCGTAGTGTGCGTTATAATATTGAATTCGTACTGAACTTAGCCGGTATTGCAAAAGCTCAACAGGCTAATCTATGCGATGAAGCACTTAACGTGTGCGGTCTAGTCAACATTGCCGATCGCAAAACTCATTTACTGTCTGGCGGTGAAGCCCAGAAACTGTCATTGGCAAGAGCTTGGGTACTCAAACCAGCTATTCTATTAATGGATGAACCCACGGTGGCACTCGATCCTCCCTCAGTCATCAGCTTTGAAAATATCATTCACGAATTTAAGCAAGCTCATACAAAAATCATCATAACCACACATGATCTTGCGCAAGCTAAACGCATGGCAGATGAAATCGTGTTCGTTCATAACGGCAAAATCCTCGAACACAGCCCAGCTGAAAACTTTTTCCAACAGCCTCATACTGACACCGCTCAAAAATTTATCAGCGGCGAACTGTAAAATTTCCTGATTTCATGGTCTCCACCTATTGAAGCTCCTGAATTTAAGCAGGTCCTCAACACATAAAAACTGTTGACTATTAGGCAACCTCTTTGAATGAGTATGCTTACACTTAGTCGACTGATAGAACTGCTATAATGAGTAAAAGCACAGTAAG
>CAYPHQ010000007.1:0-22479 GCA_964410595.1 uncultured Thiotrichales bacterium
CATGGCTGGTGCTAATGTTTCTGCCTGTTGCTGGGTCTTCCCCTGTGTGATCAGAAATTCTTTTGTCTCAGATTTATTACGCCCCCACATCATGGCTTGTGATTGTGCCAGCATATTGGCTAGCAAGGCATGGTGATGTTCATGCAGGCTATGGGATGCTTGTGCAAAGCCGATAAAATCGCAGGGCACAATTGATGTGCCTTGATGTAGATGCTGATGAAATGCGTGTTGTCCATTTGTGCCGGCTTCACCGAATAACACAGGCGCAGTGGCGTAATTAATTTCTTGGCCATTGCGATCGACGTGTTTGCCGTTACTCTCCATATCCAATTGTTGCAGGAATAGTGGCAGACTTCTGAGACGGTGATCATAAGGTAAAATAGCCTGTTGGGTGTAGTTGAGGAAATTTATGTTCCATATGCCTATTAATCCCATCAGTACAGGTAAGTTATGCCGAAGAGGTGTGTTTAAAAAGTGCTCATCCATACTGTGAGCTCCGGCCAGTAATTGTTTGAATTGCGTGATTCCCAATTTGAGCACAATGGGAAAGCCTACAGTGCTCCACAGGGAATAGCGTCCACCCACCCAGTCCCACATGATGAGAATGTTAGCGTTATGAATACCAAAGGCTAATGCGCGCTCATGGTTGGCAGTGATCGCTAAAAAATGCCGTTCGGTAATGATGGCACTTGATTGATCTGCTGGAAACCACGCCAACGCAGCATGGGCGTTATATAAGGTTTCTTGTGTGCTGAAACTTTTTGAAATAACAACAAAAACACATGTCTCTGGATTTAAGAATTTGAGGGTCTGCTGCAACTCATGTGCGTCTACGTTAGCTACAAAGTGAATATTGATGTTACTTGTAGCGAGGTGATCAAGGGCTTCACACACTAGTTTAGGTCCGAGATATGATCCACCGATACCTAAAATAACGACATCCGTAATGGCTAAACCACTATATCCATGCCATTTACCTGTGCGCAACTGCTCACTAAGTTGTGCAAGTTTATTTAATGCTGAGGTGACTTGATCACCGACTGCTGGATGTTGTGGATGGCGTAAAGCCGTATGTAGCACAGCGCGTTGTTCAGTAGTGTTAATTGCTTGTCCATCAAACATGGCTTTTTGCCAATTGCTGAGATCAGCGCGTTCTGCAAGCTCAATCAAGCCGTCAATCACTGTAGTATTGATACGATTTTTGGAGTAATCAAATAAGAATGGGCCACTTTGACAACTGAATTGATCGAAACGATTATTTGATTGCTGGAATAATTCACGCAAATGAACTGATTCAAGTTCATTGGCACAAGACTGTAATTTCTTCCACGCAGTTTTCATAATGAAGGCTAGCTTTGAGGGTGTTGTTATATCTAGTTGAGCATAGGTTTCTATGGTTAAGTATGACAGAAAAAATCTGAGTAAAAATATAGATCACAAAAAAAGCGGACAGATGTCCGCTTTTTTTGTGAAATGCGCCTTAAAAGTCAGGTCACCGATTTTAATATCGGCTGCTTTTGTTGTTTTAAGGTTAATCGGCTTTAGCTAGTTCTATCAGCCGTTATTATGGGCTGATTGCATTAACTAAGTGTATTTGTCTTTTTTTATAGAAAAATTCGATTATCTATAAATAGTGCCGTTTTTAAGATGCTTGAAAAGATTCAACTGTGACGCAATGTTGATTACAAACGCTAAAACCACACATCCAACGATAAACCATGCCATGCTTATACCCCTTATTGTAAATTTTGCTGTAAATTCTGCTCTAAATTTAAGTTTCTAATTTAAAGTTAACGGATCAAAAATAGCTCCAATAACTCTATTCTAAATCGTTTTTATGTAAATACCAGAGTTTCTACTCTGAACATTGCTTATAGTATACACAATTAAGATTTTTGAAAAAGTATATTATCGATCAAACGAGTTTGCCCAAGCCAGGCGGCGCATAAGATCACTATACGCTGAGTTTCTGCGTTAATTTCTGTTAAGTCTGAGGCATCACATAGATGGAAATAGTCAACTTTAAATCCATGCTTTTCTAATAATTTCACTGATTCTTCTTGAATTTCTTGGCTATGGTTTGCAGTATATTTGAGACGTGCTTGAGTCAATATTTTGTACAGCCAAGGAGCAGTTTGTCGCTGTTCGTCAGTTAAATGCTGATTACGTGAACTGTAAGCTAATCCATCTGACTCACGTTGTGTTTCTACCGGGACAATATTAATGGGATGATCCAGCGCCCTGACTAAGTGTTGAATGATCAATAATTGTAGAAAATCCTTTTCTCCAAACACCGCGCTATGTGCGGGGATAATTTCAAATAGTCTTGCCACCACCGTACACACGCCAGAGAAATGTCCAGGGCGATGACGACCACAAAATTCATTTGCCAGTGGCATTGCAGGCATAGTAAAAGTTCTCGATTCTCCATCGGGATACATTTGTGCCTCGCTAGGCACGAATACTGCGTCAACATGCATTTTTTTAAGTAGATTTAGATCGGCTTCAATAGTCCGCGGATAGTGTTCATAATCTGAGGCCTGATTAAATTGGATGGGATTGACGAAAATACTCACCACTGTTCGATTGCCCAGAGATTGTGCGCGCTGGATGAGTTGCTGATGGCCCATGTGCAAGTTACCCATGGTAGGTACAAGGACAACATGATCAGATTGCCAGTCTTGCATTTGGCTGTGCATCTGATCGCTGCTATTGATGATAATCATTGCGGTGAAAATATTGACTGGTCGTGCTAGCGATCAGGGAATAATCCCGCTTTCACTTCGTAAATATATTTTTTTACGGCTTCTTGGATGCTGCATTGTTGCATATAGTTTTTCACAAATGACGGTGGTGTGCCTGCCGTGACACCGAGAATGTCTTGTAGGACTAATATTTGACCATCGCAATGCTTGCCAGCGCCGATGCCGATAATAGGTAAATCGACTTGTTCGCAGACTTTTTGAGCCAGTTCACTGGGAATACACTCAAGTAGTAACAAATCTGCTCCAGCCTGTTGCAAGGCCAGGCTAGTTGCTAGTAATTCATCAGCACTGACTTGGTCTTGAGCTTGGGTTTGATAGCTGCCTAATTTATGCACGTACTGTGGCTGTAGACCTAAATGCGCGCACACAGGGATGCCACAGGCGCTCAGTTCAGCAACGATTTCAGTTTGGCGTTGAGTCGCTTCAAGCTTAATCATTTGTGCGCCAGCCTGTTGCATGAGTCGAGTGGCATTAGCTAATGCAGTATCGATATTGGGGTAACTCATGAATGGCATATCAGCAATAATGAGGGCATGCGAACTGGCACGACTGACACAATGTGTGTGATAAAGCATGTCTTCCATAGTGACGCTGACGGTAGAGGTTGCACCTTGTATCACCATACCTAGTGAATCACCAACTAAAATTACATCAATCCCACAACTGTCTAACAGTTGAGCAAAGCTGGCATCATAGGCTGTTAGGCAAGCAATTTTTTCATTTTTCTTGCGCATATTGCGTAGGGTATTGATGGTAATACCAAGTGAATTTTGTTTACTCATAGCCACTAACTCACAAATGACAAAGGGTTGTAATAGTGGCGTCCACTGGTGGTATTCATAATTTGTGCTTTCAGTTGCTCATAATCTCGGTCATTATTAATAAAGTCTATATCGCTAGCATTGACTATTAAAAGAGGTGTTTCATGATAGTGATAGAAGAACTCTGCATAGGCTTCGTTTAATTGTTCGAGATAATTGGTTTCAATAAAGCGTTCAAAATTACGTCCGCGTTTTTTAATGCGTTCTAAAAGTGTGGACACTGGCGCTTGTAGGTATACGACTAGATCCGGTTTAGGAGCCTCAGTAATCATATGCTCATAGACTTGCAGGTATAAATCATATTCTGTTGGATTCAGGGTTACTTGAGCAAATAATTTATCTTTATCAATCAAATAATCCGCTATCTTGGTTTGGGAGAATATACTAGATTGACGCAATGATTGAATTTGCTTGGTGCGTTGCATGAGGAAATATAGTTGTGTAGATAGGGCAGCCTCCTTGGGGCGTTGATAAAATTGCTCCAAAAATGGATTGTCATCGATTTCTTCCAGGATGAGCTCAGAGTTAAATTCATTCGCCAGACGCTGAGAGAGGCTTGATTTGCCCACCCCAATCGGTCCCTCAATTACTGTGTAGTCAGGTAATGAATCTTGCATATCTAATCTTGTAGTTGTATCAAGCCGTTTCTGTAGCAGCGAGACTTGATGCGATGAATACGTCCCAAGTGAGGAATCATGAGGTGTTTGTCTAATTCATGCAATGGGTAAAGGACAAATTCTCTCTTGGCTATACCGGGGTGTGGGACTGTAAGTGTTTGATTGTTAATGGACTGATTGCCAAAAGTTAATATATCTAAATCCAGTGTTCGTGGTCCCCATTGTTCTTGTTTACGCACTCGCCCATGCGCTTGTTCAATCGTCTGCAGAGCATTTAAAAGATTATGCGCATCTAAATGAGTATGGATGCACGCAGCCGCATTAACATAAGGTGGTTGATCCTGTGGTCCCATTGGACGGCTAGTATAGAGACTGGAAAAGCTAATTAAATCGGTATGCTTGATTTGATCAATGTCCCACAGGGCATCTATAACATGTGCATAAGGATCATCTAGATTACTGCCTAAGCCAATATAACATTCTGTGATGAGTGATGAATTCATATTGAGTGGTGTTTTTTAGTCTGAATCATATTATGTTTTTCTTCGTCATCAGCATTTTGAACTTGCGTCCACCAAATACACTCACCGCTATCAATTTCTCCCGCCTCAGTGCGCAAGCAGAAGAAGTCATAAGCTGCACGAAAGCGAGGGTGATTGAGAATCTTAAGAGTACGACGATTCTTGCGCTGCGTAAAACGATGCTGAAGGCGCCATATCTCACATATTACAATAGCCAAGCGTTTGGGGATAAATGTTATGCTGGATTGATTGGCTACGGTGGTGCGGGCGGCTGCCCATACCAGTTCTGATACTGGTTGGTCACGCGACATGTATTCATCCAGTAAGGATTGGTACGGTTTCCATAACAAAATGGCAAAAATAAAAGCGGGGTTGACCGACTTTCCGGTAATAATGCGACGATCTGTATTAGCCAAAGCTGCATAAATGAGTTGCATGAATTGTTCGTCATTGTCTAAATTGTGGGCAGTATAAGGAAACAATATATGCAGGAGATTATGCTCTTTAAGGGCATTAAAGCATTTTACTGCTGATCCGCTGTGAAAGAGTTTAACCATTTCATCAAATAATCTTGCTGGTGGGATATCACGTAATAAACCGCCCAGTGAATTTATTGGTTCGGCAGTTTCTTCTGTGAGTGCCAGTGATAATTTTGATTTAAAGCGCACGGCTCGAAGCATTCTGACCGGGTCTTCTTTATAGCGTGTAAATTCGTCACCGATCATTTTTATTTGTTGATTGCGCAGGTCTTGCATGCCGTGACAAAAATCGATGACTTCAGAGGTGACTAAATCATAGTAAAGGGCATTGATAGTAAAGTCTCGTCTAAGGGCATCTTCTTCCATATTCCCATAGGTATTATCACGAACGATTCGGCCATTATTATCTTCTTGAGTATGCATTTGTTTGTCAGCATCTGCGATGGCACGAAAAGTCGAGACTTCGATATAACTCCGCTGAGAGTAGATATGAACGAGTCGAAAGCGACGACCAATGAGTCGGCTGTGGCTAAAAATTTTACAGATTTGTTCAGGTCGTGCATTGGTAACCACATCGAAATCTTTGGGAGTGATATTGAGAATTAAATCGCGCACACAACCGCCGACTAAATAAGCCTCATAATCTGCAGCATGAAGTTTCTTTATGATGTTGATCGCTCGTGGGCATATTTTTGACTCATCAATTTGATGATCATCAAAAGATATCCGAGTAGCGGTATTGTTGGATGGATTTTGAATATTCACTATCGACATTATAAGACAACTGAGGGGCTTGTGGTGATTGACATGCAATAAAAAAGGCAGCCCTATGGCTGCCTTTTCAGTGTCAAATTGAATGAGAGCTAAATATTGTAGCCTTTTTCTTCATGTTCAGAGATATCTAGGCCATTACGCTCAATTTCATCATTGACGCGCAGACCACAAATCATATCGATGATTTTTAGCAAGATGTAACTCGTGACAGCAGTCCATACTATGACAGCAATGACTGCGGTCAGTTGTACACCGAATTGATCGGCAATTGTCATGCCATCAGCAAGTCCTGCACCACCATATTGAGAGGCAACAAAAATGCCCGCCAATAAGGTGCCGATAATACCGCCGACCCCATGCACTGGGAAAACATCCAGTGAGTCATCGATTTTTAATGTGCGCTTCATGAAGTTGGTTGCAGTAAAGCAGATGAAACCTGCGGATAAGCCAATTACGATAGCGCCCAATGGACCAACAAAACCGGATGCAGGAGTGATGCTGCCTAAGCCTGCCACCATACCAGTGACAATACCTAGCACACTGGGTTTGCCATACTTAACCCATTCGATTGTCATCCACGTCAATGAAGCGACTGCAGCACTGATATGGGTGACCAAAATCGCCATACCAGCATCACCATTTGCGGCCAGAGCGCTTCCACCATTAAAGCCAAACCAACCCACCCACAGCATACCAGCGCCAGTAACCGTCATAGTCATGTTATGTGGAGGTAATGGTGTTTGCGGAAAGCCGTGTCGTGATCCGAGTACGATGGCTGCAATCAGCGCGCCAACACCGGCAGTGATATGTACGACTAAGCCACCTGCAAAATCTAATGCGCCTTTATCAGATAGCCAACCGCCGCCCCATACCCAATGGCAAACTGGAAAATATACGAGTGCTGACCATAATACTGTGAACCAGAGTACTGCCGAGAATTTCATGCGTTCTGCGAATCCACCGATCACGAGGGCAGGTGTGATGACAGCAAAAGTCATCTGAAACATAATGAATACAGTTTCAGGAATATCACCTGACATACCTGAACGAGATACATTAGATAGAAATAGATTCTGTGTGATGCTGCCCACCCATTGATTGAATGACCCACCATCCGAGAAACTCATACTGTAACCGAATACAACCCAAGTAATTGATGCTAGGCAGGTAATTGCAAAACATTGCATTAATACTGATAAAACATTCTTACTACGAACTAAGCCAGCATAAAATAATGATAAGCCGGGTATGGTCATAAATAAAACCAAAGCAGTTGAAGTCAATATCCAGGATGTGTTTGCACCACTTAGTTCATCTGCAAGTCCGAGACTTGGCAAGCATATAACAAGTGCTATCAGCATATATTTATAAAATTGAGCAATCATTTTAAATATCCCCTAACGTTTTAAAGAGCATCTTGCCCAGTCTCACCCGTACGAATACGAATGGTTTGTTCTAATGTAGTAACAAAAATTTTGCCATCGCCAATTTTTCCAGTATTAGCCGCACGAGTGATAGCTTCGATGACTTGATTGACATTTTCATCAGATACGCCGATCTCTATTTTTAATTTAGGAAGAAAATCGACTACATATTCTGCTCCGCGATAGAGTTCTGTATGTCCTTTTTGACGACCAAAACCTTTAACTTCTGTCACCGTTAGGCCTTGAATACCTTGTTCGGTAAGTGCTTCACGTACATCGTCTAATTTGAATGGTTTAATGATAGCTGTGATGAGCTTCATAATCATGCCTCCTGACTTGAGTGCGCATTTAATTATTATTAATTACTCACAAACGTTTGATACAACCTGGTGAGAAGTTGCTAATAACTGTTATTAATAACTTTCTTAAGGATGTATTGTTGATGTTTGATGAATACTTTGTAAGCCATTTGAGTATGCCAGTTATTAGCGCGCGACGCACTAAACATGCACGCATATAACGCCCAATTTTGGTGCATGTCAGGAAATTTTTCTGGCGCTGAAAAAAGCCCGTGTCGGTGCAGGGTGACCTTCTATAGTGAGATTGACATCATCAGGATGGAGAAAGTTTTTAAGAGAATAATTATGCATCCATTGTGTTGCTCGTTGCTCGTGTATGGAGGTGATATCAATACTGTGACATTGCACGTCCACAAAACCACTTTGCCGGAGCCACTTCATCACGCACTCAGGGCTAGGTATGCTCCAGACATTTCGCATCCCAGCATAGCGATCTTTAGGTATGAGTTGTTGATCACCGGCCACGTTAAGCACTAGTGTCTCAAGTAAACACCATCCTTGATCAGCGACGCGTGCATAAAGGTGCTGACAATGTTCATTAGGATTGCGTCTATGATAGAGCACACCCATTGAGAATACGACATCAAATTGATTGAGTTGAGGTGATAATTGTTCAAAAGGTAGAGGAAGTAAATGCGCATTCAAGGAGGGTTGGACGTTTTGTGTAAGTGCATAAAACTGTGCCATGAAAATCAGAGTCGGATCTACGCCAATAACCTGCTTAGCACCACAACCTAGCATGCGCAACATGTAGTAGCCGTTACCACAGCCTACATCAAGCACAGTTTTACCAGACAAGTCTGGAAGTTGTGGGGCTAAACGTTGCCACTTTAAGTCACAACGCCATTCAGCATCTAAATTCACACCACAGAAATTAAATGGACCCTTGCGCCAGGGATGTAATTGCATCAAGGCCTGATGAATAATTTCAGGGTTATGGTTATCACTAGCTTCACCGATGCGAGGAATGGCTTGATTAAGGTCTATCGATGCAGGTGTAAACTGTGCCAGCTGCTCTACAGCTTGCTGCCAAACAGGGAAGTGTCCGTGACCCGGTTTGGCGAATATTTCATTGAGTTGTGCCGCACACTCAGATTGCCAACCATCAGGCACATTAGACACTGAGTTTTCTAATAATCGTCGGTAAAATTCTAATTTCATTTGATAGCAATCAGGGATACAAAATTGAAACACTGAAACCAAGGATACACTTGTCTAAAACCAATCTTTTGCAAGCGTAATATATGAGTTTCTAGTGATTCCCTGAGTAAAACATTTTCAAGTGATTTTCTTTTTTGACTAATCTCAAGATCGCTGTAGTTGTTAGCTGACTTGAAACCGGTATGGAGTTTTAGAAATAATTTTTCATGCTTAGCATCTGGCATGATGATTTTTTCTGTGAGTAGACAAGCACCTTCAGGCAGCAGGCCGGCATAAATATCTTCAAGGATTTTTTGTCTCTCAGATACAGCAATGAATTGTAGGGTGAGGTTGAGGATAACAAAAGAGGCATTAATGATGTCTATATCCTGAATATTATTCAGTTGGGTCTTAATCACATGTTCTGCTTGTGCCTGTGCAATCATTTGCTGGCAACGTCTAATCATGGCGCTGGCATTATCAATCGCATGAATTTCAAGTCCAGACACTTGACAGTATTTAAATACTGACAAAGCTGCCGCACCATGTGAACAACCCAAGTCATAACAAGCACTATTTTCTTGTATGAAATGTGATGCCAGCGGCCCAATATTGGCAATCAAGGTTCGATAGCCTGGCACTGAACGATCTACCATGTCATCGAATACATCGCTCACGCAGGTATCGAATTTAAAATCTTCGATATTATTGATGGGTTTTTTGTAAAGTTTGTCTTCTGTCACAACAATTCGTGCTCAACTTTGGTTAATACCAACAGACGTTATCATACCCTGCCTAACACGATGGAGGGTGAAAAGATTCAAGTGAAACAGCTGCTCTAAATGATCAGTTGAATTACTTGCTGGGCTTGCTGGAGATTTTTATCTACGAGTAACAAAGCAAATTCGTCGCCTTGTATGCGCTACTCTATCAATGCTACGAGTGCTATTGCGCAAGATTTCTGCAATTTCTTGTAAGATTTGATTGCCAATAACATACCCAGCTTGATTGTTGATGATTTTGAATTGATGAATATCGATATAACACAAGCAATGCTCCATAATTTATTCACGCATGCTTTGAATACATTTTGATAGCTGTTGCTCAAAAGTTTGACGGTTCATTAAACCTGTCAGAGTGTCATGAGATGCTTCATGACTAAGTCGATCATTTAACTGCTGAGTTTCTGATAAGTCTTTGAATAGAATGATGACCCCACGCCTTTCATTATCAGGTGGGTACGGGGAAAAGTGATCTCAATACTATGTTCCCGTGCATAGTTATCCAATGATAAGACATGGTCGGTAACTTTAATGGTGCGGTTCTGCGCGATATTTTAGTTAAAAGAGGTTGATTTTTATACAGCCGCGTTGAGATTTGTGGCATATCAGCTGCCTCTGTGCGTTGGATGGGCTCAATTATGTCGCTATAGTTTAGGTGTCCAGTGCGTTAATGGCTTCGAGCACTTGTGTGGGATGGTCTGCGGCTTTAGATACGCGTTTCCAATGTTTGAGCACTTTGCCATCCTCACCAATTAATACAGTGGAGCGAATTACCCCCATAGTGATTTTACCGTACATATTCTTTTCGCCATAAGCCTCATACTTTTCCATCATGCTGCGCTCGGGATCACATAATAAGGTGAAGGGTAGATCGTATTTATCAATAAATTTTTGATGAGCTGCCTGTTCATCGGGTGACACGCCTAACACAGTGCAATTAGCTTTTTCCAGATCACTCCACAAATCCCTAAACCCACAGGCCTCTTTTGTACATCCAGGCGTATCATCTTTAGGGTAAAAATACACTACGACTTTATGACCTTTGAGGTCTTTGAGAGCAACTTTATTGCCGTGTTGATCTTTGAGTGTAAAAGCGGGGGCTGCTTTGCCTTCTGTAATAGCCATAACGTTGTCCTATTGGTATGTAATATGAGTAGTGTGATGTGATGCTTACTACTAATAAGTTCTCAATTTAATTGCAGTGTAATTTGTTGCAAAGGGTGATGGTATCCACAACATAACGCCATTATAAAGCATATTTTTAGACAGTAAGAGTGTTGAGGTGAATGTGACGTGTACATTGTGCAATGTCACTGCTGTTCTTGAGCCATGTGGAGGGGGTGTTGAGATTTCCCGAGCCAGTGATGTATTCGTATAATGGGTTTGAAAATTAATTACGTACAGACTTGGTTGTCCTGAGCATGATTTGCGATAGACTGGATGTGTATAAATATTACAGAAATAGTCATGACAACAAGCCTGCGATTTCCCCTATCCGATTCTAATGATGATATTCAAGATTTGCTGATGATTATGCGAGCATTGCGAGATCCACATAATGGCTGCCCATGGGATCAAAAACAAAATTTTGCCAGTATTGCTCCCTATACAGTGGAGGAAGCCTACGAGGTTGCTGATGCTATTGCTCGACAAGATTACGATGAGCTACGTGATGAACTTGGTGATTTGTTATTACAAGTGGTTTATCACGCGCAGATGGCGGAAGAACAAAATCACTTTCAATTCAGTGATGTAGTGCAATCTATTTGCAACAAAATGATACGCCGCCATCCTCACGTATTTGGCGATGATCAGCAACTTCAACAGGGAAAACCAGATTGGGAATCCTTTAAACAACAAGAACGTGAACAGCGGGGTGATGATGCTGATTCATCCGCACTTGCGGGGGTGCCCATTGGCCTGCAGAGCATGTTGCGCGCGAAGAAATTACAGAAGAAAGCTGCGCAAGTGAATTTCGATTGGTCAAATATTGACGCGGTACTAGAAAAGCTTGAAGAGGAAATTGGTGAGCTAAAGCAAGCTGTAGCATCGGGTGAACAGGACGCTATCGAGGACGAACTGGGCGATGTTTTGTTTTGTGCCATCAATGTGTCTAGACACAGTAAACATGATGCCGACATCGCGTTGCAAAAGGCGAGTAATAAATTTGAACAACGTTTTCGTAGTTTAGAACAAATCGCTGAACAAAAGCAGCAAGACCTTAAACAAATGAGTGAAGAACAGTTAGATGACTTATGGCAACAAGCCAAAAAAATTAATTATTGAAGCGCATAGAAAAATCCACGGCTTGCAAATGTTTAGTGATAGCGCCAACAGAAATAAAATCTACATTCAGCATTGCGTATTGACTAATATTCTCCATGTGAATATTGCCTGAGACTTCTAACTTAATATTGGTTTGTGTGTCGTTGCGAACCAATGCCACTGCCCGTTCAACTTCAGCCAAGCTGAAATTATCCAACAGGGCAATGTCGGCTTGACAGTCGATCGCCTGAGCTAATTGATGCAAGTCCTCGACTTCAACTTCTATCAGTAAGCCATCTGCTTGTTGCTTGGCTTTGATCACTGCTGCTTCAATAGAGCCGCAGGCATGGATATGATTCTCCTTAATTAAATAAGCATCATAGAGTCCCATGCGATGATTGTTTCCACCCCCACACTTCACTGCGTATTTTTGAGCATTGCGTAAGCCCGGAATGGTTTTGCGAGTATCGAGTAACTGTGTAGAGCTGCCGCGCATGCGGTGTAATAATTTTCTGGTCGCTGTCGCGGTGCCTGACAAAGTCTGCAAAAAATTCAGCGCAGTGCGCTCACCGGTAAGCAGTGCAGCGGCATTGCCCTGTAAATTGCATACAGCTTGCGAGGGATGAATCAGTGCACCTTCTTGCTTTAGCCACTCAATATGCACACTTGTATCTAGCTGAGCAAAGGTTGCATTAAACCAAGCCTGGCCGCATAAAGTTGCCGTCTCGCGACAGATTACCTGTGCGCTTAATGTTTCATTCCCGCATAATTGTGCGCTCACATCGCCGCTACCAACGTCTTCATTGAGGGCTAGTTTGACTGCTTGGGTGATTTCTTGCGCATCCATTTGTTGTTGCTTTGAGTCGAGTTTTTCAATCAAACTTAGTGCTGATTGGAAAAATATTCTTTAGTGATTTTGAACACAATCGGGCTAAGTAACGCTAATGCAATTAGGTTAGGAATCGCCATAAACCCATTCATGACATCAGCTAATATCCAAATCAAATTCACTTTTTGGGATGCTCCTATGAACACCGCCGCAATCCATAAAAAGCGATAAGGCCATATTATCTTGGTGCCGAAGATAAATTCAGCACAACGTTCACCATAGTAGCTCCAGCCAAGAATCGTCGTGAAGGCAAAAATCACCAAGCTAAAAGTTATGATGTACTCACCTAATGGAATCGAGGAAGCATAAGCCAAACTGGATAGACTGGCGCCAGTTTCACCACTAGTCCAAGCGCCACTGATAATAATCACTAGGGCGGTCATGGTGCAGATTATAATCGTATCAATAAAAGTCCCTAACATACCGATTAGCCCCTGTCTTACTGGATTATTCGTCTGTGCGGCTGCGTGTGCAATGGGGGCGCTACCCAGTCCCGCTTCATTGGAAAAAATACCACGCGCAATACCAAATTGAATCGCCATCATGATGGTGGCGCCGGTGAAACCGCCAACCGCTGCATGACCATTAAAAGCGCTATCTATGATGATAGTTAATGCAGCAGGTACTTCAGTAATATTGGCAAAGATAATGATCAATGAGCCGATGATGTAGAAAATGGCCATAATAGGAACCAGTTTACTGGCCACAGTACCAATGCGTTTAATACCACCCAATATTACTAATGCGGCGAGTGCAGCAATCACTATTCCGGTCATGGAGGTGTCCACTCCGAAGTTACTGTGAAGTGCATCAGCCACAGAATTAGATTGCACCATGTTGCCTATACCAAATGCGGCAATAGTGCCGAACAAGGCAAACAAAAAACCTAACCAATACCACTTTTTGCCGAGACCATTTTTAATGTAATACATTGGGCCGCCGACAAAACGTCCTAAGTCATCGGTTTCACGATATTTTACGGCAAGGACGGCCTCGGCATATTTTGTTGCCATGCCAAATAGTGCGGTAATCCACATCCAAAAAATAGCACCAGGTCCGCCGATAAATATTGCCGTAGCAACCCCAGCAATATTGCCGGTTCCCACAGTGGCTGACATGGCTGTCATGAGGGCTTGGAAAGGGGGTATCTCTCCTTCGCCTTCACTTTTGCGACCGCGAATGAGATATTTGAATGCGTGAGATATTTGACGCCATGGCATCAGCTTGAGACCCACGCTAAGGTAGATACCTACACCCAATAACAGTACCAAAGTAAAGGGTCCCCAGATGAATCCGCTGAGTGTGTCAAGTATAGAACTGAGTGTTTCCATTGTCTTTCTCCAGCAATACAGAAGTGAATGGTTAGGATGTTACATAGTAATTAGCATAGGCAATACTGAATAATCGCTATGATTATCCTAATTGTTTGTATTATGAATTAAAAACTCAATCAGTGCTTTTTGTGCGTGCAATCGATTTTCTGCTTCATCCCACACCACGCTTTGTGAGCCTTCTAACACTTCAGTACTTACTTCTTCTTCACGATGAGCGGGTAAACAATGCATGAATAGAGCATCTTTATGCGCAATTTGCATGAGTGATTGATTAACTTGGAATTTTGCAAAGGCTTGCTCGCGCTGTTTTTGCTCTTGTTCTTGTCCCATGCTGGCCCATACGTCGGTGACGATGAGATCTGAGTTATGTGCTGCTTCCCTAGCATCATGCATAATTTGCACACAGTCACCCGCTGCAGACACAATCTCTGAGTTTGGTGCATAGCCCTCTGGGCATCCTATGCGCAGCTTAAATCCTAATTGCCTTGCCGCATTGATGTAGGAGTGACACATGTTATTACCATCTCCAATCCAGGTTACCGTTGCACCCGAAATATCGCCGCGTTGTTCAAACCAGGTTTGTAAATCCGCTAACAATTGACAGGGATGATATATATCCGTCAGTCCATTAATAACAGGGACTTTAGACAAGGCTGCAAATCGCTCTAGAGTGTCATGTGCATAAGTGCGAATCATAATAATATCGACCATGCGCGATAATACCCGTGCGGTATCTTCCACGGGCTCACCGCGACCCAGTTGAGTATCTTTAGAAGATAAAAATAATGCATGACCACCAAGCTGCGCCATACCTGCTTCAAAAGATACACGCGTGCGTGTTGATGATTTGTCAAAAATCATACCTAATGTTTTATTAGCGAAAGGTGCGTAGTCCACATTTTCATTACGCATTGATTTAAGCTCGATAGCGCGCTTTATCACTGTGCGTAATTCGTTGCTAGATAAGTCAAGCAGGGTTAAAAAATGACGAGTCATAAATTTTCTCTATGTGCGAGTGGTGTTTATTAATGCATCTCGTTAATGCATGCGCAGACAATATCAACAATCATATCTGCCTGTTGTTGATCAATAATTAAAGGTGGAAGCAAACGAATCACAGAGCCAGCTGTCACATTTAATAGTAATTTCTTCTCCAGTGCGAGATCGACTAATTGTGGGCAAGGTGCATTAAGCTCCACGCCAATCATCAATCCTAGGCCACGTATCTCTTTGACCAAAGGATGTTCGCCTAGCTGCTGCTTAAATTGAGTGCAAATGTAGCTGCCCATATGTTGCGCGTGCTTGAGCAAAGATTGCTGTTCAATAATGTCCAATACTTTTAAGGCCACCGCACAAGCAAGTGGATTTCCACCAAAGGTACTGCCATGTGAACCAGGGGCGAATAATTCAAGGGCTTTATCAGCAACGCAACAAGCCCCAATTGGCATGCCATTACCTAAACCTTTAGCGGTTGTAAGCACATCGGGCAAAATGTCACTGTGTTGAAAAGCAAACCATTTGCCTGTACGCCCGTTACCTGTTTGTACTTCGTCTACCATCAGTAATAAATTGTATTCATCACAGACCGCTCGGAGGTGGGTGAGAAAATTATCCGCAGGTAGGTTAATACCGCCTTCACCTTGAATAGGCTCAACCAGAATTGCGCTAATGTTGTTATGTTGCGCACATAATAGTTTGACTGCTTCGATGTCATTGTAAGGCGCACGCACAAATCCTGGTAACAGTGGATCATAACCTTGTTGTGCAGCAGCATTCCCAGTGGCGGTTAAGGTAGCCATGGTGCGACCATGGAAACTATTTTCAAAAACAATGGTGGTTGGCGAGTCGATATTTCTGGCGTGGCCATGTAATCGCGCCAACTTAATAGCCGCCTCATTGGCTTCAGCCCCAGAATTGGCGAAGAAGACTTTTTGCATGCCAGTGATCTCACACATACGATCGCCCAAGGCTTCTTGATGAGGGATACGATATAGATTCGAGGTATGTAATAAATTGTTTGCTTGTTGGCTGATCGTATCAGCAAGGCCTGCGTGTGCATGGCCTAGGCCGCACACAGCGATACCTGATAAGGCATCTAAATATTTTTCATTTTTATCATCCCACAGCCATGCGCCATGGCCTTTAACAAAGCTGACATTTTTTCTCGCATAGGTGGGCATCAATGAGTTCATAATATATTTTTAAATGAGTGGTTAAATTTATCCTTTAATAAAAACTGGTTCATTCTTACTATGTTTGTCAATAGTAACTTTATTATTCGACAATGAAAAACGGCAGCGATGTGCGCTGCCGTTAGTCAATTATGCTTCAAAAATGGGTTTTTTTCTATACATCACCCATCATTGTAAATAAGCATAGTGTTCGTTTAAGCCCTGCTTAGAATGGCAATGTATGGGCATGACCAATCATGCACATTAACATTGGAATAGACAGCATGGTATTGGTGCGTGACGCAATAAATGCAACACCTTTAGCTTTGGCTTTCTCAGCATCTGTGGCAGACACTATGCCTAGTAGTTTCTTTTGATTTGGCCAAATCAGTACCCAGACATTAAACAACATGATAGTTCCAAGCCATGCGCCGATACCGATAACCGTAACACCATTAGTGAAGAACATGTTAGCGCTAAAACCGCCGACATACTCAAGCGCAGCAGCGCCTGTGAGCCAAGTGACAAGCGCACCATAGCGGAACCAAGCGAGTGCACGTGGTGCCACATACTTGCTAATCGCAGCGGGGCCTGGGCCATCGGTGTCTGCTGTCGCGGTTGCTACGGCAGGCACTTGGACAAAATTGAAGTAATACAGCAAGCCAATCCAAACAACACCGGCTAGCACGTGTAACCATACAGATATAGACCATCCCGCACTGGCGACTGGCGTGCTATCCCATACAGCAATGACGATAGAAATAATAAAACCGGCAACAATAGTTCCTAGAATAGATTTGAGTGGATTCACAATACACCTCTGTAGTTAATTTTTTGACTCATTATGTCGATAGATACAATACACTATCGAGGTAAGACAATAGAAGGTTTTGCTTTCAAAAACAACATTAGGGCTATAGTTAGCCAGGACATAAAAAAACATGTGTGGGATATGTGGAGAATTTAACCTAAAACAAGGACGTGCCAACAAGGGCAAAATACAAACGATGCTGGGACCGCTCGCTAGACGAGGCCCAGATGATCAGGGGAGTTATTTTGATGGCCCCATGGGGTTGGGACATCGACGCTTGGCGATTATTGATCTGTCCCCGGCTTCCCATCAGCCCATGGTCAATCATGATCAATCGTTGGCCATCGTATTTAATGGCACTATTTATAATTATCCTCAGATACGGAAAAAACTGCAGAATTTGGGTGTTAATTTTCAGTCCAATGGAGACACAGAAGTCATTATGCAAGCCTATCGTGTATGGGGTGAACACTGTGTCAAACATTTGATTGGCATGTTTGCTTTTGCGATCTGGGATGCACAAAAAAAACACCTGTTTGTTGCACGTGATCGTCTGGGTATCAAGCCACTTTACTATGCCCAGACCTCGGAAAGTTTTTTGTTTGCTTCTAATACGCAAGCACTTCTCGCCACTGGTGACATTAATACTGAGATAGACAGTCAGGCTTTACAGCATCAATTTACTTTGCACGCTGTGATTCCAGCACCACGCACTATATTAGCGGGCATACGCAAGCTACCGCCGGGTCACTTTATGTGGGTAGATGAAAAAGGTGTGGGTGAGGCTCAATCTTACTGGCAATTAAGTGCACGTCGACAGTATCAATATAGTGCAGAAGAATGGGTGTATGAAATCCAGCAGAGTTTACAAACTGCAGTTGATCGACGTTTAGAGATTGCGGATGTGCCGGTGGGTGTATTGCTCTCAGGTGGATTGGACTCGAGTTTATTGGTCGGTTTGCTGGCGCAAAAGTATGGCCAGGTGAAGACATATTCGGTTGGATTTGAAGACCAGCCAGAAGAGCGTGGCCATGAATTTGAATACTCTGATGCGGTGGTGGAAAAGTTTGCCACGGATCACCAGCGATTTCATATCCAAAATGATCAAGTATTGAAGCGTCTGCCAGAGGCGATTACACATATGCCTGAACCCATGGTGGCACAAGACGCGGTGGCTTTTTATCTGCTGGCCGAGCAGGTCAGTCAAGATATTAAAGTGGTGCAGTCCGGTCAGGGCGCCGATGAATTGTTTGCAGGCTATTTCTGGTATCCCAAAATGCAGGCCGCACAGGGGGCTGCATTAGAGCGTTTTGCACCTTATTACTTTGATCGTGATTTTGCTGAGTATGCACAAACGGTTAACAGCCACTATGTGCAACAAGATTATACCAGCGCACTAGTGCAGCAGGCCTTAGAACAATGTGAAGCAGATACATATATAGACTCAGTGCTGCATTTTGATGTCACGACTTTGATTGTTGATGATCCCGTTAAACGCGTGGATAGCATGACCATGGCTTGGGGCTTAGAGGCGCGTGTGCCGTTTTTAGATCACGAGTTGGTGGAGTTAGCCATGACTATGCCGCCCGAAATGAAGCTCGCCTCAGGGGGTAAACATGTACTCAAACAAATTAGTCGTGGTCTGGTGCCCGATAGTGTAATTGATCGTCCAAAAGGGTACTTTCCGATGCCAGCACTTAAATATGTGCGGGGAGAATTCCTCACCATGGTGACAGATGTCCTCAATTCTTCCGCCTGTCGACAGCGTGGCTTATTTGCCCGTGATTACGTGGAGCGATTGTTGGATGCACCAGATCAACACCATACTCGCTTGCAGGGGAGTAAGGTATGGCACATGGCATTATTAGAATTATGGTTGCAAACCCATGTCGATAGCGTGCCTTCCCCCTCACCTTAGATATGTATGCGCTCAGATTAAACGTTAGAATGGCTTTAAAATCGAATTAAGCTATTAAGGATGTGTTATGGACGTACTAGATAGAATCAAAGAACAAGTGGAGAGTAATCCGGTTATTATTTACATGAAAGGGACTCCTCAAATGCCACAATGTGGTTTCTCCATGCGTGCAGCTGAAGCGCTCAAGCAATGTGGTCATGAGTTTGCTTATGTCAACATACTAATGGATCCAGAGATTTTTCAGAACCTTCCACGTTATGCGGATTGGCCAACGTTTCCTCAGTTATACATTAAAGGCGAGCTAATTGGTGGCTGTGATATCACTCTGGAAATGGCTGAAAAAGGTGAGTTACAAACTATGATTAAAGAGGCGGTCGGCGCTTAATTATCATCGAATGTTTTACTGGTCTCATCTTCTGTTTGGTCGGCAGTAAGGGCATTTGGGTTACATTTGGGAATAAAAGGATTGACCTCCTGGTTCCAGGTGTTGAGAACCTTGCAAAACACTTCAGCAGTCATGGAAGCATCATACAAAGCAGAATGAGCTTGGTCATTTTGCCATTCGAGGCCAGCTAACTCAGCGACGCGTGATAGGACAGTTTGACCATGAGCCATTGCGCCGAGAGTCACCGTGTCAAAACAACTGAACGGGTGAAAGGGATTGTTTTTAACTTCAGCTCGGCGAGCTGAAGTATGTAAAAAGTTGAGGTCAAAGTGAGCGTTGTGACCGACAAGAATGGCACGTTTGCAGAGATTTTCTTTACATACGCGTCTTACTTCCTTGAAAAGTCCTCGAAGTGCCACAGCCTCGGGTTGAGCAATACGTAATGGATGAAAAGGGTCGATACCATTAACTTCCAAGGAGGCGGGTTCCAAATTAGCCCCTTCAAATGGCTGCACATGCACACTGAAGGACTCTTTGCAGTGCAAATGCCCCTGATCATCGATACCAAGTATTACTGCGGCGACTTCCAGTAAGGCATCGGTATCAGCATTGAAACCGCCAGTTTCAAGATCCACAACAACGGGGCAAAAGCCACGAAAGCGGTTGCCCAAGGGAATATAATTGGCTTGCTGGTTGATCAGGCTGTGTTGCATAGACATATTAAAATTGAATTTTTGAGTCAGTAAAGTCGCGTGAGCAGTCGATTGATACTATATAATAGAATGTAATAAAGAACACACACTCATACATAAACAAGAACAATATTCATCATGTCAGATATACGTAAAGTTGTACTCGCTTATTCTGGAGGTCTAGATACTTCCATCATTCTGCGTTGGTTAGAAGAACAATATCAATGTGAGGTAGTCACATTCACAGCCGATCTAGGGCAGGGTGAAGAAGTTGAGCCTGCGCGTGCTAAAGCGCAGCAACTTGGCGTAAAGGAAGTATTTATCGAAGATCTGCGTGAGGAATTTGTGCGTGATTTTGTTTATCCCATGTTTCGTGGCAACACTATTTATGAAGGCGAGTATTTACTCGGGACTTCCATAGCCCGTCCACTGATTGCCAAACGACTGATAGAAATTGCGCAAGCCACGGGTGCGGATGCGATCTCCCATGGTGCAACTGGTAAAGGTAATGATCAGGTGCGCTTTGAATTGGGGGCTTACGCGCTCAACCCAGATATCAAGATCATTGCACCGTGGCGTGAGTGGGAATTGAATTCGCGTGAGAGCTTACTGGCTTATGCCGAAAAACATGGCATTCCAGTAGAACAGAAGCGTAAAGGGGGTTCGCCTTATTCAATGGATGCCAATTTGTTGCATATTTCTTATGAAGGTGGTGAGTTAGAGGATCCATGGGTGCAGCCACAAGCGGATATGTGGCGTTGGACGGCATCTCCTCAACAAGCACCGGATGAAGTTGAGACCCTAGTCATTGGTTATGAGCAGGGTGATCCCGTCAGTCTTAATGGTGAGATGCTATCCCCTGCTAATATGCTAACTAAGTTAAACGAAATCGCCGGTCGTCATGGTATCGGACGTTTAGATATCGTTGAAAATCGTTATGTGGGTATGAAATCAAGGGGGTGTTATGAAACACCGGGTGGTACGGTGATGTTACGTGCACATCGTGCCTTAGAATCCATCTGTTTAGACCGTGAATTGACACATTTGAAAGATGAGATCATGCCGCGCTATGCAAAACTGGTGTACAACGGTTATTGGTGGAGTCCTGAGAGACTCGCGATTCAGACACTTATCGATCAAACGCAAAAAAATGTCACTGGAGAGGTGCGTTTAGATCTCTATAAGGGTAACATTATCGTCACGGGACGCCAGTCAGAGGCTCATAGCTTGTTCAGTGAGGAAATCGCCACTTTTGAGGACGATCAGGGGGCATATGATCAGAAAGATGCGGAAGGCTTTATTAAGCTGAATGCCTTGCGATTACGAATTCAAGCCGGCAAAACCTAGCGAGATCAGGCAGTCTGTCATAGCGGTCATACGATACTGGCAAGATAAGCACAACAACTAAGCTTGATCACTAGAATTAAACTTAAGATAGAGTGTATAAATAAAGCTGTTAAACGAATAACTTAATTAGGGACTTAAGGAGAGTTTGTGAACAAGCAACCAATAACACAATTCATCAACATTTTAGGAGTGATTTTCGCTCTAGTGATGACAGGTTGTGCCAGCACAGAGTACGTGGAAAACGAGCGCGATCCCTGGCAAGGTTTCAACCGCACAGTGTACGGTTTTAACGATACCTTGGACCAAGCATTATTGAAGCCAGCGGCAAAGGGTTATCAAGCAGTTGCTCCAGATTTTGTCGAAACAGGCGTGCGTAACTTCTTCTCCAATATCAATGATGTCAGTGTTGCTTTCAATAATCTCTTACAGGGTAAAGTGGCTGACGCAGTCTCCGATGTCGGTCGTGTTTTATTTAACACCACTATTGGTTTGCTTGGTTTGTTTGATGTTGCTAGTGAGATGGGCCTGCAAAAACATAATGAAGATTTTGGTCAGACCTTGGCGGCTTGGGGCGTTGACTCTGGACCATATCTAATGCTGCCATTTTTCGGACCCTCAACCCTGCGTGATAGTACCAGTGTGCCAGTGGATAATTTCTTATTGAATCCGATCAATCATATTGATATGGAAAAATCTGATCGCATGTATCTGATGGCTGTCGATGTTGTTAGTGTACGCGCCGAGCTACTCTCATTGGAAAAGACCGTGGATGAGATCGCTACAGATAAATATAGCTTTATCCGTGACGCTTATTTAGATCGACGTAATTATCTTGTTCATGATGGCGCACCGCCAGAAGATGAGTCTCTTTATGAAGGACTCAACGACGAATAAGCAACCACATAGCTAAATATGGGAGCCTGTGTACTTTGTGGAAAGTCTGCGGGCTTTTTTTATGCTTTGCATAAAGAATGTTACGCTGCTT
>CAYPHQ010000008.1:0-22379 GCA_964410595.1 uncultured Thiotrichales bacterium
ACCGGCGATTGAAAAAGCTATTATGAGTTCAGATATGGGTTTGAATCCTGTCACCTCGGGGGACATGATCCGTGTGCCGTTGCCAGCGCTTACAGAGGAAAGACGCAAAGATTTTGTGAAATTAGTTAGGCAAGAAGCGGAACAATGTCGAGTAGCTATTCGTAATATTCGTCGTGATGCCAATGCTGATTTTAAAGAATTGGTCAAAGAAAAAGAAATTTCTGAAGATGATGAGCGTGGTGCATTGGAATATATCCAAAAGCTCACAGATAAACACATTAAATCCATCGACGATATCTTGACGAGCAAAGAGAAAGAATTAATGGAATTTTAACTATCCACTGTATTCATTTTATGTTGCAGTCTAATCGTTTGCTATGAGTACAAATACAGTCTCGTCTAGAATCTTGCCCCAACATATCGCAATTGTTATGGATGGTAATGGACGTTGGGCGAAAAAGAGGTTGTTGCCGCGTCAGGCAGGTCATCTTGAAGGGGTCAAAGCACTCAAGAAAGTCATACAAGCATGTTTAGAGTTTGAGGTTCAGGCGCTTACTGTATTTGCATTCAGTAGTGAAAATTGGCGACGTCCAGAAAAAGAAGTTAATGCATTGATGGAGCTATTCTTATCTTGTTTGCAAGATGAGGTTGAGCCATTGCATGAGCATGGGATTCGCATAAATTTTCTTGGTGCAATAGAGACATTTCAACCTAAGCTAAGAGAAAATATTCAAGCAGCTCAGAATCTAACACAGCGCAACAACAAGTTAGTATTAAATGTCGCACTCGGTTATGGTGGGCGCTGGGATATTGCTCAAGCCTGTCGTAAGCTATGCAAAAAAGTGGAATCAGGTGAAATAGATTCGCATAGAATTGATGAGGTGTTGTTAAGCCAACACCTAACAACCTATCCTTTTGATGAGCCTGATCTATTTATTCGTACAGCAGGTGAGCAGCGCCTGAGTAATTTCCTGATTTGGCAATTAGCTTACACTGAACTTTATTTTACCGATGTATTGTGGCCAGACTTTGATGCCGATAAATTAGAAAATGCTATCGAGCATTTTAGTTATCGACAGAGAAAATTTGGTCTCACACAAGAGCAAGTTGATGCAAATAAAACTTAAGCAACGTTTACTCGCCGCTATAATTATGGTGCCGCTGACTGTGTCTGCGGTGTTATCTCTAGAATCAGAATACCTTGCAATCATATTTATAATGATTGCTTGTATGGCAGCTTATGAATGGGCTGCTATGAGCTATGAAAAAACTGCTAGGAAAATCATGTACGTATCAGTCTGTGCATTATTGATGGTTTTAGTGGGCTTATATTTGCAATCAGAACAAGTCAAATTTTTTATGTTTTTGGCCAGTATCTATTGGGTGTGTATATTGATGCTATTGAGTTTTTATGAGTCAACTTGGATTGATAATTATTTATTGAATAGCTTTTTAAGTGCTAGTGGTTATTTTGTTATCACGGTTGGTTGGTTATCAATGATTCATCTTCATCAGCAAGATCCTGCATTATTATTATATATGTTTATATTGATATGGATTGCCGATAGCGGTGCTTATTTCTCAGGTAAGCAGTTTGGAAAAACAAAATTAGCTGAACAGTTAAGCCCAGGTAAAACACGTGAGGGTTTGCTTGGTGCAATGGTGTTATCAACATTGTTTGCTTTAGTGGCAGTGTGGTGGTTCGAATTTAAGTTCCTTAATGCATTGTATTTTGTTCTTTTATCTTTGCTTAGTGTCCTTGTTTCAGTCGTGGGTGATTTGTTTGAGAGTTTAATCAAACGTAATGCGGGGAAAAAAGATAGTGGCTCTATTATTCCCGGTCACGGCGGCATATTGGATCGTATAGATAGCTTACTCGCAGCAGCGCCAGGGTTTGCTCTGGGTGTTCATTGGTTACAATAGTTAGATGTCAACTCATTCAAAAGGTATTGCGATTCTTGGTTCCACTGGCAGTGTGGGATGCAATACTTTAGATGTGATTGCACGTAATCCTGATCAATTTCATGTCGTGGCTTTAGGTGTTAATACTTCAGTAAAAACCTTACTTAAGCAATGTCAGCAGTTTCGTCCTCAATATGTTGTTGTATCTGATTCGCGGGCGGCTGAACAGTTCTGTCAAAGCCTGTCTGTATTAGATTATTCTCCACAAATTTTTACAAGTGACACCGGCTTGGAGCAGATTGTGACAATGCCTGAGGTTGATTGTGTAATGGCGGCTATCGTTGGAGCGGCAGGGTTACCCTCGACCTTAGCAGCGGCACGTGCAGGCAAAACCATCTTATTGGCAAACAAAGAAGCTTTAGTGATGTCAGGAGAATTGTTGATTGCTACCGCCCAACAACATGCGGCTCAGTTGTTGCCGATTGACAGTGAGCATAATGCAATCTTTCAATGCATGGCCAACTGTGCTGATCAACAAGTGCTTCAAGGTGTAGATGAGATTATATTGACCGCATCGGGTGGGCCATTTTTAAATACTCCTAGGGAGTCTTTGTCTGGTGTGACACCAGAGCAAGCTTGTCAACATCCCAACTGGTCGATGGGTAAAAAAATCTCTGTTGATTCAGCGACTATGATGAATAAAGGCTTGGAGTTGATCGAGGCGAGTCTTTTATTCAATATGAATATTGATCGAGTTCGAGTGCTCATTCATCCACAGTCTGTCGTGCATGCCTTAGTGAATTATAAGGATGGTTCAATGTTGGCTCATATGGGTTATCCAGATATGCGCGTCCCCATTGCGCATGCCATGGCATGGCCAAATAGAATACAGTCTGGTGTTCAGAAGTTAGACCTAACACGAACTCATCTTGAATTCATGCGTCCTGATCTTGATAAATTTCCCTGTCTGGCGCTCGCGATGCAGGTACAAAGTCAGGGGCAGTCCGCTCCGACGGTGATGAATGCTGCGAATGAAGTTGCTGTGCAGGCTTTTTTAGATGAGCAAATTAACTTTATGCAGATACATACTGTCGTTTCAAGGGTTGTTGACTCTATGCAGCTTGTTGCCGTTAAAACGCTGGAAAGTATTCTAGAAGTAGATCGTCAAGCTCGTTCGCTTACACATGATATTATCCGACAGATGGAGTCATTATGATTTGTTTAAAGATGATTATGAATACATTAGATGAGGTCGATAGTGTCACAAAAAACCCAAACTTTAAAAATAATGTTATAAGAATATGAATGGATTTTTAATCAGTTTGGCGTCTTTTGTTGTGGCAATTAGTGTAATTGTCACAATCCATGAGTTTGGGCATTACATGGTTGCGCGTTTATGTGGTGTGAGAGTATTACGCTTTTCTGTCGGTTTCGGGCAAGCGTTATTTCGTTATGTCTCACCCAAAAGTGGCATAGAGTATGTGATTGCGGCAATTCCATTAGGTGGCTATGTCAAAATGCTGGACGAACGCGAGCAAAAAGTGGCTGATTCTGAAAAACATAAAGCCTTCAATAATCAATCAGTGTACGCTCGTTTTGCTATTGTGGCTGCTGGTCCCGTGGCTAATTTCGTGTTTGCTGTGTTTGCATACATGATGATGTATATGGTGGGTATGCAAGGTATTAAAGCTGAAATTTCACAGGTGCAAGAAAATACCATCGCCTATCATTCCGGTTTACAAGCCGGTGATGTGATTTTTAGTATCAATGACAAACCTATATCGACTTGGGAAGATTTGAGTTTAACGATTATTTCTGAAGGATTAAAAACAGGTATCGTCAAGATTGAGAAAACTAGTGCTAATGGAGATGTTAATGAGATCACCATGGACTTATCTGACAGCAGCATGTTAGTGGGTGACGAAAATCCAATTAGTAAGATAGGTATTTCACCTTGGCGACCTGAATTGACCACTCGCTTTGGTAAATTTTCTTCTGATAGCGCAGCTCATGCGCAAGGTTTTGTTGAGGGGGACACGGTGTTGGCAGCAAATGGTCAAGCGGTGGATAGCTGGATGAGCTGGGTGGATTTGGTTAAAAGTCATCCAGGTAGAGACATTGATGTCTTAATACTGAGAGATCAACAACGGCTATCGATGACATTGCGACCTAAGAGCATTGAGGTGGATGGAGAAGTAATTGGGCGCATTGGCGTCAGTCCGTGGATAGATCGAGAGGCCTTAAAGCAACGACAAGTGACTATCAAGCAGGATTTTTTGGCTGCATTTGAGCATGGAATGACAAAAACATACGATATGAGCGTGCTGACCTTGAAATTGCTTGGTAAACTAATCGTCGGTGAGGCATCTACCAAAAATATAAGTGGACCGATATCGATTGCAGAGTTTGCAGGGATATCAGCTCAATTAGGTTTGGCTTCGTTTTTAAGCACTTTGGCTATCATCAGCATCAGTATAGGTATACTTAACCTTTTGCCTGTGCCAATGCTCGACGGCGGACACCTGATGTACTATCTGATTGAGATGGTTAAGGGGAGTCAGGTGTCAGAGGCAATACAAATATTAGGACAAAAATTAGGCATAATAATGCTGGCAGGCCTCATGCTGTTGGCGTTTTATAACGATTTTCAAAGACTGTTTAGCTGAACACAATACAAACTGTGATAATTAGAATAATAAAATCTTTGTTGACGATTTGTATGTTATGTAACGTGCATGTCGTCATTGCGGAATCTTTTAACATCGTCGATATTGAACTCGAGGGCCTCGAGAGAATCACGCCTGGAACCGTGTTTACTCACATTCCGGTTGAAGTAGGTGATGAGTTTAAAGACTCGGATTCAGTGCTCGTTATTCGTCAGCTATACAAAACAGAATTATTCAGTGATGTGGTGTTACGTCGAGATGGCAACAAATTGATTGTTGCGCTAAAAGAGCGCCCAGGTATCGCTTCTCTGGAAATTCTAGGAAACAAGGATATACCGGATGAGCAACTTATCGAGAGTTTGGAGGCGATTGGAGTAGCACCCGGTCGAGTCTTGAATCGTTCGGTACTAGAAAGATTAGAAAACGAACTCCTGCAGCAGTATTTTTCACGTGGCAAATATAGTGTAGAGATAAAGACGGTGACTAACGAGATCTCTCGTAATCGTGTAGATGTGCAGATCATGATTGCCGAGGGTAAGGCTGCAACTATTCGTGAGCTCAACATAGTTGGTAACAGTGCTTATGAAGAAGAAGATCTTAAGGAAGATTTTCAGTCGGGTCAAAAGTCTTTCTGGAAGTTTTGGTCTGACCAGGATAAATACTCTAAACAAACCTTAGCTGCTGATTTAGAGAATCTTCGATCGCAGTATTTGAATACGGGTTATATGAATTTCACTATTGATTCTACTCAAGTTTCAATTACTCCCGATAAAAAAGATATTTTCATTAGTATCAATATTAATGAGGGTGACCAGTATACTTTGAATGATGTTAAGCTGGCTGGTAATTTTGTTGTTTCGGAACAAGAGCTAAGAGAATTATTGGTGACAGAAGTTGGTGGAATCTTTTCACGTGAGCTAGTGGTTAGATCTAGTGATGCTATCTCAAGAAGACTCAGTGCTGATGGTTATGCTTTCTCACGCGTCAACCCTATTCCTAAATTGAATGATGAAGACAAAACAGTTGATTTAACTTTCTTTATTGATCCAGGTAAACGTACCTATGTAAGACGAATCAATATAGTCGGTAATCAATATAGTCGTGATGAGGTATATCGTCGTGAATTACGTCAGATTGAGGGAGCATGGTTTTCCCAAACAGCTGTAGATTTGTCGCGACGAAGAATTCAGCGTTTGGCATTTGTGGAAATGGTCGAGGTCGAGACCAATAGAATTCCTGGAGTGGATGATTTTGTCGATGTTACTTTTACTGTGCAGGAACGTTTAGCAGGCAGTTTTTCTGTGGGAGCGGGCTTGTCTGACAGTCAGGGTGCAGTATTAACTGCAAGTGTGAGTCAAGATAACTTCCTTGGCTCAGGTAAACAAGTGGCTTTCCAGATTAACACCAGTAAAGTTAATACTATTTATGATCTTTCTTACACTGATCCTTATTACACCATTGATGGAGTGAGTCGTGGCTATGGATTCAGTTACATTAAGACGGATGCAAGTGAAGCGGATATATCAGACTTTGATTCTGAGAAATTTAGTTTAAGAACTAACTACGGTATTCCATTGACCGAGGATGATCGTGTCAGCATGACACTGGACTTGCAGAAAACAGATGTGCAGGAAAGTACTAATAGTTCTGATGAAATTCGTGAATTTATTGATGACAACGGTGAGAAATTCCTGAATTTCAGTATTACAGGTGCGCATGTTCATGATAGCCGCAACAGAAGAATGTTTGGTACCAAGGGTCTTTATCAACGAACACGCTTGGAAGTGACCACACCATTGAGTGATTTAGAGTATTATAAGCTGGAGCACAAGCATACATGGTTGTATCCGATTAACGATACCTTTACCTTTGCAACACGTTCATTGATTGGTTACGGTGATACATATGGTGGTGATGGCGATTTGCCGTTTTTTGAGAAATTTCGTGCAGGTGGATCAAACACGGTGCGCGGTTATGTTACCAACACACTAGGGCCAAGAGATAGTCGCGATGATGCTTATGGGGGTAATTTCCTTACATCGGCAGGAGTACAGCTTTATTTTCCTGTGCCATCGCTGATGGATCCCACTCGCTTTCGCATGGGTATGTTTGCTGATGCTGGTAATGTATTTGAAGACGTGGATGAGTTTGAAACCTCTGAACTGAGAGGTAGTGTGGGGTTTGAAGTGAATATGTTGACAGGAATGGGTGGGATAACATTTAGCCTCTCATCTCCTTTGAATGACGATGATCAGGATGAGACAGAGTCATTTCAATTTGAGTTTGGTACAAGTTTCTAAAGTAGGAGAACAAAGTTGAACAAAATAATTATAAATTGTGTAGCGGCTGCACTGTTGGTTTTCATATCAAGTGCGGCGATGGCTGAAGTAAAGCTGGGATACATAAATTTTGGTGAATTGATGGAGCAATCAGTGCAAGGGCAGTCAGTTCGAAAATCCCTGGAAACTGAGTTCGCGGGTCGTGATAAAGAATTGAGTGGGTCTCGTGATGATATTCTTAAGCTTGAGGAAAAGCTCAAGAATGAGGGAAGTATTATGAGTGAGGGCAATCGAGTGAAGCTTGAACGTGAAATTTTGAGTCAAAAGCGTGATCATAATCGCCTTCGTGATGAATATAGAGAGGACCTGAATATTCGACGCAATGAAGAAGTCGCTGCACTCCAGAAAAAAGTTTATGAAGTGATAAAAGAGTATTCTGAAAAAATGAAGTACGACTTGGTGCTTACACAGCCTGTTTTATATGCAAGTCCAGTTGTAGATATTACAGATGAAGTGCTTGCTGAGTTGAACGCAGCCAAATAATTTGCGCATAGATTAATATGCATATTCATTATAATGCATAAATGGAGACTCCATAATGAGTGAATCATCGAGTATTTCGATGTCAGTTGAAGATATCATGAAATATCTTCCACACAGGTATCCTTTTTTGCTCATCGATAAAGTTGTCGACTGTCGTCATGGAGATTCTATCGTGGCGATAAAGAATGTCACAATTAACGAAGGATTTTTTCAAGGCCATTTTCCTCAAACTCCAGTATTTCCTGGTGTACTTATTCTTGAGGCACTCGCACAAGTCTCAGGTGTGTTGGTGTTGAGTGACCCTAAGTTACAACCTGAAAATGAAAGCTTATTTTTATTTGTAGGTATTGAGAACACTCGTTTCAAACGTCCTGTAGTGCCGGGTGATCAGTTAAGGCTGGAATCTCGACTAGCTCGTATGAAGCGTAATTTTGGTGTTTTTGAAACTAACGCATATGTTGATGATGAGCTTGCCGCAAGTGCAGAGTTAAAATGTATGTTCAAAGATCTTTAGACCACACCACTTCATTTCTGTGTGCTACTGGCTTAATCACAAGCAACAGTGTCCTAACAAATCATGTCAACACGCATCTGAATATATTTCATCACGCCTGCTGTGGTGAAAAATGGCAATAAGGTGTTAAGTTGAGTGTGATAAAAAAACACGCCAATATTGTTGACGTATCCAGACTCGAGCTTGACCTGGCGAACTATGCTGGCATCGACGAAGTTGGTCGAGGGCCTTTGGCTGGACCGGTGGTGGCTGCGGCTGTGGTATTAGGTGATCACGTTGATTGGCGGGATATGACAGACTCAAAAGCCTTATCTGAAAAGCGCCGTGAGGTGCTGTCTGAATATATTAAACGCAATGCACTCGCTTGGGCCTTGGGCCGCTGCGAATGTGATGAAATTGATCAACTGAATATTTTTAATGCGAGTTTGCTGGCTATGCAGCGTGCTTTCAACAATCTTAAACATCAACCATCAATGGCGCTGGTTGATGGCAAGTTCAGTCCTGAATTGGATGTGGAGTCTTACGCAGTTATCAAGGGTGACTTACATGATCCAGCCATCGGTGCGGCATCAATATTAGCTAAAGTCACACGTGATCAAGAGATGGTAGCTTTGCATGATGAGTATCCCATGTATGGTTTCGCTCAACACAAAGGTTATCCTACCGTACGTCATTTAGAAGCCCTGCAAACACATGGAATTAGTGTTCATCATCGTAAAAGCTTCAAGCCTGTTGCGAAGTTGCTGACATGAATCCAGAGTTTATTCATTTGCGTGTACATAGCGAGTTTTCCATCATTGATGGGCTTGTGCGCATTCCAGAGTTGGTAAAAAAAGCCCATGCTTTAAATATGCCAGCAGTAGCAGTTACTGATTTTAGTAATTTATTTGCATTGGTAAAATTCTATAGGAGCGCAATTAAACAGGGTATTAAACCAATCATCGGTGCGGATGTATTAGTGACTGACCCAAGTCTACAAGAGCAATTTAGAGTTGTTCTATTGTGTATGAATAATCTCGGTTACAAGCACCTCACTGAGTTGCTGACTCGTGCTTACATGGAAGGACAACATGGTGGTTTACCTGCACTTGAGCGCGATTGGATATTCGAAAATAATCAAGGCTTAATCGTGCTCTCGGGTGGACGTGAAGGGGACTTGGGTAAGATTCTGCTGAAAAATGATCAAACACGAGCGGAACAATGTTTGTCAGCTTGGACTCACAATTTTGCGGACAGATATTATATTGAGTTGCAGCGCACCGGGCGTGAAAATGAAAATAATTATAATTCAGCTGCACTGAATTTGGCTCATCAGTATCAGGTGCCAGTGGTTGCTACTAATGATGTACGCTTTCTAACGGCTAATGAGTTTGATGCTCATGAAGTAAAAGTATGTATCAATCAAGGTCGAGTATTATCCGATCCACGACGGGCGCGAGTTTACAGTGATCAACAATATCTGCGCTCACCCGATGAGATGCGAGCTCTTTACCCAGATGTATCATCAGCACTCTCTAACAGTGTGGAGATTGCTAAGCGTTGTAACGTCCATTTAGAGTTTGGAAATAATGTATTACCAGAGTTTCCTACTGGAGACCTCACACCGGATGAATATTTAAGACAGCAAGCTGAGCAAAAACTTCAACGGCGACTAGAAAAAAATCGTGAGCTAAATATCAATATCGACGAGACGGAATATTACCGGCGTTTGGATGTTGAGCTGGATGTAATTCAGCGCATGGGGTATCCCGGGTATTTTTTGATTGTCGCTGATTTCACTGAGTGGTCTCGCAATAATGGTGTGCCAGTAGGGCCTGGGCGCGGTTCTGGCGCTGGCTCATTGGTGGCTTATGCGCTAGGAATTACTGACATCGATCCAATGCGTTATGAGTTGTTGTTTGAGCGCTTCTTGAATCCTGAGCGTGTATCGATGCCTGACTTTGATATTGATTTTTGTATGGCTGGACGAGATCGTGTGATCGATTACGTGGCCAAGCGCTATGGGCGTGAAAAAGTAAGCCAAATTATTACTTACGGAACAATGGCTGCAAAAGCGGTAGTTCGTGATGTGGGAAGAGTGCTGGGTCATCCATATGGGTTTGTCGATCGCATTGCTAAGATGATTCCATTTGAAGTGGGTATGACACTAGACAAAGCACTCAAGAGTGAAAAAGACCTGCGTCAGCTAGTAAATGAAGATGAAGATGTTGGCACACTGATGGATATGGCTTTGCAACTGGAAGGTTTGGCGAGAAATGCTGGTAAGCATGCTGGTGGAGTTGTGATTGCTCCTTCCAAGTTGACTGACTTTACTCCCCTTTATTGTGAAGCGGGTGGCGCTAATGTTGTCACTCAATTAGATAAAGATGATGTGGAAGCAATTGGACTGGTGAAGTTTGATTTCCTAGGCCTTAGAACACTGACTATTATTGATCGAACTTTGCATACTGCAAATAAGAGACGTCATAGTGAAGGATTGCCGGATATTGATCTAAACGCATTACCTTTGGATGATGAGCCTACTTATCAACTTCTACAAAATCAGCAGACAACGGCTGTATTTCAGTTAGAGTCAGATGGATTAAAAGAAATTCTAGGACGACTGAAACCAGATAAGTTTGAAGATGTGGTAGCAATGGTGGCTTTGTATCGCCCAGGCCCATTGCAGTCTGGCATGGTAGATGATTTTATTGATCGTAAGCATGGTGCGAAAGTGGAATATCCACATCCTGATCTTGAATCGATACTGAGTGAAACCTATGGCGTGATTCTCTATCAAGAACAAGTTATGCAGATTGCGCAAGTATTGGCAGGATATACCTTGGGTGGTGCAGATCTGTTACGTCGTGCCATGGGGAAAAAGAAACCCGAGGAAATGGCCAAGCAGCGTTCTATTTTTGTCAATGGTGCAGTTGAGCGAGATGTGGATGAGAGTAAAGCCACTTATATCTTTGATCTGATGGAAAAGTTTGCCGGATATGGTTTTAATAAATCGCACTCGGTAGCCTATGCCATGTTGTCTTATCAAACGGCTTGGCTGAAGACGCATTATCCCTCTGAGTTTATGGCTTCGGTGCTGTCGGCGGATATGGATAACACTGATAAGGTAGTACAGCTGCGTGAAGAATCCAATTCTATGGGCATAGAGGTATTACCTCCGCATGTAAATCAATCCTATTTTGGTTTTACTGTCACCGACAATATGAAAATTGTTTATGGTTTGGGTGCTATTAAAGGCGTGGGTGAGGCAGCCATAGACTCTCTCATACAAGAGCGTGAGTTGAATGGTGATTATCAATCTTTGCATGATTTATGTATGCGTCTGGAGACACAAAAGTTTAATCGGCGCAGTTTGGAAGCGATGATCCGCTCAGGGGCTTGTGATTGTTTTAACCAAACGCGTGCGACCTTGATGCATCATCTGCCACGAGCTATGCAGACGGCTGAGCAACATCATCGTAATGATTCTTTAGGTCAAAATGATATGTTTGGCGGCGAACAGAGTGTAGTGCGTGAGGGTACTGTCGAACAAAAGCCCGAATGGGACAGTGACACTTTGCTGGCTGCAGAGAGAGAAACATTAGGTCTGTATTTTTCAGGCCATCCTGTGGATCAATATTTTGATGAGTTAATTGCTATCGTTGGTAAATCTTTGCAACAACGCTTGGCAATGCCAATTGCTCCCGTTGAAAAAAAATATCATCGGCAAGATGCTAATAATGTACGAGTAGCAGGATTGCTAATTGATATGCGCTTGCGCAATAGTCCCTCTGGACGCATTGCTTTCTTGACCATTGATGACAATACCGAACGTATGAATGTGGCAGTATTTTCTGACACTTATAGTCAATTTAAACATCTATTGATCAAAGATCAGATCTTAATCATCGAGGGTGCAATCAGTATTGATGAGCGCACGGGTAAACCTAGTATGCGCGCTAAAGACCTCACTCGCTTGCAGGATGCACGTTTAGAATTGGGGCGTGCATTATTAATTACTGTGAGTAACCCCCCTGTTTCTTTGGTGAAAGAGTTGCAAACGACTTTGCGGCCATACTGCAAGGGGAATTGTCAGGTGTTTATCCGTTACCACTCAGACTCAGAAACAGCACAATTTCAATTAGGGTCGGAGTGGGTTGTGGTGCCGGAGCAGGAGCTATTGCGTCGTGTGAAAGATTTGGATGCGGTGGTGGGGGTGCAAGTGCTTTATTGAGCTCTGTTACTATCTTGCATGAAATCAAACCCAACTATGATTATAATAACGAAAACTTTTTAAGACATCCTTATGAATCCTGATTACCTAGAATTTGAACAGCCAATTGTTGATTTAGAAGCTAAGATTGATGAGCTACGTCGTGTAGAAATTGATAATGGTATGCAGTTGGGTGATGAAATCTCTAAGCTGCAGGCTAAATGTGCAACTTTAACAGAGACTACATTCAACAGTTTAACCCCATGGCAAGTTGCTCAGATTGCACGTCACCCTAAGCGTCCATATACCCTTGATTACATCGGTAAAATATTTACGGATTTTGAGGAATTACACGGTGATCGTGCTTATTCGGATGACGCTGCGATCATATGTGGTATAGCTCGATTCGAAGGTCACTCAGTGGCAGTGATTGGCCATCAAAAGGGCCGGAATACTAAGGAAAATTTACATCGTAATTTTGGTATGGCGCGACCAGAAGGTTATCGTAAAGCTCTACGGATAATGGAATTGGCTGAGAAATTTAAAATGCCCGTGCTAACATTCATCGATACTCCTGGTGCTTATCCAGGTGTTGGCGCTGAAGAACGTGGTCAGGCTCAGGCGATTGCGAAGAATCTTTATCGCATGGCGGAGTTAAAAACACCGATTATTTCCACTGTTATTGGAGAGGGTGGCTCTGGGGGAGCATTAGCAATTGGTGTATGTGATCATCTTGCGATGCTTAGCTATAGTACCTACTCGGTGATTTCGCCTGAGGGTTGTGCATCGATTTTGTATAAGAATGCAAATAAGGCGCAGGAAGCCGCTGAATCAATGGGAATTACTTCTGATCGCTTATTAGGTCTCAAACTCATCGATGAGATTATCCCTGAACCGTTATGTGGTGCTCATCGTGACTTACAGATTACTTGTGAAAATATGAGGCGTTCGTTAGCAGCTAACTTATCACGGCTGTTGAAACTTGATACACAAGAATTACTGAAACAACGTTATGATCGTTTAACCTCCTATGGAGTATTCAAAGATTAAGGTCATGCGCGAGTGCTGTTATGCACAGCGTTGAAAACGCACTAGCAGTTGCTTTTGCGGATATCAGATTCGATCAAAGTGTAGTGATTGCCTTTAGTGGCGGCGTTGATTCCAGCGTACTCTTACATGCATGTTATCAGTATGCCCAACGCAGTGGTCATCATATCAAAGCTCTCCATATTGACCATCAATTGCAAGCCAATTCTTTCGATTGGGAACGCCACTGTCAGCAGTTTTGTGCAGTGTTGAATATTGAGTATGCGAGTATGCAAGTGGATACGCAGGCATTTGTTGATAGTGGCCCAGAGGGAGCTGCGCGTGAAGCTAGATATCAGGCTTTCACACAATATTTGCAAGCTGGGGAAGTCCTTTTCACTGCCCATCATGCAGATGATCAAGTAGAAACACTGTTATTAAGATTATTGCGCGGTGCGGGTACTCAAGGATTGATTGGTTGTGCTGAGCACCGTGCTCTGGGTTTGGGTCAATTATCACGTCCGTTACTGCAGGTGAGTCAACAAGATATTCTCAACTACGCACAGAGCTATCAGCTGAATTGGTGTGAAGATCCTTCCAATCAATCCACACAGCCAGATAGGAATTATTTGCGTCATGAGGTGATGCCAAAGCTCTTACAGCGCTGGCCACATTTGCGTGATACCGTTTTACGAGCAGGGAAGTGGCAGGCTGAGTCTGCTCAGCTATTGGATCGTCTAGCACAACAAGATTGTGCTGATTGTCATGACAATCCACTAGCTATAGAGCGGTTACCATTGAATGATGCAAATAGCCTGAAAAATGCGCTGCGCTGGTGGATACGTCAACAAGGGTTTAGACCGCCAAGTGCCAAAGTGTTGCATGAAATTATTACGCATTTGTTACCTGCCGCACAGGATGCTCAGGCTTGTGTCCGTTGGTCACAGATGGAGTTGAGGAAATATCGAGAAAAGTTGTATGTTTTTCCAGCCTTACAATCACATTCTACCGCGCAGAACATTACTTGGAATTTACAGCAGCCTCTACTTATAGCCTCTGTGGGTGTCACGTTGACTCGCGATCAATTGTATTCGGCTGGGCTACGTTTACAAAACATCGAGCAATTACAAGTGCGTTTCAGGCAAGGTGGCGAATCATTACGTCCTCGTGGGCGTGATTGTGAAAAAACCCTGAAAGCACTTTTTCAAGAACAAGGGATACCGCCATGGCAAAGAGATCGTGTACCCTTGCTTTATCATAACGAGCAACTTATTTTTGTGTATGGATATTGGATTCATGAGGGTTATTGATTGAGGCTTGGGGCCGCCTTTGCTATCCTGTTTACCCATCCTGCATACTGGAACTAATTAATGACACGGTACATATTTATCACCGGCGGGGTGGTCTCCTCATTAGGGAAGGGCATCGCGAGCGCCTCATTGGGCGCTATTTTAGAAGCGCGTGGCTTGTCCATCACTATGATCAAGTTAGACCCCTATATTAACGTCGATCCTGGCACCATGAGTCCTTTTCAACATGGAGAGGTCTACGTGACTGATGACGGTGCTGAAACCGATTTGGATTTAGGCCACTATGAGCGTTTTGTACGTTTCAGATCGAGTAAAGATAATAACTTCACCACAGGTCAGATTTATGAGAATGTGATACGTAAAGAACGCCGTGGTGATTATTTGGGCGGTACCGTGCAAGTCATTCCACATATTACCGATGAAATAAAGGAATCCGTGCGTCGTGGTTCTAAAGGTGTCGATGTAGCACTGGTCGAAATTGGCGGCACAGTGGGTGATATTGAATCTTTGCCGTTTCTAGAGTCGATTCGACAAATGGGTGTGGAATTAGGACGTAAACACGTGATGTACATTCATCTCACGCTAGTTCCTTATATTCACGCATCGGGTGAAGTAAAAACCAAACCCACGCAACATTCAGTTAAGGAACTAAGATCTATAGGTATTCAGCCAGATATTTTGCTGTGTCGCAGTGATCGCGCTTTACCTGAAAATGAGCGTCGCAAAATCGCTCTGTTCACTAACGTAGAAGAAAATGCCGTGATTTCATCCATTGATATGGATAGCATTTATAAAATCCCTCAATGGCTGCATTCGCAAGGTTTAGATGACATTGTATTAGATAAATTCCAGTTGGATTTACCCCCTGCCGATTTGCACGATTGGGAAAAAGTAACGCAAGCGATTGAGCATCCTGAGCAAGAAGTGAATATTTTTATGGTGGGTAAGTATGTGGAGCTCACCGAGTCTTATAAATCGCTCAATGAAGCCTTGATTCATGCAGGTGCGCACACGCATACAAAGGTGAATATTACTTATATCGATTCTGAGCAGCTAGAGACTGATGGCATTGAGCGCCTGCGAGATGCTCATGCTATCTTAGTGCCAGGAGGGTTTGGTCATCGAGGTATCGAGGGTAAAATTCTAGCTTGCCGCTATGCTCGTGAAAATAACGTGCCCTATCTTGGCATTTGCTTGGGCATGCAGGTGGCGGTGATTGATTATGCACGCCATGTTGCTGGGTTAACTCAAGCCCACAGTACCGAATTTGATGAAAACACCCCCGATCCCGTCATCGCTCTGATTACTGAGTGGCAGCAGGAGGATGGCAGTGTTGAAAAGCGAGATGAACAGACAGAGCTGGGTGGTAGTATGCGCTTGGGCGCACAATCATGTCGTCTTAGTGAGTCTTCATTGATTGAAAAGATGTATGCGAAAGAGCTCATTCAGGAGCGTCATCGACATCGTTATGAATTTAACAATAACTACATGCAAGTGTTGGAATCTGCTGGTTTGAGCATCACGGGAAAATCGATCGATGACAAATTGGTGGAAGTGGTTGAAGTGCAATCACATCCTTGGTTTGTCGCCTGTCAATTTCATCCTGAGTTTACCTCCACACCACGTGATGGACATCCTCTATTCACTGGATTTGTTCAGGCTGCGCGAGTGTTATGTGAGCAACAAAGTGCGTCAGATTAAAGAATATTGAGTAACCTTATGAAATTGTCACATTTTACCGTGGGTCAGGATCAGCCTTTTTTCTTAATTGCAGGTCCCTGTGTGATTGAAAGTCATGATTTGGCTCAACACACAGCAGGGGTGTTGAAACAGATATGTGCGGATCTTGATATACCACTTATTTATAAATCATCCTTTGATAAAGCTAATCGTACTTCTCAAGATAGCTTTAGAGGCCCCGGTATTGAACGGGGATTGAATATATTGGCCTCGATCAAACAAGCATTTGATCTGCCAGTACTCACCGATGTGCATGAAGATACCCCACTCGACGAGGTCGCTGAGGTGGTTGATGTATTGCAGACACCAGCTTTTTTGTGTCGTCAGACCAATTACATCCAACGGGTGGCGGCAACGGGTTTGCCAGTGAACATCAAAAAAGGTCAATTTTTGTCCCCTTGGGACATGAAACATGTGGTTGATAAGGCAAAATCGACTGGAAATGACCAAATAATGGTCTGTGAGCGCGGTGTTTCGTTTGGATATGGTAATCTAGTGTCTGATATGCGCTCTTTGGCAATCATGCAAGACACTCAATGTCCAGTAGTTTTTGATGCGACACATTCGGTACAATTGCCGGGCGGAGAAGGCGGTCGGTCTGGGGGACAACGAGAATTTGTCCCGGTATTAGCCCGAGCTGCTCTTGCAGTCGGTGTGGCGGGTTTGTTTATAGAGACCCATCCTGATCCGACACAAGCTAGGAGTGATGGCCCCAATTCTTGGCCATTGGATCAAGTTGCCGAGTTATTAACTGTGTTAAAACAGATTGATGCAGTAGCCAAATCCAATCGTATTGAAATTTAGATTGTATGGATTCAATCTTGTGCGAACTGGGTTTTATATGATGAAAATTGTATTGTGAGTGTTGGAATATTATATAGTAATCTATCATCAACAGCCCATACACATAGTTATCATCAACCTCGACATGTAATCAACATACATGGTCTATGTTCATAAACTAGATACATGGGTGTCTAATAAAAATAGTTAAAGTTATGTCAGAAATTAAAAAGATACATGCGCGTGAGATTATCGATTCACGCGGCAATCCCACGGTAGAAGCGGATATTGAGCTCAGTTCAGGTGCGTTTGGGCGAGCGGCTGTTCCTTCAGGTGCATCCACAGGGGCTCTCGAAGCCTTGGAAATGCGTGATGGTGACAAACATCGTTTTCTAGGTAAAGGTGTGAGTCAGGCAGTGGAGATAGTTAACACGACCATTAACAGCGCCCTACAAGGTTTGGATGCGACCGATCAAGCTTTAATTGATCAAACCATGTTGGAATTAGATGGTACCCACAATAAATCTAAGTTGGGTGCTAACTCTATTTTGGCTGTGTCACTAGCGACTGCGCAAGCCGCCGCAGCTTACAAAAATCAGCCACTTTATCAATATTTAAATACCGGTAAGGGTCTCATCATGCCGGTGCCGATGATGAATATCATCAATGGTGGTGCGCATGCGCATAAAGGTGCCGACTTACAAGAATTTATGGTGGTGCCTCATGGTGTGGATACATTCAAACAAGCTGTACAGTGTGGTGCAGAGATTTTTCATACATTGAAATCACTATTGAAGAAAATGGGTCTGAATACGGCTGTTGGCGATGAGGGTGGTTTTGCCCCTACTTTAGATGCCAATGAGCAGGCGATTGAAGTCATTCTTGAAGCCATTCAGAAAGCAGGTTACAAGGTCGGTGATGAGGTGAGCATAGGATTAGATTGTGCCAGCTCGGAATTCTATAAAGATGGTCAATATCATCTAGAATCCGAGGGTAAGACTTATGACAGCCCAGCTTTCGTCGAGTACTTAACGGATTTAATTCACCGTTATCCTATTATTACCGTTGAAGATGGTGTTGGAGAGGATGACTGGGATGGATGGCTGCAATTGACACAAGCGGTTGGTGACAAAATTCAGTTAGTGGGTGATGATTTATTTGTCACCAACACCCAAATACTGGCTAAGGGTATTGAAATGGGAGTAGCCAATTCTATTTTGATTAAATTTAATCAAATCGGGACACTGACCGAAACCCTCAATGCGATTAATATGGCACATGATGCAAATTATACCGCAGTGATTTCTCACCGCTCAGGTGAGACTGAAGACGTGACTATTGCTGATTTGGCTGTAGCCACAGGCGCGGGACAAATTAAAACTGGGTCTATGTCACGTTCAGATCGAGTCGCCAAATACAATCAACTTATCCGCATTGAAGAAGCTCTAGGTGCAGATGCTATCTATCCTGGTAAAAAGGCTTTTAATCAATAATGCGCAACACAGGATGAGAGCATGAAAGCTTTTATCCTGCTATTGTTGTTTTTGTTTGTCTGGCTTCAATATGAATTGTGGATTGATGAAGATGGTGTACGCAAACTGTATGACCTAAAGCAACGCGTTGAAGCACAGAAAAATACTAATCAAGAAATATATGAACGTAATAAAGTGCTTGACGCCGAGGTTGAAGATCTAAAATCTGGCCAGGATGCGATAGAAGAACGCGCGCGTAAAGATTTGGGCATGATTCGTGAAGGAGAAGTGTTTTTCCAAATTATTGATAAACCCTCTGCCACTAACTCTGCTACCAATAGTAAGCCACAATAAAAATGATGAAAAATACGAAGTGTTGGGCAGTCATTCCAGCCGCAGGCACTGGACAGCGTATGCACTCTGAGTGTCCTAAGCAGTATTTGAAAATTGCCGGTAAAACCCTGCTAGAGCATTCTTTAGCGCCATTGCTTGAGCATCCATCGATTGAATCAGTGATGGTGGCCTTACATGCCGAAGATAATTACTTTGAATCGTGTGCTTTTGATGCGCAGCGCATTCATCATACTTTAGGTGCGGGTACGCGAGCAGCGTCGGTATTTAACGCCTTGCGCGCGCTAGCGTCAAAATATCCGGTACGCGCTACTGATTTTGTGTGTGTGCATGATGCCGCACGCCCATGTCTTTCTAGGCAAGACTTAACGGCCTTAATAACCGCCTCTATGGAGTCAGAGAACGGTTGCATATTGGCTACTCCCATGCAAGATACAGTAAAAGAAGTTGTGGATCATACAATACAAAAAACATTGGATCGTAGCCGTCTATGGCGCGCACTCACACCGCAAATGATTCGCTATCAACGTTTATATGATTCATTGAAACGTGCATTAGTTGATCAGGTGCTTATTACAGATGAAGCGGGTGCGTTAGAATATAGTGGTTATCCAGTGGATATAGTGGTGGGTGATGCGCGCAATATCAAAGTTACCACGGCAACAGATTTGCCATTAGCAGAAATGATATTAAAAGACATGCATGCGTAGCATAGAGTCTATTGTAAGTGTTTAAAACATAGTCGTTATCTTAAATAGCGATTTTCTAGTCTTATATAATATACAACATGAGACTGAAAAGATCGGTTGAATATTTCAACTCACTATATTCACCTAGCTATAGTTATCCAACGGTAGCTATCTAACAATGAGCCGATGAAGATGAGAATAGGACAAGGTTTTGATGCGCACCGCTTTTGTGAAGGACAGTACTTCATGTTGGGTGGTGTAAAAATCACTCATCATCAGGGGGTAGAAGCGCACTCTGATGGTGATGTTTTACTACATGCGATATGTGATGCCTTATTAGGCGCAGCAAGTTTGGGTGATATTGGTGCTCATTTTTCTGATCAAGAACATATTAACCATAATAGAGATTCACGTGAGTTTATTAAGGCAGTGCTGCAGCTGATTACTCAGACAGGCTTCGAAATAGTCAATATTGATGCCACCGTTATTTGCCAGCAACCTAAAATCGCACCCTATAAAGCCACCATGCAACAGATTATCGCTGAAGATCTTGGGTTAGCCGTTAATCAAGTAAATGTAAAAGCCACAACGACTGAAAAGATGGGATTTACTGGTCGCCAAGAGGGTATTGCAGCCATGGCCATCGCGCTGTTGAAAGAGTCTTGAATTTTTCAGTTGTGTTATGAATGATAAGGATGCAGTGGCATTGGATAATTTAACGGAGGCCGCACAATTTTTCTCAGCAGATGGCTTACTGGCAGAAAATATTGCTGGTTTCAAATGTCGACCACAACAGGTAGAAATGGCGCAGTGTGTAGAGCGCGCGATCCAAGATGCCAGCACATTAGTGGTGGAAGCAGGTACAGGCGTCGGTAAAACTTATGCCTATTTGGTGCCTGCATTGCAGTCGGGTCTGAAAGTTATCGTATCGACGGGTACACGTCACCTTCAAGATCAACTTTTCTATACTGACTTGCCGATGTTACAGAATGCTTCCGGCATTCATGTGAAAGCCTCTATTTTAAAAGGACGAGCTAATTATCTCTGTAAGTATCGCTTTGAGCGTTTTGCGCAAGAGCTTTCTGACTACCCTAAAATGACAAAGTCATACGCTCAAATAAGAGATTGGTCTGGCACCACAAAGACGGGTGATTTGGCAGAGGTCAATAAACTTTCTGATCAAGACATGATTCGTCCACACGTGACTTCCACTCGTGACAATTGTCTAGGTAGTGAATGTCCAGATTATTCGACATGCCATGTAGTGAAAGCTAGGAAACGTGCTCAGGAGGCGGAGCTGGTGATAATTAATCATCATCTTCTATGCGCAGACTTAGTAATTAAAGAAGAAGGTTTTGGTGAGATATTGCCAAATGCAGATGTGTTTGTGCTTGATGAAGCCCATCAGTTTGTTGATATTTTGCCTAATTTTTTTGGACAAAGTTTAAGTAGCCGTCAGTTGCAAGATTTTGTTGCTGACCTGAGTAGAGAGTGCACACTGGCCGCTGTCAGGAATCTCAGTAAGCCCTATTATAAAGTGTTAGATGCGCAGGAAAAGGTTTTCACTGCAATTGTCAAAAAGACACGAGAAGCGCGAATTTTATGGGCGCAGCTCAGTGATGATAAAACTATACGTAATGCGCTTGAGCTATTAGTACGTAGCAGTTTAGATCTAGAGGATCAATTAATAGCAGTAGCTAATGATTCGCCAGGTTTGGCTCAATGCTACAAGCGTTGTGTAGAAATCAATGGGTTATTGGATGACTTCAATCAGGCAAACAGCCATACTATCCAGTGGGTAGAGTTAGGCAAGCGTCATTTTAAGTTAGGTAGTCAGCCATTGGATGTGGCCTCGCCTTTTCAACGTCTAATACAAGAATATCAATGTGCATGGGTTTATACTTCTGCTACGTTGACGGCTAATCAAAGTTTTTCTCATTTTACTGAGCAATTAGGCTTGCAAGATGCTGAGTGTGTAATGTGTGATAGTCCTTTTGATTATCCACAGCAAGCACGGTTATACCTGCCGTATTTGAGTGTTCAGCCAAATGATGTCAGTTACACAGATCAAGTAGTGGCTCGTTCCTTACCTTTGTTGAATGCCAGTGAGGGTAATGCCTTTATGTTATTCACTAGTTACAAAGCACTTTATCGTGCAGCAGAAATACTCAAAGAGTGTGCTTTTGAAATTTTGGTACAAGGTGATAGGCCAAAGCGTGAATTACTTACCCAATTTCAAAAAACTGATCGTTGTGTATTGCTAGGCACTCAAAGTTTTTGGGAAGGAGTTGATGTGCGTGGACAACAGTTGCGGTGTGTCATCATTGATAAATTGCCGTTTTTGTCACCAGCTGATCCATTAGTGCAAGCACGTTCTCAAGTTATACAAGAGGCGGGTGAGAATCCATTTATGGTGTATCAAGTGCCACAGGCTATATTAAATTTAAAACAGGGGGTTGGGCGTTTGATTCGTGGTGAGCAAGACTATGGCGTTGTCGCTATTATGGATCCTAGAATTACTAGTAAAGCTTACGGTAAAGCCTTTATCAAAAGTTTGCCAGCCATGACAATCACACAACATGAGGATGAAGCCGTCGATTTTTTAGAGACGATTAAAAATTATGAAGCTATTGGCAATTGAAGCAGCCACGGAAGCCTGTTCAGCGGCGGTAATGGTTAACGGTGAGATCGCAGAAAAATATCAAGTCGCTCCCCGGCAGCATAATGAGTTAATACTGCCTATGTGTGAAAGCGTGCTGGCAGAAATGGAAGTGAGTCTGCAGCAACTTGATGTGATAGCTTTTGGTTGTGGGCCGGGTGCTTTCACGGGGGTTAGAATTGCTGCAGGGATTACTCAAGGAATTGCGCTAGCCCATGATCTCCCGGTCGCCTCTGTTTCTACTCTTGCAAAT
>CAYPHQ010000009.1:0-7603 GCA_964410595.1 uncultured Thiotrichales bacterium
AAGGACGGTGGTCGATTTAATTGAATGTTAGAACCTATTTAATAGTCATATTGAACATTTAAGTTAATTTTATGAATAGTATTTTTTATACAAACCTTGAGCGGAACATCCAAAATAAAACTGCAACCTAAACCACCACATTTTGATAATAGTTTTTATAACTCCATGACGCTGCCAATAACGAGCTGATGTCAGTACCGCCTCTGAAATACGTCGAGGAGGAGAGACTTTACGTAGCTGTGATGATAAATAAATATCTTCCATCAATGGATACTCTGATAGAGCACATTGAGTCAAAAGTGCTCTTTTGGCAAATATACATTGATCGCCGGTGGCAATTGAGGTCAATTGGGATCGCCAGTTTATAGCTCGTTCAATCACTCTATACCTCCACTGTGGGCTGTCTATCTTAATATCAAAACATCCCCAACTATGGTGCTCCAGCGCACCTAAAATTAACTGTATACCTGAATTGGCTAACACTGTATCACTGTGATGAATACACACATTAGCTTGATTCGTATATTGGATACCCATGGCGATCTGTGCGCCGCGACTGCACTTAATCTCGGATTCACACACCGTCAAATCATTTGATTCCAACAACTCAACACTGTCATCACAGCTACCACCATCCACAAATACTAATTCAGTCTCACGAGACAGTTGTTTGAAATAATCTAAACGTTGCTTCAGCGTGACAATTTCATTGAGCACGGGAACGATAACAGAAAGTTGCTGTGGGGCTGTATGCGCTGACATAAGTGAATCATTTTACCTAGAACACTGATATCGAATTATAACAGAGGGTGATATGAGCCACTCTTTAATGTTCTGTGTAAGAGAAGATAACTACATCATAGGATGCTTTGTATAATTTAACATAATATACATTATGCGCAGTCAATTGAGTCCACCTACATTTCATCAGAACATATTGTGCAGACTGCTGACACCATCTATCTCTTAGAATATTCACCCGTTCAACTCCTCTGAGTTCATTTGCTATAACATTCACTGTTAATTTCAGCAGGCTAAAAGGTCTAATTTTCGCGTAATTGGCCCATGCTAGGAGTCTGTTGGATGACTCTTCACCAATCATTAACGGCAAATATTGTGGAGAACTGAATATTTACACAAATTAGGCAGCTATTATTCGCTAGTCGATTGGTGGCTATACGCCCTATCAACCCTTCAGACCAGAGAAACTATTTGTACGATATAAGAGATTTGGGTTGCGATGGAAGGCAATACAGAAGCTGATTGGATGGCGTCCCCAAGGGGATTCGAACCCCTGTTGTCGCCGTGAAAGGGCGATGTCCTAGGCCTCTAGACGATGGGGACATTGTTACAATTTAGACGTTGTTGATTGATTGAGATACTCGCTTAGAGCTTAGCCTAACAACGATCTATTTAAGCTATTTTTTGATCAATCGTGATGGTAAATCATCGCTGAGGTGGCGAACATTACGTTAAAAACAGCACTCCTGTCAAGTCAGTTGACCGGCAATCAAAGTATCTATTATCGGCTCCCCTTCAACTCAAAAAGAATCGGCACTTCATATTCATAAATACCAACTAAATTATGCAATGCTTTGGGAATTTCTGGCATTGGAGAGGCTCTCTTAAGCATTTTAACAACCGCATCATTGAGGCTGGTATGGCGACTGGGTTCAGTAATTTCATATTTAAGCAAATGCCCTTGATGATCGATAGAAAACTTTACTCTCACTAAGCCTTCATAGTGGCGCTTTTTCGCAATTAACGGATAACGCTTATATTTTTGCAACCATGCACTTAATTGCAATTTATATTCAATCGCTAAATCATCAATAATTTGATTATCAGGAGAACTAGCCATCTGAGGCGCCGAAATCGTTTTTGCTGTTACTGCTGGCGTATTTTTAATTGGCTCTACATAAGGCTTTTTATCAGCTGGCTTCTTAATGATTAGTGGAGGATCTGGCTGAATTATCTCTAGTGGTGTCTCTATAAACTTTTTAAGAGGCTCAGCATCTTCTACTTTTTTCTGCTCCTCTAGTGATTCAATCGGCTCAGGTTCATCAACCTCAGAATCATCAGACAGTGGCTCCATGTCTTGGGTGGAATTGATTTTGATCTGTACATATTTACTTTTATTATCTCGTGCAATCACCATAGGTGGTTGCAACCAAAAGCTGTTAAGGATAATGGCAAGTATAATTAAACTGATTAAGACAAAACTTACTCTAAATAGCATCACTTAGTGTTCTATGGTCTAGTTCAATAAACATAATGTAACTAGATCATTATAAAGGGGCGAATGGGTGCTTATTTGAGAAAATTGCAATCAATTACTCATAAGTACACAAATAGGCGCTGGCTCGTAATACTTCTATATCAAATTGACTATCAGCGGGTACTTTGAATTGTTGCCCAGAGTATATCTCTTGGTACTGAGTTTGATTTGGCAACTTAATTCTTACCTCACCGTCAATAATTGTCATGGTTTCATTATGTATCGTATTGAAAGTGTAACTACCTTCACTCATTACTCCAACCGTTGTCGCCAGTGTTGCGCCTTGATAGGCGATAGAAACGACTTGATCATCAAAATAGGTATTTGTCTTTAACATGTTGATAGTTCTTTAGGTGCAATCAAAATATACAAGTAAGCTATAAGTCATATGGTTAATTATTATGAGTAACATTTCACCTTTAATCCCACAAAGATTCCCCTGTTTCAGGGTGATACATCTGATGCCAGATTTTTTTACGATTCTCTATTAACTCATCAATACCTGGCTCGTCATTCATTGCGCGTTTTAAGGCCAACTTAGTCGCTTCATAATTAGTGCGATAAAGATCTTTTTTATCAGGATTCGAAAGACACTCCGGCGCAATCCACAGCAGGATTATCATACATAGATCATTAACCTCATCACGCGGAATCACATCTTCAATTACACTATCGAGAATAGCATCTGCCACTGCAGATTGGACTACTCCACCAAATAGATTGATCATCTTTGTATCTTTTAATGTCACTTTCGGCACAATCAACGCCGCAGGCTTAACTTGTTGATTGCACGCACGTACAGCGAACATACGTGTATGCCCCTCTGTTTGTCCCATTAGAGTAGCAAAAGCGGTTCCTACCGGGCCATTCACACGACCCAATACTATCTCGGGCATGGCATCAGTGCCTTGATCATGACTGGCATAAACGGTGGCCTCACCAGTCTTAAAAATGAGTGGATCTTTCATAATTATGGTCCCTATAATTAACTGTCTAATATCAAATTATGGAATGGACTTACTCTAAAAACAATCACAAAGTGCGCTTTTTTATCACAAGTATAGGCTTGATAATGCTGTCCATATTGGTTATCACTTTAATGTTGGGCGCTGCTCCTTGATGAGGTCATAAGCCGCCTGAATTTCCTTTGCACGCTCTGTGGCAACTTTAATCATATCCTCTGGCATACCCTGCCCCATAAGTTTATCAGGGTGATGTTGGCTCATTAGTTTGCGATATGCACGCTTAACCTCCTGATCAGAACTTGCTGTAGATACACCCAGTGCCTTATAGGCTTCCTCTGTATTAGATTGTGAGGCTGGACGACCTTGAGCAAATTGTGCCTGATTAAGGATCATCTCTAGTAATTGTCTAAATTGCGCAGATGGATAGCTCAAATGCAAAGCTATTTGCTCAAGCGTTTTCTCCTCTGCTTGATCAAGTTGTTGATCAGCCAAGGCCATAACTATCAGGTAAGTAAGTAAAGTTTGGCGCAAATGCAGTGTTTGACCACAATGCAACATGAATTCTTGGCAAACCTCGGCTACCAATGCATCATCAGCGATTGTGCCACGTTTAAATTGAGTAATAGCTTGTTGACGGTGCTCCTGCGTCATTCCCATTTGGCGCATGAAATCCTCAACATGATTAATCTCGTGTTGAGAGACATGACCATCCGATTTAGCCAACTTGCCCATCAATATGAAGCAGGTTGCTAAGAAAACTTCCTGTCGTTTCGCATTAGCTAGAGGATTGATACCACCTATGCCATAAGACTTAGCACGATCAATACTTCCTCCGATGAAAAAACCTAATAAAGCTCCTAGCAAGCCGAGCCAGAAAAACCCCAGAAGTGTGAGAATGAGTTTAAACATAATTTTAGAATGACTCAGCGACTATGACACATTGACTATCAATATATGATGATGTGCTAACCATAAGTAAGTAGCAATCCCAACACATCACCATTCGCATGTAATTTGATTTGGTGGAGCTAGGCGGGATCGAACCGCCGACCTCTTGCGTGCCACGCAAGCGCTCTCCCAGCTGAGCTATAGCCCCAAATCTGATAGAACTGACATTATGCCTTTGACGGCAGTCACTCTCAAGTAAAATGCAACACTGACTAAGCAATAACAAAACTGACACCAATTGGTGCAAAATAATTATCCAAAACGGAATTTTGATTCATGCTTTGGAGTGAATCTATGAAATCGAGTTAGAGTGTTTTTCGTCATTAAACACATAATGATTATGCTTAAATTAATTAGTTAACGTTTGTGACTTTATTGATACTTTGCTACTTTAGGTTTTACCTGCATCAGAAACTTTATCTATGTTGATACAATTATTGATTGGCATATCGACCGTCATTTTCGCAAGCATGATTCATGCTGGTGTTTTCTGGTATGCGTTAAGAGAAGGCAGCTTACTAGTTAAATGGGCAGAGCATAAAAATAATCGCTGGATGTCAATTCTTACTCTGAGCAGTTCGATTCTTTGGGTGGTGTTCGCACACATACTGATTACTATTTTATGGTGTTGTGTGTACATGACCATCGATATGTTTGCTGATCTTGAAACTACCTTATATTTTGTGTTGGTTACGTTCACCACTCTAGGTTTTGGAGATATCCTAGCGCCAGTTGAATGGCAGTTACTATCAGGTATTACCGCGAGCAATGGCCTGCTTGCATTTGGCGCAAGTACGGCTTTTCAAGTACAGTATTTTATTAAACTGCGCAGTATTGCCAGCTTAGACAGTCCTAATACTTAAGAATATTTTTCATGCCAATCGATTGGCATAAAGTGTTGACGATCGCACTTCTTTTTTTCACTCTTTCAAAAGACCACTCACTGATCTAATCTATTTTGTTTAATAAACTCTATGGCAGATTGCAGCCTTTTGATAACCAATGGCTGACCAATCAATTCAAGTGTGATGTCTATCGAGGGTGAATTTGTACTGCCTGTGACTGCAATTCGTATTGGTGGTGCAACCTTACCTAACTTAAGCCCACTACTCTCTATGTATTGATCGATCACTGATTGTATATGTTCAGCCTTCCAGTCATTGAGCTGCTGAAATCCTGTACTAATCTCAGTGAGTAAGTCAGCCGTACCAGAATTAAAATGCTTCTTCACTGACTTGTCATCATAAGCGGGTAATTCATCTAAGAAAAAATACTCACTTTGTTCTATCAATTCATTGATAGTCTTAAAGCGATCTTTTTGTATATGCGCCACCATGGTTAATTTTTGTGTGTTTACGTGAGCAATATTTTTGCGAGTAAATGCCTGTGATAACCAAGCGGACACACTATCATCATCACTGTGTTTTATGTAATGTTGATTCAACCATTGCAATTTATCTAGATCGAAAGCCGCTGCAGATTTGTTTACATTCTCCATAGAAAATAATGAAATCATTTCATCGATAGAAAAAATCTCCTGGTCTTTGTGTGACCAGCCAAGACGCACTAAATAATTTAATAAGGCCTCTGGCAAGTAGCCCTCTTCTGCATAAGCAGACACACTCACGGCACCATGACGTTTCGACATGCGCTTACCATCATTGCCAAGAATCATTGGCAAATGTGCATAATTGGGCATTTCACCACCGATTGCCTGCAATAAGTTGATCTGACGAGGTGTATTGTTGATATGATCATCACCACGAATCACGTGACTGATCTGCATATCTAAATCATCAACAACAACAGTCAAGTTGTATGTGGGTGTCCCATCTGATCGTGCAATGATTAGATCATCCAATTCACGATTATTAATGACCACCTGCCCTAGCACTTGGTCATTAATGACCACATCTCCATCGAGTGGATTTTTAAAGCGTATGACTGGTTCTATCCCACTTGGAATTGGACCTGAATAATCTCGATAACGACCATCATAACGGGGCTTTTGTTTGTTTTTTTGTTGCTCTGCTCTTAAAGCATCTAATTCATCTTTAGTGCAATAACAACGATAGGCTTTGTCCTCATCCAGTAATTGCGCTATCACCTCTTGATATCGATCAAAACGTTGCGTTTGATAATAAGGCCCCTCATCATAGTCCATACCTAGCCATTCCATACCACGTAAAATAGCATCGACTGATTCTTGAGTGGAGCGTTCACGATCCGTATCTTCTATACGCAATACAAACTTACCGCCATGATGACGCGCATACAGCCAAGAAAATAAAGCAGTTCTAGCGCCACCAATATGGAGGTAGCCTGTAGGACTTGGGGCGAAGCGTGTTTTAATATTCATAAATAAACTAGACTTGAGCAAGAATTTAAACTAATTAAGGTTTGGACATACACTAAAGCACTGATTATAACGCTTATGCCATCAACACTATAATAATTTGTAGGCATACGGCCGCGTAGATCCCTGCCATAAGATCATCTACAACAATCCCAAAGCCACCTTCAACAGATTTATCCATAATACGTATTGGCCATGGTTTAGTTATATCGAATATTCGAAACAGAATAAATCCAATAACTACCCATTGCCACGCAAAGGGGGCGAACATCATGGTGAGTAAATAGCCGCATACTTCATCAATAACAATGCCTGAATGATCATGCACACCCAATAACTTTGCAGAATGTCCTGCGATGATTACACTCACAACAATTAGTAGTAATAAACACACCGCATAGATAGGCAAACTGAATTGTGTCATCCATAAATACAAAGGCACCGTCGCGAGCGTTCCAATCGTGCCCGGAGCCAGAGGTGACAACCCACACCCGAAACCAAATGCAAGCAAATGCACTGGATGACTGAATATTTGTTTGGGATTAGCATTAAATTTCATATGCAGTTACTGTTCTTACATTGAATCGATTATTTAAAATGGTCATAGCCGGTTTGATTGGGTGTTGGTAACACTTGTCCCTGATGAGTCATCACCACACCAGTGGCCTCGGTTACTCGACCAATATGCTTTATCTGGCATTTTAATCGCTCTGCCATTGCCATGATGGTGGCATGCTGTTCTGAGGGTGCACTAAATAACAACTCATAATCATCACCCTGTGTGATCGCATCAATTTTAGGCAGTTGTGAAGTACACACAACATTATCTAAATTCAAATCAGCTCCTACCTGACTCTGATCACAGATGATTTCAAGTTCATGTAAGAGACCATCAGAGATATCGATACACGCATGGGCGACACCGCGTAAAGCAATGCCAAGAGACACGCGTGCTTGCGGATAATATAAAGATTGCATTTCATCTTCGGACAATTGTGAGTGATCATATCCTTGGGCGGCCAAGTGAGTTAATGCAGCACCTGCTGCCCCTATACA
>CAYPHQ010000009.1:7613-21502 GCA_964410595.1 uncultured Thiotrichales bacterium
TCACATAAAGATTGTCCCCAACCTGTGCGGTATTGCGACACAAGGCCTGATTATTGGGGACTTCGCCTATGATTTGTACACTCACCGTCAAACATTCACCACGTGTGAGATCGCCTCCCACTAACATCGTTTGATATTGCTGTGCACATTCGAATAAACCCTGAGAAAATGCTTCACACCAGCCTTCATCATAATTAGGCAACGTCAAATTCAAAGTGGCCCATCTCGGTTCAGCACCCATCGCGGCAAGGTCACTGATATTCACCGCCATTAATTTATAACCAATCGCATGGGCAGGTGTTTGTGAAACAAAATGTTGACCGTCAACCATAGTATCTGTAGATACAACGAATTGATGATCAGGACGAGATTGAAGGACCGCAGCATCATCTCCTATTCCTCTGACAATGGATGCATCTTCAAAATGTTTATGGAAGTACTTTTCGATAATGTGCTTTTCATTCAAAATGATAGTCTCATATGAATATTCACATCCCTGCGGGCTAGTCTAAAAGATATGCATTCAACAATGTTCATTTTATAAACGTTATTACAAAACCTCTGTCACACCTTTGATTCATTCTTGGCTTGGTATCTATGCCAATATCGAATGTGTCGAATGACTAAGCAAAATCTGATTCTTGTGCTTATGATGATTCTTCAGAGGTATCGTCTTCTGTTGTCTCACTTGTTTCTATTATTTCGGTTGAATCATCTGAATCAGTTGCTTCTGGTTTGTGTTTGTATTCAAGTGCTAGTTCTGCTGCGGTTAAACGATTGATGGTTTTAATTAATTTATCCAGCACAGCATTCACCAGCTTATAACCCTCACTGGAACCAAATTTTTTACACAGTTGCACGGCTTCAGCCACTAACACCTTGTTCGGCACATCCAAACTATGTGTGAGTTCAAATACGGCTATTCTAAGCGCAGCCAGTTCAACAGGATCTATGCTATCTATCGGATAATCTGAAGCATTCTCAATGAGCATGTCTAAGTAATCACTAAACTTAGTGACACCCAAAACCATTTCACGAAAATAATGTTCATCACATTTAGGCCAGAAATCATCATCTTCAAACTGACGACAGAGTGACATAAGATCATCATCATTTAATTGGTTTTGATATAAAGCTTGTAGTGCTAATCTTCTAGAACATTGACGCCTATGATTCAATGAACGATTTTCACTGCGCTGTGGGGTTGCGGCTTTACTCAAGGGTTTTCCTTAATCTGATCTATCGTCGTGGTCATTTCTAATGCGCACAAGGCGCAATCCACTCCTTTATTATCACCCTGTAAATCAGAACGCTGTTGCGCTTGTTCAACAGTGTCTGTTGTTAACACACCAAACACCACGGGCACGCCACTGTTAAGACTCACATCCATTACACCACGAGCACATTCGCCTGCCACATAATCAAAATGTGGTGTATCACCACGAATAACACAACCTAATGTAATGATCGCTGCGTATTGATTAGTATCTGTCAAGTGTTGAGCAATGAGGGGTAATTCGAAAGCCCCCGGCACTTTTAACACATTAATATTTTCTTCATTCACACCATACTCTTTGAAGGTTGCTAATGCGCCAGTCAGCAAGTTGTCGACGATCTCATGATTGAAGCGAGCCGCGATGATGGCAAAGCGAGTATCTGCTTGAAGTTTAATCTCGCCTGTTTCGCTAGCGGATATTTTCATAATGAGTGCTTCCTGTTCTTTTCTATAATCTGTCTATAATTCTATAAATCGTCTACAAAACTATTGCGAAGCTTTGCATAGTTATTCTTTGCCTACCACATATTCAACTATCTCAAGTCCGAAACCACCCAAGCCATGAAACTTTTGTGGTGCACTTAAAAGTCGCATTTGATGCACCCCTAGGTCAAATAAAATCTGTCCACCAATACCTAATGTCCAGCGATCAATGGGATGATGACTTTGCTCATGATGGTGTTGATCATCCATATGATTGAGTTGATTTAACAAACTTTCTCGATCATTAGCGACTCGTAACACCACTACCACACCGGATCCCTCCTGACTAATGCGCTCCATCGCATCACTTAATGGCCAACCGCAGCCGGCAGCATTTCCCATCAAAGTATCACACAACGTGTTTTCAATATGCACACGTGTGAGAACGGGTTGTGTAGGATCAATATCGCCCTTAACCAAAGCGAAATGTATTTCTTTACTGATAGAGTCCTCATAAGTAAATAGATTAAACTCACCATACTCGGTTTGAAATGACTGCGATGATTTCCGATGTACTGTGCGCTCATGTTGAATACGATAACTAATCAGATCTTCAATCGTGCCTATCCTTAGATTATGTTCTTGCGCAAATGTTTCTAATTGTGGTCGTCTCATCATACGACCATCTTCATCCATAATTTCAACGATGACTGCAGCAGGTTCTAATTGTGCAAGACGAGCATAATCACATCCGGCTTCTGTGTGTCCTGCACGAGTTAGCACACCACCCGGTTGTGACATCAAAGGGAAAATATGTCCGGGTTGATTAATGCTACTTGCATCTGCATCAGGTGCTACGGCTGTGCGCACAGTGTGGGCACGATCATAAGCAGAGATGCCCGTAGTCACACCTTCAGAGGCTTCAATCGACACAGTGAAATTAGTGGTCTGATGTGCATCTGTCATGTCCACCATCAGTGGCAACGCCAGTTGCTTGCAACGTTCCTTGGTTAAGGTCAAACAAATTAAGCCACGACCGTACTTAGCCATAAAATTGATATCCTCAGGCTTAACCATAGAAGCCGCCATCAATAAATCGCCTTCGTTCTCTCGATCTTCATCATCGACAATGACGACCATCTTGCCAGCCGCAATATCCTCGAGAATTTCTTCTGTAGTATTAAATTTCATTTATATATTTGATGATTTTTCAAACTCATGCATGCGTTCTACATAACGTGCCAACAAGTCGATCTCTAAGTTAACATGAGTACCAATTTGATAGTCGAGTATAGCGGTATTCTTCCAAGTGTGAGGAATAATATTAACTTCAAATATTAGATGTTCAACCTGATTCACAGTGAGACTGATCCCATCAACAGATATGGAGCCTTTACGTGCAATATACTTGGCAATAGTGTTAGGTGCTTGAATGGCAATCAATATGGATTCATCCGTTCTATGCAGCTTAACCACCTCGCCGACACCATCAACATGACCGGTCACCAAATGGCCACCTAACGGCTGAGCAAGTGTCAGCGCTTTTTCTAAATTAAGGGATTGTTGAAGCTGCAATGACCCAAAGGTTGTGCAGCTTAGTGTCTCAGCAGACACATCCACAGTAAACGTTGTTTCGCTGAGTGCAGTCACGGTTAAACACACGCCATTAACCGCAATGCTATCACCCAGCTCAACACCTACCAGGAAATCCGGTTGCGTTTGTATTGTAAACACACTGGATTCACGCTGCGGTGTCAGTGCGGCCAGTTTAGCCACGGATTGAATTAGGCCTGTAAACATAATATTTAATGGTAGTATGTTAATAATCGATGAGGGCGCTTATTCTAACATCGACACCAACATTGCGAATGTCTGTTGTAGTTAAGCGCACAGCTTGATCTAAATTCTCTAATCCTCCGAGATTGAATAGACCGCGACTGCCCTCACCTAGATAACAAGGCGCTAAATAGTGAACAACTTGATCTGCGCATTGATTTTGCACTAAATCTCCCATGAGTGAAGCACCGGCTTCAACCATCACGCTATTGATCTCACGCACTGCTAGTGCTTGCAATAACTGTTGTAGATCAAAGTGATGATCATTCACGGCTAATTTAAGCGTTTCACAGTGCTCCAGTTTATCAAATCTGTGTGTGTCATTATCTGCGGCAGTGACTATTAAGGTTTTACCGGGTTGAGATAGCATACTGGCCGTCAATGGCATCTCTAAATTGACGTCTAGCACAACCCGAAGTGGTTGCATAAGTTCTGCTATATCAACATCGCGCGCAGTTAAACTAGGATCATCAGCTAACACTGTGCCAATGCCAGTCATAATTGCATCATAGCGAGCACGCATCATATGCACGTCTTGACGAGCAGGTGCAGACGTTATCCACTGCGACTCCCCATTGGCAAGCGCATTACGACCATCGAGACTGCTAGCAATTTTCAATGTCACCCAAGGAAGGCCCTGCTGCATACGTTTAATGAAGCCTCTATTAAGTGTTGCTGCTAATTCAGGAAGTACATTTTCAGTTACCTCTATACCCGCCTGACGCAAAGCCTCACAGCCCTTCCCGGCCACTAACGGATTAGGGTCTTGCATAGCGATGACCACTCGACTCACTTGCGCGTCGATGAGCGCCTGTACACATGGCCCAGTTTTACCCTGATGACAACAAGGCTCCAAGGTCACAAAGACCGTGCTCCCTTTGGCACGTTGTCCGGCTTGCTGCAGCGCATTAATTTCAGCATGAGCATGTCCCGCGCGTCGATGGTATCCACTGGCAATATATTCGTTATCAGCGTCAGTAATAACGCATCCAACATTTGGATTAGGACGTGTGCTGTATTGACCTTGTCGAGCTAACTGAATAGCTTGCGACATGCGCTCAATGTCACAACGAGTCGTCATAGTTATTTATCTTTAATCAGTGATAGCTGACTTTCGCGCATTTCAGGCGATGGATCTTTTTCGACATTATCGATGATCTCACGAAACTCACGCACATCAGTGAATGAACGATAGACAGATGCAAAGCGAACGTAAGCGACCTGATCCACATCACGTAACTCAGTCATGACCCATTCACCCAATTGGTTTGCTGGAATTTCTCGATGACCGAAAGTCAGACTGAGATGTCTGATATGATCAATAATTTGTTCGACTTGATCGGGAGAGACGGCTCGCTTCTCGATAGCATGTTCTATACCGTTGCGTAATTTTTCGATGGAAAATACTTCACGCCGTCCATCACGTTTAACAATACGGGGTAAATCTAATTCTGCGGTTTCAAAGGTAGTATAACGCTCTTTACATTCTACACATTCCCTTCGACGACGAACTTGACTCCCATCTCCCGAAAGACGAGAGTCAACAACTCGCGTATCAGTTGCACCACAAAATGGACAGCGCATCTGGTTTTACCTATTTGAATATTGCCAATTCAAATAACTTACTTGTAGACAGGGAAACGACTACACAACTCAACAACTTCTGCTTTAACACGATTTTGGATATCTTCATTTTCGACATCATCCATCACATCACACATCCAGTTAACAAGTTGCACACATTCCGCTTCTTTAAAACCACGTGTAGTAATCGCTGGTGAACCGACACGAATACCACTAGTCACGAATGGCGATTGTGGATCGTTAGGCACACTGTTTTTGTTCACAGTGATATTTGAATTACCTAACGCCGCATCAGCCGCTTTGCCTGTAATACCTTTCTTGATCAAATCGACTAGGAATAAGTGATCATCTGTACCTCCCGATACAATATCGTATCCACGTGCCATGAATTGATCTGCCATGGCGCTAGCGTTCTTGACCACTTGTTGCATGTAAGTTTTGAATTCAGGTTGAAGCGCTTCTTTAAAAGCGACCGCCTTAGCAGCAATTACGTGCATTAAAGGACCACCCTGCATACCTGGGAATACTGCTGAGTTTAATTTCTTAGTGATCTCATCGTTTGCACGCGCAACGATAATGCCACTGCGAGGGCCACGTAATGATTTATGTGTAGTTGAAGTCACAACGTCTGCGAATGGAACGGGGTTTGGATAACAACCCGCGGCTACTAGACCTGATACGTGTGCCATGTCGACCAACAAGTAAGCACCGACCATATCTGCAATCTCGCGGAAACGAGCCCAATCCATGATGCGTGAATAAGCAGAGAAACCTGCAATAATCATTTTTGGTTTGTGCTCTTTAGCTAATGCTTCAACTTCATCATAGTCCACCTCACCTGTCTCTGGATTTAAACCATACTGAACCGCATTGTATTGCTTACCAGAAAAGTTAACGTGTGAGCCGTGTGTTAGGTGTCCACCGTGGGCAAGTGAAAAACCAAGAATAGTGTCATGTGGCTCTAATAATGCAAGAAATACTGCGGCATTCGCTTGCGAACCTGAATGAGGCTGGACGTTTGCGTAATCTGCACCGTAGAGTTCTTTCAATCGGTCTATAGCAAGTTGCTCGACAGTATCGACATGCTCACAACCACCATAATAACGCTTCGCAGGATAACCCTCTGCGTATTTGTTAGTAAGAACCGAACCTTGAGCTTCTAGAACACGAGGACTGGCATAGTTCTCAGAGGCGATTAATTCAATATGTTCTTCCTGACGAGTGATCTCACTCTTCATCGCATCCGATAATTCTTTATCAAACTCCTCGATGCTCATATCACTGCTATACATTCTCAATACTCCTGTTAAAAAGAATCTTTCATCTAAAATCTGTAAGGGCGGCATTATACCCCAAAATATTGGGGAGCCACTAATCCAGAATAACTATATAAGGCGGCACAATGGGCTATTTGCTGGTGATTTGTTGACCAATTGTACACATTTAAGCCAGATCCCGTTAAAACCTCAGTTTTTCGCATGATCTGCTGGACGAATTAGTTAAATTTTGGAATCATCACAACGTAATAACACGGCGCTCAAGCGTCACCACCTCCAGAATAATCATCGCTTAATGTGATCACAATCGAGACATCATGGCCCAATACGTATTTACAATGAATGGCGTAGGCAAAGTGGTACCGCCTAAAAAAGAAATTCTCAAAGATATTTACTTAAACTTTTTCCCAGGCGCCAAGATTGGAGTATTGGGATATAACGGTGCGGGCAAGTCCACTCTGTTACGGATAATGGCTGGTATTGATAAAGATTATATTGGTGAAGCTCGACCACAAAACAATCTTAAAATCGGTTACTTAGCCCAAGAACCGCAACTAGACAATAATCTGAACGTGCGTGGTAACGTTGAACTAGGTATCGCACCACTAAAACAAGCATTGGATGAATTCAATGCGATTAGTATGAAATTTGCCGAACCCATGTCCGATGATGAGATGACCGCAGCCCTTGAACAACAAGCCAAGCTTCAAGATCAAATTGAAGCGGCCGATGGGTGGAATGTAGAGCGCACCTTAGACGTGGCAGCTGATGCACTGCGTCTACCCCCTTGGGAGGCCAATATTGAACATTTATCTGGGGGCGAGCGTCGACGTGTGGCACTGTGTCAGTTGTTATTATCTAAACCAGAAATGTTAATCTTAGACGAGCCAACTAACCACCTAGATGCCGATTCCGTGGCTTGGTTGGAACAATTCCTAAAAGATTACTCCGGCACGGTGGTGGCGGTAACACACGACCGCTATTTCCTCGATAATGTCGCTGGTTGGATTCTTGAATTAGACCGTGGCCACGGCATTCCATGGGAAGGCAATTATTCCACTTGGCTGGATCAAAAAGAAAAACGTTTAGCTCAAGAAGAAAAACAACAAGCTGCTCGCCAAAAAACTATATCGGCGGAACTCGAATGGGTACGCAGCAATCCCAAAGCCCGTCAAGCCAAAAGCAAAGCACGTCTTAAACGCTTTGAAGAATTGAGTTCGCAAGAATATCAATCGCGCGCCGAAACCAACGAAATCTTCATCCCGGTGGGTGAAAGATTAGGGGATCAAGTCATCGAAGCCAAAAATCTCACCAAGCGCTTTGAAGACCGAGTACTATTTGAAAATGTCTCTTTCACTATACCTCGAGGAGCCATCGTTGGCATCGTTGGGGGTAACGGCGTCGGTAAAACCACTCTATTCAAAATGATCATCGGAGAAGAAAGTATCGATGATGGTGAGTTAGTCATCGGAGAATCCGTGCAATTGTCTTATGTCGATCAGTTGCGTGACGATCTACAGGGCGACAAGACGGTGTGGGAAGAAGTCTCCGATGGACTCGATAATATTACCGTCGGGAGTTATAGCTTACCCTCGCGCGGTTATGTCAGTCGCTTCAACTTCAAAGGTGGCGATCAACAAAAGTTAGTCAAACAACTTTCTGGTGGTGAGCGCAATCGTTTGCAGTTAGCTAAATTATTGCGCACCGGTGGCAACGTCCTACTACTTGATGAGCCGACCAACGATCTCGATGTGGAGACATTACGCGCGCTCGAAGAAGGCTTATTAAACTTCCCTGGCAACAGTATCGTAATCTCCCATGACCGCTGGTTCTTAGATCGTATTGCAACACACATTCTTGCTTTTGAAGGTGAAGGCGAACTGGTTTGGTTTGAAGGTAATTTTTCTGAATACGAAACAGACCGCAAGCAACGTCTTGGCGAAGATGCAGCACAACCCAAACGCGTGCGCCATAAAAAGCTGGATAGTTAAGCGATTATTCAGTAGTAAGATGCACTAACAAGTTAATACCAGCGTGATAAATCCATCTGTGAGTACATCGATGCCACTTGCTCACCATAGCCATTGAACATCTCAGTGGGTGTCTTGCGCAAATGACCAATTTTACGTTCACGTGCCTGACTCCAGCGCGGATGATCAACCTCAGGATTCACATTAGCATAAAAGCCATATTCTCTAGGTGCAGAGAGATTCCAACTGGTGGCTGGCTGCTGCTCAGTCAAGCGGATCGCCACGATAGATTTGATACTCTTAAACCCATACTTCCAAGGCACCACTAAACGCACAGGCGCACCATTTTGATTCGGCAACACCTTACCATACAAACCCACACTCAATAACGTTAAGGGATGCATGGCTTCATCTATACGCAATCCTTCCCGATAGGGCCAGTCTAAAATCTGGCGTTTTTGTCCAGGCAAATTATCAGCATCCATCAAGGTGACAAATTCAACATATTTAGCACGGCTATTGGGTTGAAAACGTTTCAGTACCGATCCCAGCTCAATGCCGATCCATGGAATCACCATTGACCATGCTTCCACACAGCGCAGACGATAAATACGTTCTTCCAAATCAAAGCCAGACAGTAAATCTTCAATGCCTAGCACTCCAGGCTTATCACACTCACCCCCGACTTCTATTGTCCATGGGCGGGTCTTGAGCAAATGCGCATTTTTCACAGGATCGCTTTTGCCAGTGCCGAGCTCATAGAAATTATTATATGAAGTGACTTTACCCTCATCCGTGAGTTGCTCGCGCAGATGATCATCCTGTGATGGCCGGAATTTAAGCATATCAGGCGGCTCATGCTCCTGAGCCGACAATAGTGACGGCACTAATTGGCTCCCTATGGCACCACCGAGTGCCAATCCAGATATCTTCAAAAAATCACGTCGACGCTGATAATGCGTATAGTCGGTCACTTCAGATTCTTTGATAGTAGCAATAACCGGGGCAGATTTTTTTATTAGCATAAGATTTAGGACTTAGAAAATTGTATAATGTTCACACTCAGTACAATCATCCATCCAGCGCCACACGTGCATTTCTGAACATCCTCATCCAAGGACCATCTTCCTGCCAATCTTTCGGATGCCAAGAATGCTGCACAGTTCTGAATAATCGCTCCGGATGCGGCATCATGATGGTCACGCGACCATCCTCACTGCATACACCCGCAATGCCCATCGGTGACCCGTTTGGATTGAGAGGATAATATTCAGTATCAAGTCCTTGCGAGTCGACATAATGCATTACCGATAGCCGCTGTTTAGCGATCTGTGATAATTGCTCAGAATGAGCCTCAACGCGACCCTCACCATGGGCCACCACAATCGGTAAAACCGAATCTTGCATACCCTGCATAAATAACGACGGAGATTCCGCAATACGCACATTGACCAAACGTGCCTCAAACTGCTCAGAGAGATTTCGCTCAAAGGTTGGCCAATGTTGTGCGCCAGGAATCATAGTTTTAAGTTGAGACAACATCTGACACCCGTTACAAACACCCAACGTTAAGCTGTCTGAACGATTAAAAAACTTATTAAATTGTTCCGCTAACTGATTGTTATAAATAATATTACCGGCCCAGCCACTGCCCGCACCCAAGACGTCGCCATAAGAAAAACCGCCACAGGCAACCACCGCTTGAAAGTGTGAGAGTTGATGACGCTGAGCCAATAAATCGCTCATATGAACATCAATGGCATCAAAACCAGCGCGATCAAAGGCCGCCGCCATTTCGATATGCCCATTGACGCCTTGTTCACGCAAAATCGCCACTTTTGGTCGTATTCCGGTGGCAATCATGGGCGCGGCAATATTTTCGTTGTGATCAAAGCTCAAATTCACCTGCAACCCTTGATAAGTTGAATCAGCAATCAAGGCTTTCTCCTGCAGCGCACACTCAGGACGATCGCGCAACACCTGTATACTGTGGCTAACATTTGTCCACAACTCCTCAAGTTTTACAAGAGATTCATTGATTATCACATTGTTTTTAAATGTAATTTTTATGTCTTTTTCTGTACAGGTTTTGCCTAGTAAAACTATGCATTCCTCCAGTCCGCAACTCTTTGACAACGCTTGAACAGCCTCAATATGCGCTTTTTTGACCTGGATAACCGCGCCCAGCTCTTCCGAGAACAAACTAGCTATCGGGTCACCACCAAGCGCATCAATAGCAATCGAACAACCACAGCGAGCAGCAAAAGCCATTTCACATAGCGTTGCCCACAAACCACCGTCACTGCGATCGTGGTAAGCCATCACCTGCCCTGCTGCCCGTAATTGCGTGAGTAAATCAGTAAAACGGCGTAAATCTTCCACATCGTCTAATTTTGGAATTCGCGTGTCATGGGCGTTATACACCTCAGACAAGCAGGAACCGCCCAATCTATGGGCTTTTTTACTCAAATCGATCAATATCAAGCAACTTTCATCATCTGCAGCACTCAGCTCAGGCGTCCATGTTTGACGTATATCCCTCACTGGACTGAATGCTGTGACGATTAATGAGACTGGTGACACCACGCGCTTAGCTTGTTGCTGATGTTGCCAATCCGTTTGCATGGACAAGGAGTCTTTGCCAACAGGAATAGCAATATTTAACGCACGACAAAGCTTTGAAAGCTCTTCAACAGTCTCATATAAAACATTGTCTTCATTAGAATAATTAGCTGCAGCCATCCAATTCGCTGAAAGTCGTATATGGCTAATATCACGCACATCAGCCGCATACAAATTGGTAATAGCCTCACCTAGCGCCATCCCTGCAGACGCCGGCCCTGAAGTCACTGCCAGTGGCGTGCGTTCACCTATGGCCATCGCTTCACCCGTGTAGGCGTTAAATCCACTAGCGGTCACGGCCACATCGGCCACAGGCACCTGATAAGGACCTACCATCTGATCTCTCGCCACTAAACCGGTCACAGAACGATCGCCGATAGTAATCAAAAACTTCTTGCAGGCTACCGTGGGATGCTGAAGCACCTTTAATGCCGCCTCTAAGGGATCTATTCCGCCAAAATCGTAGTGTTTTTCACTCGTTGAGCGACGCTGAGTGTTACGTTCAACCTTCGGCGGCTTACCCAATAACACGTCCATGGGCATATTAATCGGGTCCATCTCCGACTGATCATCAGTCACCACTAATTGCGGTGCATCGGTAGCACTGCCCACAATCGCATAACAACATCGTTCACGTTCGCAAATGTTGATAAATTCGTCGATTTGGTCGCTATTAATCGCTAAAACGTAGCGTTCTTGCGCTTCATTACACCATATTTCCATCGGTGACATGCTCATTTCCGCATTGGGAATGGCGCGTATGTCAATGCGTCCACCTTGCCCGCAATCATGCAAGATTTCCGGTAGTGCATTGGAAACTCCGCCTGCCCCGACATCATGGATGGAAAGTATCGGGTTCAAGTCTTTCATGCCCCAACAGCGATTAATCACTTCCTGACAACGCCGTTCCATTTCGGGGTTTTCTCGCTGAACGGAAGCAAAATCTAACTCGGCATCACTGGCACCTGAGGCCATGGAAGAAGCCGCACCTCCGCCCAAACCAATCAACATCGCGGGGCCACCCAATACAACCAGCGGTGTGCCTTCAGGAATGCGCTGTTTATCGACGTCTTGTGTGCGTATATTGCCCATGCCACCGGCGATCATGATGGGTTTGTGATAACCACGCACCTCACCCTCAATGGCTTGCTGATAGGCGCGAAAATAGCCGGTCAGATTGGGACGACCAAATTCATTGTTATAGGCGGCTGCCCCCAACGGTCCATCAATCATGATATCCAGTGCGGAAACAATCCGTTCTGGCTTGCCGTAGGGCTGTTCCCACTCATGCACGAGACCGGGGAGCTCCAAATTCGACACACTAAAGCCACATAAACCCGCTTTGGGGTAGCCTCCTCGCCCTGTGGCGCCTTCATCACGGATTTCTCCTCCTGAGCCGGTCGCAGCCCCCGGGAAGGGTGAAATAGCCGTGGGATGATTATGCGTTTCGACTTTCATGAGGATATGAATAGCTTCCTCATTATATTGATAGCGATAATCCCTTGATGGATAAAAGCGTGCCCCCGAGTGCCCAGTAATCACCGCCGCATTGTCTTTATAAGCGGATAACACATTCTCTGGTGCATGCTCATAAGTGGTTTTGATCATGCCAAACAGCGTATCAGCCTTGTTTTCGCCATCAATCGTCCAACGTGCATTGAAAATTTTATGGCGACAGTGCTCAGAATTCGCCTGCGCAAACATCATCAGTTCAATATCGGTAGGACAACGCCCTAGTTGAGTATAATTTTCCACCAAATACTCGACCTCATCTTCCGATAAAGCCAATCCCAACTGCGTATTATAGATCTGAATATCCGTCGCTAACGTGTCTATAGACGGTAATTGATTTAAACGCCGTGGCTGTTGACTGGCGAATAGTTGCTGCGCTTGATCGAAACTGCTCATAACCGTCTTAGTCATGCGGTCATGACACAATGCCATTATGTTTGTCACTTGCTCTGCTGATGCCGTCGCCATGCCGGCAATCCGATACAACACGCCATGTTCTATGCGACCGGTTTTGCCCAATCCGCACTGATTAGCAATATCAGTCGCTTTGCTCGACCAAGGAGAAATACTGCCTATGCGTGGACAAACAATAAATTGTTCTGCAAGGTCATAAGATACTCCCAGAGCCTCCTGCACACTTAACAAGTCACGCAATATTCCGATTTGCTCAGAAGTTAATACACCTGAGTGTTCCACAAAGTAAATATGATCCGCTTCAATGGAAGTAATATTCGACGTGATCGCCTGAATAGACTGAAGTTGTTGCTTTAAACGAAAATCACTAGCAGCCGCGCTACCACGAAAAATTAGCATAATGAGAAACTCGTTCAGTCAAGCAGTTAATAATGAAGGTATCGGGGAATTATAAAAAAGCACGAGACAAAACACGAACACTAAATAACAAAAACACCTCAATATTGAGAATAAGTCGACACAATGAACTGAATAGTCACTCTGATTGTCGAAAAAGCACACAATCATAGATAGTCAATACTTAAAAATACGTTACAATGACTCAATCTTTGGGGGCGACCTGGTTTCGACGTGGGTTACCAATCCCTAGGTGCATGCCGAGGATGTAGTTCTCCTCGTTAAATAACACTGCAAAAAAATAGTCGCAAACGACGACAACTACGCTTTAGCTGCTTAAAAACCAGTTGTAAAGCCGTCCGCCCTGATGAGCTTGCGCGTTAGGAACTCGGGCGTCATCTTAGCAAGATCGTGACAAAACCTGTCTGTAGTGGCGTCATTAAACTAAAACACAGAATCGCAACACACTGCCCTGCCCGTCGGACCTTGTGTTGTTAAATTAAAGACGGCTCTAAGCATGTAGTACCGAAGGTGCAGGATTTGCGGACGCGAGTTCGATTCTCGCCGCCTCCACCAATA
>CAYPHQ010000010.1:0-20360 GCA_964410595.1 uncultured Thiotrichales bacterium
ACCAATGACATAAACCTCATCACCTTGGGAAAACATCAAACGCTGATCGCGAGCACCGATAATTTCAGCGGCTTGAGCGTAGTGCGAGGGTTCCACTAATAATGGCTGAGAGAATAATGGTGACAAGGCCTGCATCGGCAAAGGACGATGATTACTTTTAATAGCATCATTGGGTGGGTTGTTTAATACGACTGAGTGGTTAGTAGTGTTGCTTCTGATCAGTTTTAAATAAGGTTGGTGATTGCTCTTGCTGTCTGAGAGGAAATGAATGCTATCACCCGGATAAATTAAGTGCGGATTTTGAAGCTGGGGGTAGGCTCGCCATATTTCAGGCCATAACCACTGATCTTCGAGGAAAATGCTAGAAATATCCCATAATGTGTCGCCTTCTTTCATGATATAGCTATTTGGGTGATCGGGATTCAAGGCCGGCGTGGTGGTGGAGTGGGTCATTACGCTGGTAATCAATCCGATGATCAAAAAAATCCTACTTTGCCAACGCTGTTTATACATTAAGAGTCCTGCATAATCGTTGATGATGGTTTAAAATGCTCGTTTGTGGCAATGTGACTTATAACAAGCGTTGTCTAACAGACCGTTATTTTGACCAAGAAATTAAAACCTCCATGGCACTACTTGAGATATTACACTTTCCAGATTCGCGTTTAAGGCTGAAAGCCCAGCCAGTCGCACAGGTGGACGATAATGTACGACAAGTGGTTAAAGATATGTTCGAAACCATGTATGACGCACCAGGAATAGGATTAGCGGCCACACAGGTCAATATTCAGCAGCAGATTATTGTGATTGACGTGTCAGAACATAAAAATCAGCCGTTATGCCTGATCAATCCTCAAATCATAAGTGCTGATGGTAGCGAAGAAATGCAGGAGGGCTGTTTATCAGTGCCTGGTTATTTTGAAAATGTTACGCGTGCGGAGACCATCACGGTGCAGGCTTTGAATGAGCATGGGGAGCACTTTGAGATTGTGGCGGATGAATTATTAGCGGTATGTATTCAGCATGAGATGGATCACCTGGAGGGTAAGTTGTTCGTTGATTATTTATCACCCTTAAAACGTCAGAGAATTAAGACTAAGTTACTAAAATTGGAAAAGACCGGAGACCTGCCTCGGTCACAGTCTACGCGTGAGGCTCGTTAGTCTAGAGTGAGTCTAGTCTGGCTATAAAATCATGACCGCATCCCTTCGAATCGCCTATGCAGGCACACCCGAATTTGCCGTACCTGCACTGAAATGCTTATTAGACAGTCATCATGAGTGTGTTTGCGTCATCACACAGCCTGATCGGCCAGCCGGTAGAGGGCGTAAAATCAGCGAAAGTGCAGTTAAAGTGGTGGCAAATGAAGCTAACGTGCCAATATTTCAACCACAAAACATCAATGATGAAGCCTCAATGGCGTATTTGCGTGAATTGCGCTGCGATCTGATGATAGTGGCTGCTTACGGGCAATTGTTTAAACGGCCACTGCTTGAGTTACCCCAATATGGTTGTATAAATATTCATGCTTCATTATTACCGCGCTGGCGTGGAGCATCGCCAATTCAACATGCAATCTTGCACGGTGATGACAACAGTGGCGTGACGATCATGCAGATGGCACAGAAAATGGACGCGGGCGATATTTGGTATCAATCACAGTGTGCCATTGAGGCGCAGGATACCGCTCAAAGTCTTCACGATCGTTTAGCGGCTATGGGGGCAGAGTGTCTGTTGATCGCAATTGGGCGCGTAATGGATGAGAGTAGTGAGGCGGTCATGCAGGATCCCCAGCAGGTTGAATATTGTGGCAAGTTACAGAAATCAGATGGTTTGATTGAGTGGAGTGCTGATGCTGTGCATATTGATAGACAAATACGCGCTTTTTTTCCATGGCCACGTGCTTACACTTACTTGGACGATAAACGCTTGGGTATATTGTCCGCACAGGTACAGGACTGTGAGCATCACTCGGCGGCGCCTGGCACTGTTGTGCGAGCGGATAAAAGGGGTCTCTGGGTGGCTACAGGACGCGGGTGTGTAAGTTTGCAGCGAGTGATTTTAGAGGGAGGTAAGGCAATGAGTGGGCAAGAATTTACTTGTGCTTATGCGGTTCTCGATCAACGATTTGGTGACCAGTCATAATGTACCTATCACGTTGCCTGTTGTTGTCATTATTATGGTGTTTAGCAAGTGTGTGCACTGTTCATGCAGATGCACAGATTAAAATTGAAAAATTAGTTACAAAAAAATATGAGCAATCTATCCATGTCAGTTGTGAGGTTAGTTATTATCTTCATGACAAGGTCAAAGAGGCTCTTCACAATGGAATTATGATGTCATTCATAACTGATTTGGAACTGATAGAAAACATCCCTAATTGGTTCAATCAGGTGCAGGCAAGATATCAAAAAATCTACTCCATTAAATACCATGCTCTGAGCAAACAATTTGTGGTGAGCATGAATGGTGAGGATAGGAGTTATCCAGATTTGTTCTCGGTGTTTTATCAGCAAACTCGTTTATGTGATTTTAGAATTGGTCCGATTTCGGCAACACAATTCTCAGAGTCGGTATATCTTCGTGCCAAAGTACGATTGTTGACAGAGGCGCTACCGCTGCCATTAAGGATCAAAAGTTATCTTTCTAAAGACTGGCGACCTTCGTCGGGGTGGACAGTATGGCCAATGTAAAACGTGAAGTGCTAACTAGTCGCTGGTTGCTAATCACCCTGTTTGCTGCTTTGGTGGGTGCCATATTCTTAATGGGCGATGCCACCCAAAGTGTTTCTTATTTTGGCCGATTACATAATTGGTTGTTGCCGATAAATACGCTTTTATTGGCAGTCTTTGTCTCCTTGATAGTGCATAACATCAGCACATTGGTTGGACGTTTACGACGTCGTGATCCTGGCTCTAAGCTGACATTGAGATTAGTCTTACTATTTACACTTACTGCCAGTACCCCAGTACTCATTGTCTATACTTTTTCTATTTGGTTGTTGGAACATGGTGTGGATAGTTGGTTTGACGTTGAAGTGGAAAATGCATTACAGGACGCAGTGGATTTGTCTCGGTCGTCTTTAGACTTGCACATAAGAACTTTGCGTCAACAAGTGGAACCAAGAATTGAAGATTTCTCAGAAGTTGATCAATTCAATGCAACCCTCATCATTAACGAATTATTAATCTCTACAGATGTGAGAGAAGTGGCTTTATTTGATGAGGGTAATCTGATGATGGCCTCAGGCCATAGTGAACCGACCACTGAGGTGCCTAGTTTGCCAGGCGAGAGTGTTTTGCAGCTAGTCAATCAAGGTGAGCGCTATATTGCTGTGGAGCCAACGCTTGATGAAGGCCTACAAATACGCATGGTTTATCCCATTGCTTCATCAATGCCTACGGGTGGCAATCGATTTGTGCAGTTTCTATACCCTGTATCTGATCGTATCGGCACATTAGCTAATAATGTGCAGAACTCTTTTGGCCAATATGATGAATTAATTTATTTAAGGACACCACTTAAGCAAAACTTTATTTTGATTTTGACGTTGGTATTGGCATTGGGTGCTTTGTTTGCCGTGTTCGCAGCGTTTTATTGGTCAAGGGTTTTGGTATCACCCATTCAAGAATTGGCCGAGGGGACTAAGGCAGTGGCGGCAGGTGAGTACAAAAAGAAACTCATTGTGCCAAAAGATGATGATTTAGGAATGTTGGTGATTTCATTCAATCGCATGACAGAGCGCCTCGCAGTTGCAAGAGATACCGGCATTATTAATCAGCGCATTATCGAAAATCAGCGCACATACTTACAAACAATACTTGAATATCTATCTTCTGGTGTCATTAGTCTGGATAGTTCATATAACTTAAAAACTAGTAATGCAGCGGCCAGTGAAGTACTGAATATCGATCTTAGTCAATTTGAAAATAAACAAATTATGCAGATTGGTGAGACGCATGCATTTTTGAAAGATTTTTGTGTGAAACTCCATAATAAAATCAAATGTGCCGAGCAAGACTGGCAATTAGAACTTGAGGTGTTTACACCACAGGGCACTAAAACTATTTTATGTAAGAGTGTCAGTTTGCCTAGTGAGGTAGAGTCACAACGTGGTTTTGTTCTGGTGATTGATGACGTGACTACGCTGTTGCAAGCTCAGCGTGATTCTGCTTGGGGTGAGGTGGCACGACGACTGGCTCATGAGATCAAGAATCCACTGACTCCGATCCAGTTATCTGCGGAGCGGTTACGTAGAAAAATATTACCCACATTACAAGATGAACAGTCCGAATTGGTGGATCGAGCAACTAATACCATCGTGCAACAGGTTGAATCTATGAAGCACATGGTGAACGATTTTTCAGAATACGCACGCATGCCGACGATGGAGCCGTATCCTTTGGATTTAAATATATTAGTGCGTGATATTGTTGAATTATATAAGGGTGATAGGGAGCATGTGCACATAGATTTAGACTGTTACGAGCAACCGCTGATGATCCGTGGTGATTCTACTCGTCTTGGTCAAGTCATGCATAATTTGGTAAAAAATGCCATCGAGGCAATGCCCGGCGATGAGTTATCGGCCATGAACATTCATACTTATACATGTCAGTTGGCTAACACAAAATATGCGGGAATTAAGATTATTGATAATGGCCCCGGCATTCCTCAAAAGCTGATGGCGAGAATATTTGATCCATACATGACGACAAAGATTAAAGGTAATGGATTAGGTTTGGCCATCGTAAAAAAAATAATTGAGGAGCATAATGGGCATATTCAGATAGAAAATGCTGAGGGTAGTGGCGCCACAGTGAACATTAGGTTTCCATTGTATAGTCAGACAGTCAAATCGAGAGATAATATTGAGGATGACAGTGAATGAATGAGCGCATATTAGTCGTTGATGATGAGCCGGATATTCGTAACCTAGTCAGTGATATATTGACTGATGAAGGTTATCAGGTGAATGCTGCGGCCAGTGCTAATAAGGCACGACAGTATGCGCAAGAAATGGACTATGATTTAGTCTTATTAGATATCTGGATGCCAGAGGAAGATGGCATCACTCTGCTTAAGGACTGGCAACAAAAAAAATTGATTAAATGCCCAATCGTTATGATGTCTGGGCATGGCACGGTTGAAACAGCAGTTGAGGCGACTCGATTGGGTGCGTTTAGTTTTGTAGAGAAACCCCTCACTACAGCAAAATTGATTACCACTATTCGCGCTGCCTTAGATGAATACAAAAAGCATAGTCAATTCACTAGCCGTGCGGATGAACAGATAGACCAGCCAGTCGGTAACAGCCAGCTGATGAAAAGTATGTTGGAGTTATGTGAGCGCTGTGCACGTATCGACAGTCACTTGCTTGCCATTGGTGAGGTTGGCTCAGGTCGTCAAACTATATTGAAATACATCCATCAAATCAGTGAACGCAAGCAGTCTCCTTTTATAGTGATGGATACGAGTTCCTTATTTGAAACAGCATTGAGTGATAATGATTGGTCACGGTTTAATACGTTGTTTGTAGACACGATTAAACAGGCTCAAGGTGGAACAGTATGCTTGCCTGATGTCCATACTATAGATGCCAGCATACAAAAACGCATATGTGGCTTAATGAAGCAACTTGTGTCATTAAAAATGTTTGAGCGTTTTGATGTTCGATTTTGTATATCAATGGCTTTAGGTCATGAAAAAGATTGCGTGCCAGAGATGCAAAAAGTGTTTTCATTTACAACACTGCAAGTACCCGCATTGAGAGATCATGCTGAAGATATTCCTGAACTAGTAAACTCTTTGATTGACACCTTTTCGTCAGAAGACAATTATCCTTATAGTAAATGTTCTATTGCGGCACAGAATGCACTTTTGCATTATCAATGGCCCGGCAATATCAGTGAGCTTAAGTGTATGATTAAGCAGTTACTATTAGATGCATCTGATGGAGAAATAACAATTGAAGATGTAGAAAAAGTATTGCCCAAAAATATTGATAGTGCGTTTATGCACTATGCCGATGTCGAGCATTTATTTGATTTGCCTCTCAGAGAAGCGCGTGAAATGTTTGAAAAGGAGTATCTCGTTCATCAGCTAAATATCGTCAATGGAAGTGTCAGTAAGTTAGCAGATAGAGTGGGGATGGAAAGAACTCATTTATATAGGAAGCTACGTTCATTGGGCATAGGTGCGAAAGACTCCGCTTGATATATTTATACAAAAAGTCAATAAAGTAATATGAAAATAATAATTCTAGGTGCAGGTCAGGTGGGAGGATCGTTAGCGCTGAGTCTGGCGAATGAATCCAATGATATTACTTTGGTAGACAGTGATCCGAAGGTCTTGCAAGAGATTCAAGATCGAGCTGATTTACAGACAGTGGTGGGACATGCATCTCATCCAACGGTATTGGCGCAAGCCGGTGCGATGGACGCCAACATGGTGGTGGCATTAACCAACAGCGATGAAACCAATATGGTTGCCTGCCAGATTGCTTACACACTGTTTCATACTCCAACTAAAATTGCGCGCGTAAGAGCAACAGATTATTTGGACTATGATGGTCTGTTTGTGCAAGAAGCCTTGCCCATCGATGTACTGATTAGTCCAGAATATCTTGTTTCAAAATACATTGAAAATTTAATAGAGCATCCAGGGGCCTTGCAAGTACTTAATTTTGCTGATGGCAAAGTTAAACTAATCGCGATTGCTTTGCACGCTAAGAGCATGTTGATTGGTAAAAAAGTTAGCGCCATATTTGATGATATGAAAGATATGGATACCAATTTGGTCGCCATGTATCGACATCAACAATTGTTAACTATTGAGCAAGATGTAGAGTTGGAAGCGGGTGATGAATTATTTTTTATTGCAGCGTCTTCTAAAGCAAAAAATATTACCACTATGTTGCAAGGTTTAGATAAACCAAATCGACGTGTAATTATTGCCGGTGGCGGAAATATTGGACTGCTGTTGGCACAGATTTTAGAGCCACACTATCGCGTTAAATTGATAGAGCGTGATGCTGAGCGTGCCAAGTCTCTCTCTGAAATATTGGAAAAGACTATCGTATTGCAGGGTGATGCAGCGGATGAAAATTTATTAATGGAAGAGAATATTGATAGCGTTGATGTGTTTTGTGCACTTACAAATGATGATGAGGCAAACATATTATCTTCTATGTTGGCGAAACGTTTAGGGGCGCGTAAAACTATGTCATTAATTAACCGGCCTAGTTATATTGAGCTGGTGGAAAGTGGCATGATTGATACTGCAATCTCACCTCAACAAGTCACAATTGGTGCCTTACTTGCTCATATTCGTCGAGGTGATGTAGTGGCTGTGCATTCGTTACGTAAAGGATATGCAGAAGCAATAGAAGCAGTGGCACATGGCGATCGTCGAACGTCAAAAGTGGTGGGAAGAAAGATACATGAATTAAAACTACCTGCCAGTGCTGGCATAGGAGCCATAGTACGAGCGGATGAGGTGATCATTGCAACACCAGAATTACTGATTGAGTCAGAGGATCATGTGATTATTTATTTGGCAGATAAAAACAAAGTCAGTGATGTTGAACGTTTGTTCCAAGTCAGTGCTACTTTTATATAACAGATACAACGCTAGTTTATGCAACCATTTGTCATTCTTCGCATTTTAGGTCAGTTGCTGATGATATTCAGCATCACTATGTTACCGGCCGTGGGTGTGGGACTTTTCTATAATGAGAGTGACAGTGTTGATAGTCTTGCCATGGCCTTTTTAGCCACTCTCATAACAGGCTTCTTATTGTGGTATCCCTTTCGAAATTACCAATCTGATCTAAGACTGCGTGATGGGTTTGTCATTGTCGTATTGTTTTGGACGGTATTAGGTTTATTTGGCTCGATTCCCTTCTTTCTGTCCAATGCTTTAGCATTGGGTTTTGTGGATAGTTTGTTTGAATCTATTTCTGGCCTAACGACTACAGGGGCGACGGTACTCACTCAGTTAGATCACCTGCCCTATTCAATTTTGTTTTATCGCCAACAGCTACAGTGGTTGGGTGGAATGGGGATTATCGTGCTGGCAGTGGCAATTTTGCCCATGTTGGGTGTGGGAGGTATGCAATTATATCGTGCCGAGACTCCTGGGCCGGTGAAAGATAACAAACTCACTCCACGCATTACAGAAACTGCCAAAGCACTGTGGTATATCTATCTATCGTTAACGATTCTATGCGCGTTGAGTTACTGGTTAGCCGGAATGACCGTATTTGATGCTATCAGCCATAGTTTTTCTACTATAGCCATTGGTGGCTTTTCTACTCATGATCTGAATTTACAATATTTTGATAGTCGTATCATCGAATGGGTAGCGATTGTTTTCATGCTCCTATCAGGGGCTAATTTTGGCTTACATTTTTTGGTATGGCGTCATCGTTCCCTACCCCATTACTGGCGTGATGATGAATTTAAAATGTATTGCTTAATATTGCTGGCAAGTTCGATAATTATTTTAAGTGTAGTCAAATTTCATGATACTTTGAGTGGACTTTTATTTGATCAAATCACAACAGTAGTGTTTCAAGTTGTATCGATAGGAACAACGACGGGTTTCACTTCGGATGATTTTTCCGTATGGCCAACCTTTATACCTGTGCTATTAATTATGTTGAGTTTCATCGGAGGTTGCGCGGGTTCTACGGGAGGCGGCATGAAGGTTATCCGTATGCTGCTATTATTCAAACAGGGTTTGAGAGAATTAAAGCGTCTTGTTCACCCTAATGCACATTTTGCGGTTAAGTTGGGTAAAAAGCCTGTAGATAATAGAGTCATTGAGGCGGTATGGGGCTTTTTGTCTGCTTACATTGGTATATTTATTATTATGCTGTTAATGCTACTTGCTAGTGGTATTGATCAGGTGACTGCATTTTCAGCTGTGGCAGCGACACTGAATAATCTTGGTCCAGGTCTAGGTGAGGTAGCTAATAATTATTCCGATATTAATGCATTCAGTAAATATGTCTTATGTTTGGGTATGTTGTTAGGACGCTTAGAAATTTTTACTTTGCTAGTAATTTTTACTCCGGTATTTTGGCGTCGTTAAACTAATTATGAGTACTGCTAGACAAAAATGGGATAACGCCTACAGCCAGTCCTCCAATCAACAAGTTCAAGCCAGTGATGTGTTATTAGAGAATCAACATCTATTACCGACCACGGGTGTTGCCATTGATCTAGCATGTGGACTCGGGGGGAATGCCATGCTCTTGGCTCAAGCAGGTCTGCAGACTCATGCTTGGGATATTTCTCCTGTGGCTGTGAGCAAGTGCAATGAGCAAGCGGCCCGACTGCAAGTGACTGTGCAAACTAAAGTAAGAGATATAGAACAGCATCCACCAGAGAGTAATAGTTTTGATGTGGTGGTGCTTAGCCATTTTTTACATCGGCCAACATTTGCTCACTTGATTGACAGCCTTAAACCCGGGGGCTGTTTGTTTTATCAGACGTTTGTGGAAGATAAAGATCCTAACATTGGACCTAGCAATAAAGATTATTTACTGCAAAGTAACGAACTCATAACACGTTGCCAAGGTATGCAAATACTGGTTTATAGAGAGGAGAGAAATCAGGGCAACCAACAATTGGGCTGGCGGCACCAAGCCATGATTGTGGCACGCAAGACTTTGAAGATAGACTTGTAATGCAGGTGTTGTGAATAGAGTTAGATTGAGGTTATAGCTGGCGCAGTAAATCTAAAATGATGCGGCGTTTTTCGGCGGATAAACGAAAGAAGATGCGGATTATTTCTTTTAGTTGTTTGTCTTGAATATTTTCATACTCTGGTACTGAGGTTTCATTGATTCGGATCGGACTATTATAGGGCTCACCCGCAACTAACCAATGAATATCAATATCGAGGATTTGACTGAGTTCGTATAAGTGATCAGTACTCGGTGTTGCGACTCCCCGTTCCCAGTGACCGCAAGCGCCACGCGATATATTTAGGCGTTCTGCGAGTCTTTCCTGAGATAAACCTAGATTTTTACGGGCCTGAGCGATGCGCTTTGCTAGTGTGGTCATGCGCATAGGATAGACGCGAAATTAATAAATATGTATGATAATTTAATTATCTAATTAATTGATATTAAAGCTATCTATTAGGCCTGGTTGACTATGGCTTCATGCGTATGGCACAGATCAAATCAGTCATAACCCTATGAAATAAAATGATATTTTTGGTGGATTAACACACGATTGTTGAACAGATTTTGAATGGCGTTCAACAGCGTTGAACGCATCGTCAGTAATAATTTAAATGTTTGTAGTGGTGATAGGTCGGTCGTCTATAGCAGAAGAATTTTTAATCCTCTTGAGATTGATTATTGCGTTCTATTAAAGGGCGCATCGCACTCAATAGGCTCTGATATAAATGAGGATTATTTTTTTCTTCTGTCTTGAGGATGCCCTTGAAGTGATGGCGTTGAGTGGGCATATCAAAACAGGCTGGACAATTTTCTGGAATCACTGGCAGTTGCGCGTGACGTGCAAATTCCTCTGTTTGGTGTTCCCGTGTATAGACCAATGGTCGAATTACGCGAAGATCTCCTTGATCAATTACATAGTGGGCTTTCATAGTGTTGAGTGTACCGCCATGAAAGGCTGACATCAGAAAGCTTTCAGCTAGATCATCTAAGTGTTGAGCTAGAGCAATCACGTTGTAATTTTCACGGCGCGCGGTGGAATAAATAATGCCGCGTTTCATACGTGAGCAAAAAGCACAGAAAGAATCATTATCCATGTGCTTATCCGCCAAATCCAAAATCGGCTCAGATTGGTAATAGTAGGGGACATCCAGTGTTTTCAGATAAGGTATCAATGGGGATGGGTCAAATGCATCAGATTGGGGGTCTACAGTGACGACACCAATATCGAACGGAATCGGCGCATGACGTTGAAAATGCATTAAGATATGCAGCAAACTGAGAGAATCCTTGCCACCAGACAAACCCAATAAAATACGATCATGTGGTTTGATCATTCGAAAGTCTGCAATTGCTTTGCCGGCGAGATGGTAGAGTGCTTTGGGCGCCTGTTCATAGGCATACCGTGGCGTGGATGATTGATTATTGGAAATTCTATCTGTCATGATATTGTGTGCGAAATAAGGTCTGAATAAAAAGAGAATGTTATCACTTTATCCTGAAATAGCGCCCTATAATGAGGCTTATCTGGGTGTGTCTGATCAACATAGATTATGGTACGGCGAATATGGCAACCCGAATGGACTGCCCGCCGTATTTCTGCACGGAGGCCCGGGATCGGGCTGTGAAGCCTATCATCCGCGTTTTTTTGACCCAGAGCGTTATCGTATTGTCTTGTTAGACCAACGTGGTGCAGGACGTTCGAGGCCGCATGCTTGTCTTAAAGACAATACTACGCAAGATTTGATTGATGATCTCGAGACACTGCGCACGCACTTGAAGATTGAGCAATGGGTGGTTTTTGGTGGTTCATGGGGGTCGACACTGGGGCTGGCCTATACGCAAGCTCATGCACAACGTGTTTTAGGATTGATATTGCGCGGTGTTTTTCTGTGTCGTGATGAGGACATTAAATGGTTTTATCAGCAGGGTGCAAGCGAAATTTTTCCAGATTATTGGCAAGCCTATGAAGCGGTGATTCCAGAGAGTGAACGCGGTGATATGGTCGCTGCTTACTATCAACGCTTAACCTCTGACGACACAGAAATCCAACTCAAAGCGGCACAGGAGTGGTCAATTTGGGAGGGGAATACTTCCACATTAATACCGAAAGCTGAGGTGAGAGCACATTTTGGTGATCCACAGATAGCACTCAGCTTGGCTCGTATTGAATGCCATTACTTTATGAATAACAGTTATTTGAGCCCTAACCAGCTCATAGAAAATGCTGCGAAACTGGCTAGTGTTCCTGGTTACATAGTGCATGGTCGCTATGACGTGGTATGCCCCATCGATCAAGCCTATGCATTACATCAGGTTTGGCCGCAGGCAAAGTTTACTATTGCGCCGACCAGTGGTCATTCCGCAACGGAGGTGGAAATAGTGGATGCCTTGGTGCAAGCCACCAACGAACTTGCTGATCGTTATACATGATCGCATTACTGCAAAGGGTGAGTGCAGCGCAGGTGGAAATTGATCAGCGCTGTGTGGCAAAAATTGAGCAAGGAATATTGGCATTAGTGGCGGTACAAGCACATGACACGCCAGTAGAGATTGAACGCTGTTGTGAGCGCATATTGAATTATCGAATCTTTGAAGATGAAAAGGGAAAGATGAATAAGAGCCTGCATGATATGCAAGCAGGGTTATTATTGGTGCCTCAATTTACCTTGTTAGCCAATACTAATAAGGGAAATAGACCGAGTTTTAGCCATAATGTATGCGCAGAAACTGGGCAACAATATTTTCAACACTTAATTGACTATGCACAAAAACATCATCCATATGTGCAGCAAGGTCATTTTGGCGCAGATATGCAGGTTTCATTAACAAATGATGGTCCCGCGACGTTCTGGTTAGAGGTATAATAAACCTCTCTTAAGAATGATTTTTTGGATGAACATACAGTTATGACAGCACGTACGTCAAAGATAGAGCGAAATACTCTAGAAACCCAAATCACAGTCGAGTTAAATCTGGATGGTTCGGGCCAGGGTCAAATCGACACAGGCATTCCTTTCTTGGATCATATGCTGGATCAAATCGTTCGTCATGGGCAGTTTGACATCACCCTCAAGGCAGTCGGTGACCTAGCGGTGGATGCGCACCATACGGTGGAAGATTCCGGCATCACTCTCGGGCAGGCGTTTAAACAAGCGTTGGGCGATAAGGTCGGTTTGCGTCGCTATGGTCATGCTTATGTGCCGCTGGACGAAGCATTATCCAGGGTTGTGGTCGATTTTTCTGGTCGTCCTGGCTTACATTATGCGGTAGATTACCCCAGAGCACGGGTCGGCGATTTTGATGTAGATTTGATCACAGAATTCTTGCAAGGGTTTGTTAATCACGCACAAGTGACTATGCATGTCGATAATCTCAAAGGCACTAATTCGCATCACATTGCTGAAACGATATTTAAGGCTTTGGGTCGCACCCTGCGTTTTGCATGTGAGATTGATCCGCGCATGGCTGATCAATTACCGTCGACCAAAGGCGCTTTATAGAGAGTCTTAGTCACTTCATTTAATTGACCAATTAATTAGCCAACGTTCGTGGAAAAAATCGCTGTCGTAGATTATGGAATGAGTAATCTACATTCCGTCACCAGTGCGCTTAATGCAGTTAGCAATGATCGACAAATCATTGAGGTGTGCCAGCGCCCTGAAGATATTGATAATGCTGATCGAGTCGTTTTTCCAGGGCAAGGTGCGGCCGCGGATTGCATGAAGCAAATTCAAGCCTGTGCGTTGCTACCCATATTAAAAAAAGCGGCTCAGGAAAAGCCATTTTTAGGTATTTGTATGGGCATGCAGGTGTTACTGGAACACAGTGAAGAAAATGGCGGCACGCCTTGTTTAGGGATAGTTTCAGGAGCTGTGCGGCGTTTTGATGCGAACATGCGTATTGATGGTGACCGGCTCAAGGTGCCTCATATGGGATGGAACCAGATTCAACAATCGATTGATCATCCCCTCTGGCGTGGCATCAACCAAGACAGTTATTTTTATTTTGTGCATAGCTACTATGTGGCGCTGACGCAGAATGAAAAAGCAGCTGGACGCACTAATTATGGCATTGAATTTACTTCGGTACTTGCTCAAGACAACATTTTCGCAATGCAATGTCATCCTGAGAAAAGTGCTGATAATGGTTTGCAATTGCTTAAGAACTTTTTAAACTGGTCGGTAGAGTAACTATCAACTCGGCCATTACTGCAAGAGAAAAAAGGTTTTACAAAAATGATAATTATTCCGGCTATTGATATCAAAGATGGGCGTTGTGTGCGTTTGCGTCAAGGACGTATGGATGATGAAACAATATTTGCTGAAGATCCATTAGAAATGGCAGATAAATGGGTGCAAGCCGGAGCAGAGCGATTACATCTTGTCGACTTAGATGGTGCTACCGCAGGGGCGCCCAGAAGTTTTTCTGTAATCGAAAAGATTGCCACAAAATATCCTGATGTGCCAATTCAAGTCGGGGGTGGTATTCGTGATGAAGACACTGTTCAGGATTATCTTAATGCTGGCGTGCAATATGTGATTATCGGCACACGTGCTGTGACCGCGCCTCATTTTGTTAATGATTTATGTATGGAATTTCCTGGCCATATCATTATTGGATTAGACGCTAAAAATGGCAAAGTGGCTATTGATGGCTGGTCTAAATTATCTCACCATGATGTGATTGATCTTGCACAACATTTCGAAGCTGATGGAGTGGCAGCGATTGTATTTACTGACGTTAGTCGTGACGGCATGATGCAAGGTGTCAACGTAGAAGCCACCGTAGAACTCGCCGAAGCGATACATATTCCGGTGATTGCTTCTGGGGGTGTGACAGATATTAATGATATAAAACGCCTTTGTGCGACTGATGAAGAAGGCATTGTAGGCGTTGTAGTTGGACGTGCATTGTATGAGGGCACCATTGATTTGGCTGAGGCCCAAGCGCATGCCAAAAGACTCAAACCACTGCCCCGATGTTAGCTAAGCGCATCATCCCTTGTTTGGATGTGGATGCAGGACGCGTGGTTAAAGGCGTTAAATTTGTTGATATCCGTGACGCAGGTGACCCAGTAGAAGTCGCCAAGCGATATAATGCCGAAGGCGCTGACGAGATTACCTTTCTTGATATTACGGCCAGTTCGGATGAGCGTAGCACCATGGCGCATGTTGTAGAACAAGTGGCCAGCCAAGTATTTATTCCACTGACGGTTGGGGGTGGCATACGCACAGTAGAAGATATTCGTCGTATGTTGAATGCGGGTGCAGATAAGGTGGGCATTAACACCGCTGCGGTAAAACGCCCTGAATTGGTGAAAGAAGCGGCAGATAAAGTGGGCTCTCAATGCATTGTGCTATCTATCGATGCTAAAAAAGTTTCCAGTCCAGATCAGCCTAATCGTTGGGAAATATTCACTCATGGTGGCCGCACACCGACGGGAATTGACGCGCTAGAGTGGGCAAAACGCATGACTGATTATGGCGCAGGTGAATTGTTGCTGACTAGCATGGATAGAGATGGCACTAAAATTGGCTTTGATTTGGAGCTCACAAGGACCATTAGTGAGGCGGTGTCAATCCCTGTCATTGCTTCGGGTGGTGTTGGCAACTTAGACCATTTATGCGCAGGTGTCAGTGAAGGTAAAGCCGATGCGGTACTGGCGGCAAGTATTTTTCATTTTGGTGAATACACTGTCGAACAAGCTAAACAGGCCATGCAAGCTCAGAATATCCCCATTCGATACTAAATCACTATGCTTGCTTATGTTATTCTACGAATCCGAGTAACCATGAATCAAAACAGTGCACAATCAAGAGTTCCTAGTCGCCTTACAACAAGTCTTAATTGAGAGAAAAAATGCCAGTGCTGATGACTCTTATGTCGCCAGCTTGTATGCCAAAGGTTTAGATCAGATTCTTAAAAAAGTGGGTGAAGAAGCCAGTGAGGTTATCATTGCCGCTAAGGGTGATGACAAACAGGCATTGATCAATGAAGTGGCAGATTTATGGTTTCATAGCCTAGTGCTACTAATCAATGAAGGATTGTCGATAGAACAGGTGACACAAGAGCTGGATCGTCGATTTGGCATGTCTGGGTTGGCAGAAAAAGCTCAACGCAATCAATAGATGTAGATCACATATTGGAGAAAATAAATGGGAATTAGTATTTGGCAACTGCTTATTATACTGGCCATCGTGTTGTTATTGTTTGGCACCAAACGTTTGAAAAATATGGGTGGAGACTTAGGTGGTGCAATTAAGAATTTTAAAAGCGCTGTTAAAAATGGGGAATCAGAAGAGACTAAATCTTCTGATGATTCAAAAGATAATTAACCATTTAAGCTAACTTCATATGTTCGATTTTAGCTTTTGGGAACTGGCTATCGTATTGATGGTAGCACTAGTGGTAGTAGGGCCAGATAAGTTACCTGTTTTGGCAGCAAAACTTGGTCGTTGGGTAGGCAAGGTTAAACAGATGCTCACAGCAGTGCGTTCTGATATTGAACAAGAATTAAAATCAGCTGAACTCAAAGAGATGCTTGAACAGCAACAGAATGAAATTTCTCAATTGAGAAATATACTCAAAGATGCGCAACAAAGCACACATAATGAAATACGTGATATCGCTGGTGAGCAATCTGCTATGAGTAAAGCAGTCGATACGGCAGTTACACAAGTGCAGGCACCCCAGCCTAATGAGGCTAGCATAAGTAGCGCAGAGTCCTCTGCAGAGTCTACAAACTCCATACACTCCAGCCCCACCGAAGAAAAGTCATAAGCCATCATAATGAGTGAGCAAAATTCATCACCAGCCGACAAGCAAGATAGCTTAGTGTCTCACTTAGTGGAATTGCGAGATCGATTGATCAAAGTGCTATTAGGTATAGTGGTCGTCGTGTTGGGATTATTCCCATTCGCTAATCAATTATATTCTTTTATGGCAGAGCCCTTACTTAAGCATCTGCCAGCACAGAGCACCATGGTCGCCATCGATGTGGCCTCGCCTTTTTTAACGCCATTCAAGTTGGTGATGTTAGCTGCTGTGGTGGTGACCATTCCTTGGATTTTATATCAGGCATGGGCATTTGTCGCACCGGGTTTGTATAAGCATGAGCGCAAATGGGTACTACCTTTGCTGGCCTCAAGTTCGATATTATTCTATGTCGGTATGATGTTCGCATACTATGTGGTGTTTCCACTGGTATTTGGGTTTTTCACCTCAACGACACCAGAAGGTGTTTCGGTGATGACAGACATCAGCCGTTATTTGGATTTTGTCACCAAAATGTTCATCGCATTTGGTGCAGCCTTTGAGGTGCCTGTGTTGACATTTGTATTAATCGTCACCGGAGTGACCACTGCTGAAGCGTTAGCCAGTGCGCGCTCATATGTCATCGTGGGTGCTTTTGTAGTGGGCATGTTGCTAACACCTCCAGATGTGATTTCTCAAGTATTATTAGCCGTGCCCGTTTGGTTGCTGTTTGAGTTGGGATTGGTCATGTCAAGATTTGTTAAAACTAAAACCGTGGTAAGTGACGATGACAATCGTTTTCGTGCCATGACAGAACTAGAAATGGATCAAGAACTTGATGAGATAGAGTTGCTTGAAACACAACAAAAAGCACAAGAAAAAGATGGCAAGGATTGAGAAAAAAACTGCTAGTGAGCGCGCCATGCTCATTATTTTGGACGGTTTTGGGGTCAATGCTCCCGGTGAGCATAATGCCATCACGCAGGCACATACACCCCGGTTAGATTCATTCTTCAACGATTATCCCTACACGACCTTAGAAGCCTCTGGAGGGGCAGTTGGATTACCAGATGGTCAAATGGGTAATTCTGAAGTGGGGCATATCACCATGGGTTGCGGCAATATTATTCATCAGGATTTAGTACTGATTAATGATGCCATTCATGATGGACGCTTCTTTAAGAACGAAGTGCTGCTTAAAGCAATAAAGAAAGCACGCAAAAAATCCCGTCCAATTCACTTGCTAGGATTAGTCTCTGATGGCGGTGTACATTCGCATATAGAACACCTCAAAGCTTTATTGGAAATGTGCAAAGTCCATGGAGTAAAACCGGCAGTGCATATGATTACCGATGGGCGTGATACCAGTCCTAATACGGCATTGAGTTATTTAGAAGAATTAAACAAGCCATTGGAAGAAGCCCGCGGGGCGATTCATACCGTTATTGGTCGTTATTATGCAATGGATAGAGATCGACGATGGGACAGAACTGAGAGCGCATTCAATGCATTAGTTGGCAATGGTGAGGTGCCAGTTGAAGAGTCAGCCAGACTGGCTATTAGAATGAGTTATAAGAAAGAGATATTTGATGAATTCATCACGCCAACCATTATTGAGGGCACAGACAGAATTCAGCAAGACGATGAAGTGATATTCTTTAACTTTCGCAATGATCGCCCCCGCCAATTGGGTGCTGCATTGGCAGAAGAACAGTTTGAAGAATTTGATCGTCATGATTACCGCCCCATTCACATGTGCACTATGACCGAGTTCCATTCGTCCTTTACCAGTCCAGTGGCGTTTAAATCTGAACACCCGACCATATCGCTAGCAGAAGTTGTGAGTAATTGTGGGCTCAAGCAATTCCACTGTGCAGAGACGGAAAAGTATCCACATGTCACTTTTTTCATCAACGGCGGCAGGGAAAAACCTTATGCAGGAGAAGACCGTACCATGGTGCCCTCGCCAAAAGTGGCCACGTATGATTTAAAGCCTGAAATGAGTGCTAAAGAAGTGACAGATGAAGTGATCAATTCAGTGCAGGGCGGCGTGCATAGTCTGATTATAGTGAATTATGCGAATGGTGATATGGTCGGGCACACGGCGGTGCCAGCTGCGATTATTAAAGCCTTGGAGTTCATGGATAAACAAGTGGGACGCTTATTAGACGCGGCTAATGAACATGGTGTCAATGTATTGCTCACGTCAGATCACGGCAACTGCGACGAAATGTACGATGCCCTGACGGGTGATCCACACACGCAACACACGACGAATCCGGTGCCATGCATGGTGATGAGTCACAGTGATGAAGAGATTACTTTAGAAGCAGGTCGTGGTTTAGGTGCGGTCACTCCAACCCTATTGGACCTCATGAATATACCGATACCCAGTGCTATGCATGAACGCTCTTTGATTCAAAAAGTGCCTGCATCGGCACCCGCACAACCGACACAAGACGAATGATTAACTGCTGACTGCAACAACTAGTAAAAAGTATAGTACTATAAGTTAACGGTTAATCGGTTAACCGAATTAGTCAAACGGGTTCCACCATTTCTTTTTCTTTTTCTCGATTTGTTTCTCTTCTTCATAGGTTGGCTGAGAAGCCACGTACTCTTCCTCGGTCGGCGGCACATAATCCTCGCTGAGAATTTTTTCAACTTCACTTTCTTCAGAGCCGATATTTGTTCGTGCTGTCACAGAGGATAGGGTACGAATTGCGTCAATCACTTCATGGGGTGCAGCCCCGCGACGCAGTGGCACATCAATTTCGGTAGGATTATCCAGCGATTCATACTTGCGCTTAAGATTGAGGGCAAGATCGGGCGGCATGGATGACCAAGGATCTTTGATCGTCAGTTTTCTTAGCACCTTTTCACTGCTGACAGTGACAGATTCACGACCAAAAAACATCATTCCCCCGCCAGATTCGCGCACCTTAAGATTATCACGCGAAATGGAATAGGCAACATCCACACATTTGGTCATGCGTTGCTCTTTCTCTGGAGAATTACCCACGCGCATACATAGTTTGGAAATATAATTAATTTTAGTGTCCGTCACATCCACTGAACGGGCATCGATACTGCCTTTGAGGGTACGTATTGCGCGTGATTCCTCTTCGCTCATACCAGGCATGTAGCCTTGTTTGACGATGACAACAGGCTTTTGATAGGGCTGATAACTCGGGGCGGTCGGTGTTGACTGCGCACATAGTTGCGTAATTTGTTCTTGGTTGAATCCCTTTTTCAGGTAGAAGTCTACTGTCTCACGATCGCAACCGGCCCATGCATAGGAGCTGGTGAGGAGCATAACAAACCAGAGTTTTTGCCACATGAATCAGTATCCCTTGATTAAAATAATTGTCCGTCGATTCTACAAGATCGTGGTGGGAAAATCAGCATCTTAATCTGGCCACACGGGATAATGAAAAAGTCATAAAAAAAGGCACCCGAAGGTGCCTTTTAAACCGTAAGGTTTAGGTATGTTTCAGCTTAGAACCACTGAACGATACCAACTGCGATCATCTCAACGTCATCGCCGGTGCTTGCGCCAGTTCCACCAATACCGAAGTCGTAAGCAGAAGCAGACTCGTTGTCAACTTTAGAGTAAGTTGCTCTTAACTCTGTGCCCGCAGGCATAGTGTAGTAAACACCTAAGTTGTACGCTTGAGCGTCTGTGTCGTTTTGGTCTGAACCGTCAACTTCTAGCTCGTCAGAGTTCATGTAGGATGCACGAATGTCAAAGCCATTACCGAAGCCGACTACACCAGAAAGCATGAATGCATCACGCTCAACTTCGATGCTGCCACCAGCGGCAACCGCACCACCTGCAGGTGTTGTTGCAGACACACAGTCATCCCAGTCATATTCGAAAGTTTCCCACATACCAGCGAGCTTGAAGAAA
>CAYPHQ010000011.1:0-7810 GCA_964410595.1 uncultured Thiotrichales bacterium
TTGACTATATGCGTTTTGTATTAAAGGACGTGCCACACACACAAGTCAGTTTGCCTGATCACATGGTGGAATTAAAAGTTCATCCTGATAGTGGACTAGTAGTCGATGACGATTTTGAAAAAGGTATCGTTGAGGCTTTTTTACTTGACCAAGTGCCCGCACGTCATCTTGATGATGGTATGCAGGTTGAAATAGATTCACAAGAGATGATGGAGCAGAAACCCATTCAACGAGTATTTTAAAAAATAGGCTTGAACGCTTTATTTTGATTTTTGTTCGTGACTGTATTGATGAACGAAATCCACTAGAGTTTTGACATTTTCTGGTTTGATCCCAGGATGAATACCATGTCCAAGATTAAATACATGTCCACTGTGTTTAGGATAAGCATCCAAAACAGCACGTGCTTGTTCAATGACAGTTTGTGGTGTGCTGTAGAGCACGGTGGGATCTAAGTTACCCTGCAAGGAGACGCGGTCACCAACGATCTTGCTAGCGTCTCTAATATTGATTGTCCAATCCAGTCCAACACCATTCGCGCCGGAATTTGCTAACTGCTCAAGTGAATGGTTAGCGCCCTTAGAAAATAAGATCACAGGGATAGTGGCGCCCTCATGGTGACGATGTAATTTCTCAACGGCACGCATCATAGGAGCCAGTGAATAATGACGATAATATTCTGGAGTGAGAGTGCCTCCCCAGGTATCAAATATCATGACGGTCTGCGCACCAGCTTCGATCTGTGCGTTTAGGTAGCTGGCGACACTGTCACTGACAATATCCAGCAAATTCTGTGTTTCCTTGGGGCTGGTATAGAGTAGGCTCTTAATTTTAGCAAAATCTTTTGAGGAGCCACCCTCCACCATATATGTTGCGAGAGTCCAGGGGCTGCCAGAGAAACCAATTAGGGGCACTCGTCCATCGAGTTCTTGACGTATAGTTGATACTGCCTGCATGACATAATCTAATTCGTCGTGTGGATCAGGCACCCCGAGATTTTTTATATCGCGAAGATTTTGTATGGGTCGGGTAAACACCGGGCCATCGCCTTCACGAAATTCTAATCCAAGTCCCATCGCATCTGGGATGGTGAGAATATCTGAAAATAGAATTGCCGCATCTAGATCAAAACGCTCTAGTGGTTGCATGGTTACTTCACAGGCTAATTCAGGCGTCTTACATAAGGTTAGAAAATCACCTGCTTTTTCTCTCGTTGCCCGATATTCGGGTAGGTAACGCCCTGCTTGGCGCATAATCCAAATAGGCGTGTAGTCAACGGGTTGACCAAGTAAAGCACGGATGAAAGTGTCGTTTTTAAGCGCAGTCATGAATGATGGATATGAGTGATTAAAGCGCCCTAGTGTGACGTTTTGAATAAAATAATTCTAGTTGGACAGTTTGCTTTTGATTAGCTGGCTCACTTGACTCATATCAGCTCTGCCTTGAAGCTGGGGTTTGAGGATAGCCATTACTTTGCCCATCTCTTGCATTGAACTTGCAGATGTTGATGAGATGGCTTGTTCGATAAGTTCGGTAATCTGTTGCTCTGAGAGCGCCTCGGGAAGATAGGTGCTAATAATAGCCAGTTCTGCGCGCTCTATATCGGCTAAGTCTTCGCGTTCTGCCTGCTCGTATTGGCTAATCGACTCGCGTCTTTGTTTTGCCATCTTGTCCAAAATGCCTATGAGGCGATGATCATCAACTTCTATACGTTCGTCCACTTCAACTTGCTTGGTAGCTGAGAGGATTAAGCGAATGGTAGTAAGACGTTGTTTATCTTTATCTTTCATTGCAGATTTCATATCTGCAGTGAGTTGTTGTTTCAGCGAGGTATCTGACACAGTTTCGTAGTATGTGTAAGTCTAGTGAACAATAAAATAGATAAAATTTTGTCGCATGAACTATTAATAGAGACGCTTACGCTTGAGTGATGTGCGTGATACACGCTTGAGGTTGCGCTTAACAGCGGCTGCAGCTTTACGTTTGCGGACAGATGTTGGCTTTTCATAAAATTCGCGACGGCGAACTTCTGTAAGAACACTGGCTTTTTCACATGAACGACGGAAGCGGCGTAATGCTACGTCGAAAGGCTCGTTTTCTTTAACTCTTACTCCAGGCATAAATCCTCAATATTTTGTATTTAGTACTTGATTATGTGACCTCAATAAACGCATTTGTTATTTACGCGTGCCTATTCAGTTTAAAATAGACGGCGTAAGATAGAGCTAACAAATCGCACAATGGCCTCTTGGGACGATGGATTATAGTTGTGCTATGCACGATTTCAACACTTAAATAGCTATTTTTATCAAAACATCCTATATATTTCATGAAAATTCTTGGTATTGAGTCATCTTGTGATGAAACTGGCGTTGCTATCATCGATCAAAGTGGGCAGATTTTAGCGGAGCGTCTCTACAGTCAGGTCGAGTTGCACGCGGATTATGGAGGCGTGGTACCGGAGTTGGCCTCACGCGATCATGTACGCAAATGTTTGCCTTTAATAAAAGCGTGTTTGCAAGATGCTGAATTGACTATTAAGGATCTTGATGCTGTGGCTTATACGGCAGGCCCAGGATTAGTAGGCGCTTTGTTTGTGGGGGCTTCCATCGGTGAGTCGTTGGCATGGGCGTTAGGTGTGCCTTCTATTCCTATTCATCATATGGAAGCGCATTTATTAGTACCTTTTTTGGAAGCGTCACAAAACTCATCTGATTCGTTGAAGTTTCCCTTTTTATCTTTACTAGTATCTGGTGGGCACACATTAATAGTACATGCGCGAGCGTTGGGAGATTATCAGGTTTTAGGGCAGAGTCGTGATGACGCGGTAGGTGAAGCTTTTGATAAAGTCTCAAAACACATGGGTTTGGGTTATCCCGGCGGCCCTATTATAGAAAAATTAGCCGCGTTAGCTGAAGATAAAGTCATGAGATATCCCAGGTCTCTGTTAGAGGCGGATAGTTTAGATTTCAGTTTCAGTGGACTGAAAACTCATACTTTGTTGAGCTATCAAAAATCGACAAAAACATTGCAAGATCAGACAGAGACCGCTTATGCTTTCCAGTCTGCAATTGTTGATACGCTGTATGAAAAATGTGCACGCGCATTCCAACAAACTGGCCTTAATACTTTAGTGATTGCTGGTGGTGTCAGTGCCAATCAAGCCTTGCGTGATAGATTCACCGCTTTTAATGATGAGGGTAAGCATATCCTGTTCCCACCATTAAAGGTGTGTACTGATAACGGTGTGATGGTGGCTTATGCGGGATTATTACATGCGATTGAAAAACGCACGCTAGAGGCAAAGCAAGTGCGTGTTTATCCAAGATGGCCTTTAGATAAGGCACGTGTGAGTGTTAGTAATAATTGTTAAGACCCGCCTATACGACTCTCCTGCCCCTGAATTAATTTGCTGATGTTTGTTCGATGGCGCCAGAATACCAATAAGCTAATAATCACTAGCAAGCTTATCACATGCGCAGATAACTCAATTGACCAGGCCACTAGTGGCAATAAGGCGGTCGCGGTGAGTGCAGATAGAGAAGAATAACGAGATATTTTTGCCACAGTAAGCCACACGCCCGCCCAGATGATAGCTAGTGGCCAGTGGATAGCCAATAAAACTCCCAGAGTCGTGGCAACCCCCTTACCCCCTTGAAAGCGATAGTAGATGGGGTACATATGTCCTAAGATAGCAGCTCCACCCATCCAGCAAAGTATGTACTCATTTACCCCCAGATATCTGGCTACCAGTAAGGGCAGTAAGCTTTTTAACAAGTCGCCAGCAAGAGTCAAGGCAGCTGCTTTTTTGCTGCCAGTACGTAACATATTAGTTGCGCCGGGATTGCCCGAGCCTAATTGGCGAGGGTCGGGCAGTTGCATCCAAGCTGCAAATACAATGGCACATGAAATCGAGCCGATCAGATAGCTTGCAATTACGAGTGTAATAAGGTCGACTGATATATTCATGAGAGACAACAAAGTAATTGAGTAATGGCAAATAAAGACAATGTGTTAATGCTCACTGGCTGGGGTTCATCTCATCATGTCTGGGATTTGATTATTCCAGCATTAGAAATAGGTTGCCACATAAATAATGTCATACCGACTTGGTCTGAAGACGCGCAAGTGCAGGGATCTTTGTTAGAATTGGATCATTATGTGGATGCTATAGCTAATACCTATACATCTTCTCATCATGTTTTGGCTTGGTCATTGGGCGGAGGCGTGGCTATTCATCTTGCGACGCGTCACCCTCATATAGTTAAGGACATAGTTTTTATTGCTAGTACCCCAAAATTTGTGAGCGTTGATAATCATCAAGCAGGTATAATTTATGATGACTATAGGGCGTTGAAAAAAAAATTTATTGATGATCCAACTACAACCCTAAAAGCTTTTCAAGCACTGCAAGTGGTTGGTGATAAAAATGCCAAAGCTATCCTTAAACAATTCAGAAAACACAATGATTTTGCGCACTTTGACATGCTTGAGTTGTGGGCAGGTTTGGAGATGCTAGAGCGAGATTTTTCTGCACAATTAGATGCACTATCATGTCCAACCTATTTTATTCTTGGTCAGGATGATGCGGTGATTAATTGCGCACGAGGTGAATATTTCGCACGGAAAACGCAGTCTGAGCATGTGTTGTGGCCGCAGGTGGGTCATGCACCCCAATTGTCTTGTCCTAAAAGATTGCTTGATCAAATAGCCACTTTCCTTGATCTTAACTTGCATGGATAAATTCAAAATACAGTCACGTTTCTCGGGGGCGGTGGAAAGTTATAATGCTGCGGCGAAAGTGCAACTGCAGGCCATTGATCTGACATTGAAGTGTATGCATCAATTATCGATGGATATGGATATTAGGAAGCGTTTACTTGATCTGGGTAGTGGCACTGGTTTGGGTGCCCATCAAATCCATCAGCAATTTGTTGGTTGTGATTATTTTGCAATGGATCTGAGTCTGTCTATGTTGAATTATGCTAGGAAGTCATGCGAAAACACGTATGCTTCGATATGTGCTGATGCGGTTAAATTGCCACTACAAAATCAAACATTTGATCTCATATTGAGTAATTCCATGTTCCAGTGGTGTGAAGATTTACGCGCTGCATTTGCAGAATGCCGACGTGTTTTGCGTGAAGGTGGAATATTAGTATTCTCAACTTTTGGTCCGTCTACTCTTAGGGAATTGCGTGCAGCTTTTTCTGTGGTGGATACGCAATCCCATGTGGGACAGTTTGTGCCACTAAGTGAGGTGGAAAAAGCTCTGGGTCGTGCAGGATTTGATCAAGTTGAGTTGCATTCAGTGCTGTTAGAACAGAATTACAAAAATCCCATTGACTTACTAAGGGATTTAAAGGCAGTGGGAGCTAATTATCTTCAGAATTCACCAAAAAGTATGTATGGAAAGTCAAAATTCTCAAAAATGTTGGCGCACTATCCAGTCTCGCCACATGATCAAGAGGTATACCCAGCCACTTATGAGGTGATATATGGCACAGCCAAATAACCTATAAATTCGCTGTAAATTACCTGATGTACTGGGCTTTATTTCCCAATCCTGAGTTTGTACATGGAAAATAGGATCACATTTGTGTCGTAAGGGTGTGTTTAATCACCCAAAAGTGATAGATAAACGCACTCAAATACTCAAATATCTGCTATGACAATTGCTTCGCGATGCGGCATAATGCCGCACACAGGACTACTGGATATGAAGAGTACGGAAAACCCGAGGGCAATACTTGCTTGGTAACCAGAAGTTTTTGAGGATGAAATTGAGCTTGGATAAAGAAATTGAATTATCACGATTTGTGATTAGACCTAACTGCTCTATGAGTTGGCGCGATACTAAAATTTTTGTTGCCAGTCTCGCTATTTTATCTATTGGCATTGCACTTGTGTTTGCGATGCAAGGTCTGTGGGTGATACTTCCATTCGCAGGCGCAGAAGTTTTATCACTGGCCGGTATCTTATATTGGATCAGTATCAAAACAAGGGAATGTGAAGTGATTTCAATCGACCATGAATATGTGCGTATTGAGTCAGGGCGAGATCGTGCAACTCAGTTGTATGAATTACAAACGGCATGGACCAGCGTTCAGCTATATCCCCCTGCTCCCCCAACACAGTACGGTAGATTGGTGATGAAATCCAAAGGAAAAGAATACGAGGTCGGCGCCTTTTTAAATGAGGATGAGCGTAAGAGTCTAGCATCATCCATTAAGAGTGCACTGACAGACAAATTAAATTATAGCAATTGAAATGGAGTTACACAGATGATGGTTAATACCTGGATCAAAAAGATGTTTGTTGCGTTAAGCACGCTTCTTATGGTGGGTTCAGCACATGCGGTTCAACCCTATAACATGACACGTGGTGTGTCAGACATCAGTGGAGATGTTTATAGCATGCACATGATTGCTTTTTGGTTGTGTGTTGTTATTGCAGTGGCAGTATTTGCTGTGATGTTTTACTCAATTTACGCGCATCGTCAATCAAAGGGTGCTACACCCGCTACTTTTCATGAGAGCACTACTGCTGAAGCAATCTGGACATTCATTCCATTTGTTATTTTGATTGGTCTGGCCATCCCAGCTACCAAAACACTGATTGCAATGGAAGATACGAGTGATTACGACTTAACCGTAAAAATCACAGGTTATCAATGGCTTTGGCATTATGAGTACATTGATGAAGGGGTGGATTTTTACAGTGTATTAGATACGCCTCGAACACAAATTAATAATGCAGAAAATAAGAATCAAAACTACCTATTGGAAGTTGATAACGAGCTTGTTTTGCCTGTGGGCAAGAAAGTGCGGTTTTTGATTACCTCGAATGACGTAATACATGCATGGTGGGTACCTGCGGTTGCCGTTAAGAAAGACGCTATCCCCGGTTTCATAAACGAGGCATGGACTCGCATCAATGAACCTGGCGTATACCGCGGACAATGTGCTGAATTATGCGGGCGTGATCATGGCTTTATGCCAATTGTCGTTCGAGCCGTCCCAGAAGCTGAATTTGATCAGTTCTTGGCGGCGAATACTACGCTTGAGCAGAATACAGAATATGCAATGGCTGATTGAATATTATCAGGCATTAAGATTTTTTAACTTTCAGTTTTTAAACCTAAGGAGTAAATCATGAGTACGGCTGCTACCGACGATCATCACGACGATCATCCTGAGAGTCCTTATTCAATTAAACGCTGGTTATTTACAACTAACCATAAAGACATCGGTACTTTATACCTATGGTTCTCGTTTATTATGTTTTTAATTGGTGGAGTGATGGCGCTAGTCATCAGAACCGAGTTGTTCCAACCTGGCCTTCAATTTGTTGATCCACAATTTTTTAATTCTATGACGACCATGCACGCCATCATGATGATTTTTGGTGTGGTAATGCCGGCATTTACAGGCCTTGCAAACTGGTTAATTCCAATGATGGTAGGTGCCACGGATATGGCGCTGCCAAGGATGAATAATTGGAGTTTCTGGATTCTTCCATTTGCCTTCGCAATGATGTTGTCAACGTTATTCATGGATGGCGGTGGTCCCGCAGGTGGCTGGACGCTTTACCCACCACTCACACTACAAACTGGTGATGCACTTCCGTTCGTGATTTTATCTATGCACTTCATGGGTCTTTCATCCATTATGGGTGCGATTAACGTGATTGCTACTATCCTGAACATGCGTGCACCAGGCATGACACTGATGAAGATGCCATTGTTCGTATGGACATGGTTGATCACAGCATATTTGCTTATCGCAGTGATGCCTGTGCTCGCGGGTGG
>CAYPHQ010000011.1:7820-18243 GCA_964410595.1 uncultured Thiotrichales bacterium
TGGCACTAGCTTCTTCAATGCGGCAGGTGGGGGTGATCCAGTGATGTTCCAGCATATTTTCTGGTTCTTTGGACACCCAGAAGTGTATATCTTGATCTTGCCATCATTCGGTGTGGTCTCTAGCATTATTCCAACTTTCGCTAGGAAGCCATTGTTTGGCTACGCCTCTATGGTCTATGCCACAGGTTCAATTGCGTTTTTATCATTCATTGTATGGGCGCATCATATGTTTACGGTCGGTATGCCGTTAGCAGGAGAGTTGTTCTTTATGTTCGCAACCATGCTGATTGCAGTACCTACTGGTGTGAAAGTATTCAACTGGATCGCTACAATGTGGCGTGGTGCGATGACATTTGAAACACCGATGTTATTCGCGCTCGGTTTTATCGTGATGTTTTCCATTGGTGGTTTCTCAGGCTTGATGCTTGCACTGGCACCAGTAGATTTCCAATATCATGATACCTACTTCGTAGTTGCTCACTTCCACTACGTACTAGTTCCAGGCTCTATCTTCGCGATCATTGCTTCAGTCTATTATTGGCTGCCTAAGTGGTGTGGCAACATGTACAGCGAAGGTCTTGGTAAAGCTCACTTCTGGTTATCAACCATCTTTGTGAACTTAACATTCTTCCCTATGCACTTCGTTGGTTTGGCAGGTATGCCACGACGAATACCAGACTATGCACTGCAGTTCTCTGATTACAATATGATTGCCACAGTGGGTGCGTTTGGATTTGGATTGTCTCAGCTACTCTTCTTATACATCGTTATCGCTGCTATCAGAGGCGGCAAGAAGGCGACTAGTCAAGTATGGGACAATGCAGAAGGTCTTGAGTGGACGATTGCTTCACCAGCGCCTTACCATAGTTTTGTTACTCCACCAGCTATTAAGTAGTCAGGTCGAGAATAGTAGATATGGTCGATAAAAATAAGCAACAAAAAGCCGCTAACATCACAGTCATGCTGTTGGTGTTATTGGCTGTTGCGATTTACGTGGGATTCTACGTTTTAGTTGCTAACACCTAGTCATGCACTAGGTAAATACTAATCGTTTGATAATTAAGAGACATAATGAAGGAAACTACAGCACTTAAAAGGTTAGTCACTAAGCTAGCAATTGTATGTATATCGATGTTTGGCTTTGGTTACGTATTAGTCCCTTTGTACGATGTGTTTTGTGATTTAACAGGATTGCGCTTCACCGATGATGAAGCGCAACTCATCTCTAAAGAAATTGTAGAAGATACTTCGCGTTGGGTAATTGTTGAGTTTGATGCTTCATTGAATCAACAAATGCCATGGCAAGTAAAACCACAAGTCAGTCAGTTAAAGGTAAGACCTGGAAAGGTTTACACCACTAACTTTTTAGCAAGAAACGAAACAAATATCCGCATGATAGGGCAAGCAGTTCCAAGCGTGACACCCTACAAGGCAAACAAGCACCTAATAAAAACAGAGTGTTTTTGTTTCGAAAGTCAGGAAGTGTTAGCGGGTCAAGAAGTGGCTCTGCCACTGAGTTTTATGATCAACCCAAAATTACCTCCTGACGTAAGAGTGGTAACACTCTCATATACATTTTTTGATATAACAGCAGAAAATCCACAAGCGAGCGCATCTATTGAAAGCGACTTGCAGGTGGCAATAAATTAATAAATAGAGGAAAGATCATGGCGCATGCTGAAAATTCATATTACATACCACACGGAAGTCATTGGCCAATTGTGGGTTCAGTGGGTGTGTGCACACTGCTAGTTGGTTTTGCAAATTTCTTAAACGATGTCTCATGGGGCTCACCAGCTATGTTGGTAGGTTTTGGCATCTTATTATTTATGCTTTTTGGTTGGTTTGGCACCGTAGTCAGAGAGAGTGAAAAGGGCACATATAATGAACAAGTTGGTATGTCGTTCCGATGGGGAATGTTCTGGTTTATATTTTCAGAAGTCATGTTCTTCGCAGCCTTCTTCGGTGCGCTCTACTATGCGCGAGTTTACTCACTGCCATGGTTAAGCGGTGAAGGTAGTGGTGTAACGACTAATGAATTCTTGTATCAAGGCTTTGAGAGCTCATGGCCTGACAATGCTAATGGTCCTGGCAACATAGGTGGTGATTATCAAACCATGGAAGCATGGGGTTTGCCAGCAGTTAATACCGCTTTACTATTAACTTCTGGTGTAACTCTCACTTGGGCGCATCATGCACTTAAAGCTGGTCACCGAGCTCAGCTTATTATTGGTTTGTTCCTTACTGTTTTGCTTGGGGCAACCTTTATGTACTGCCAAGGCTTAGAGTACGTTGAAGCATATTCACATTTAGGTTTAACCTTGGGTTCTGGAGTATATGGATCAACCTTCTTTTTACTCACAGGTTTCCACGGTTTTCATGTGACCATAGGTGCAATAATATTGCTCGTAATACTAATACGTTGTATTAGAGGACACTTCACGGCGGACAATCATTTTGGTTTTGAAGCCGCTGCATGGTATTGGCACTTTGTTGATGTGGTTTGGCTCGGACTATTTGTGTTTGTATATATACTGTAAATTGAAATTAGTTTAGGTAGAAAAAAGGCGTCAATATGGCGCCTTTTTTGGTTATGCTTAGCCACCAATGCCATGAGGTTGTATCCAACCTAGCATCGCACTGACTATCAATATGACGAACGCTAATACTGATAAGCCAATCCTGAATTTAAGTGCACGCAAGGTCTTATTGTTATTTTCTTTACTAGTGAGAAGATGGAACATTGCTGAAATCAGGCTGCCAACAACTAGGATGAATAGTATTACGATGATGAATTTTATGAGCATTAATTTGGTTTTATAGTTTAGTTGTGAACAGGATTATAGCCACCATATGGCAATAATGCTTTTGGAGATTAAGATGGGCACACGATTTTGGCTTGTACAACTGAGTTCACTGGCCACCTTGACGTTATTTTTGAGTCTTGGGACATGGCAATTGGAGCGTGGTAACGTTAAACATCAAATTGAATCTAAGCAAGCCTCAGATGTTGATGGTGTTGTTAACTCTATTCCTGTAGCCCCATATGAAAAGTGGCGTTATCAGCAAGTTGAGCTAGTGGGTCGGTATCTTCCTGAATATCAATTTCTTCTTGATAACCAGATACGTGATAGACAAGTAGGGTATTCGGTATTGACGCCATTTTACAGTCAAAATGATAAACAATGGTTTTTAGTAGATAGAGGTTGGATCGCTCAAGGGGGCTCTCGGCAACAAAAACCTAAACTTGTACTAGACGCTGATATGAGGACTATCTCGGGAAGTGTATATGTTCCTTATGATGATTCGTTTACTCTGGGAGAAATAGCCGAAGGTGAAGATTTTGGCTGGCCACGAAGGATACAATTTGTTGATTATCAGGCACTTAGCGAGAGGCTGAACATATCCTTATTACCTTTCACATTGCGTCTTGATGCAGCACTTGAAGATGGTTACCGGCGCGATTGGGCCGCCAACCAAATGCGCTCACAAAAACATTATGGATATGCATTTCAATGGTATGCAATGGCGCTGGCAATTGTGGTGTTATGGTGGCTATACAGTCTAAGGCCGCTTATAAAAAGAGGTTAATTATGGAAACGAAAAAGAATGAACGAGCAGGCTACTATTTGATTGCAGTCTTTGTAGTGCCGCTGTTGATTGCAATAATCATGTACACATATCGTCAGCATTTGCCAGCCATTGGCTCTGTCGCTAGTGGTCAACTTATTCATCCTGCTCAACCGATTGAAATACTTCAAATACAAATGAATGATGGCACAGTGTTTGATAATCAACAATTAACGTCGAAGTGGACATACCTAGTATTTCAAAGTCACTCTTGTGATCTTAATTGTGAGGCTTCTTTATTCAAATTGCGTCAAGCGCGTATTGCAACCGGTCGAGATTCTAACCGAGTGCAGATTATACTAGTGCACCCGCATGAACAGTCGTTTGATATAGAACAACAGATACATAATCGTCACCAAGATTTAAAAATTGGTGGATTGAAAACCCTGCAAGTGGAAAAACAAGTGCTACAACCCGAACAACTTGGGGCAGGTTATATTTACTTAATTGATCCCAATGGCAATTTGATGATGAAGTATGATCATAAAGCATCGTCCAGAGGACTACTAAAAGATATCAAGAAATTACTTAAAATCTCAAACATAGGTTAATAGTTTATGAGTAACACACTTAGAAATGTAATTTTGGGTGCCATGATTTTGGCCTTCGTGGTGATCGTTTTGGGCGCATATGTGCGTCTAACAGATGCGGGCTTAGGTTGCCCTGATTGGCCGGGTTGTTACGGAATCTTAATGGGTGTGCCTAATACTGAGGTAGATATCGCACAAGCTAATTCGAGTTATGAACGAGCGGTTGAAGTTGGAAAGGCATGGCGGGAGATGATCCATCGTTATTTTGCCGGTGTGTTGGGTTGCCTGATATTAATAATTTCAGTGTTTTTAATGAGAAAAGATAGCCAGGGTCAGAGGCATATTTTTTCTGGGATTGCACTGGGCTCTCTACTACTGTTTCAAGCAGCGTTGGGCATGTGGACGGTTACCATGCAATTAAAACCTCTCATCGTCATGGGACACTTGTTAGGTGGCTTCACGTTATTCAACTTGCTTGGCTGGCAATACTTAAGAGGTATGCAAAGTCTTCCTGTGATGGATAGTTCAGTGGCAAGTAAATTATTTAATTTTTCAGTTATCGCTATTATCGTTCTCGCTGGTCAAATCGCATTAGGAGGTTGGGTGAGTTCTAATTATGCTGCTTTAGCCTGCACTGACTTCCCCACTTGCCAACAACAATGGTGGCCGCAGATGGATTTTGCTAATGGCTTCGTCATGTGGCGCGGCCTGGGCGTTGACTACGAGTACGGAGTGCTAGAACATCCGGCTAGAGTCGCAATTCACTATACACATAGAATTGGCGCAGTGGTTGTGTTGTTGGTACTCGGTCGTTATTTGCATTTACTGGCTAAAAATACGAAACAGGTACCTGCGCTGAGGAATGTAGCTAGAATTGGCTCAGTCCTGTTGTTAGTGCAAATTATCCTGGGCATTTCTAACATAGTCTATAAGTTACCTTTAAGTGTAGCGGTAGCACATAATGGCGTTGCTTTATTGTTATTATTTAGCATTGTGTCTAGTGCATATATGTTAAGATCTGCGAGAAATTAACAAGCTAAGGTTTTTAATGGCCGTTAAGTCTTCAACTAGCCGACCTACGCAGGGAATGGGTCAGTGGCGAGATTATCTCGAACTGTGTAAACCTAAAGTTGTAGCACTGATGGTGTTCACAGCGATCGTGGGCATGTTATTGGCAGATCCTGCAAATGTTAATTTACTGACGTTGTTTTATGCCACTATTGGGATTGCTTTGGTCGCAAGTTCGGCTGCGGCTATTAATCATGTTGCTGATAGTCGTATTGATGCAGCCATGGATAGAACAAAGCTGCGCCCACTCCCAAGCGGGTCGTTAGATAAAACTTCAGTATTGATGTTTGCATTTTTAATAGGTGCTGTGGGAATGGTGATATTGATCATGCAGATCAATGTGCTCACTGCAGTACTTACTTTCCTATCATTGGTGGGTTATGCCGTGGTGTATACCATGTATTTGAAACGAGCCACTCCACAAAATATTGTGATTGGTGGTGCGGCTGGCGCTACCCCACCTTTGTTGGGCTGGACGGCAATTACTGGCACAGTTGACGCAGATGCATTAGTGTTGTTTTTGATTATTTTTACTTGGACACCACCGCATTTTTGGGCATTGGCAATTTACCGAAAAGACGAATATGCGAAAGTTGATATACCTATGCTGCCGGTGACGCATGGTGAAGACTATACACGATTGCAGATCACGCTGTACACGGTATTAATGAGCCTAGTTACGGTGCTACCATATTTCACAGGCATGTCAGGGTTACTGTATTTGGTTAGCGCGCTATTGTTGAATGCGGGGTTTTTATATTATGCAATCAGTTTGCAAGTTACCAAGAGTCGTACTAAGGCGATAAATACTTTTGTTTATTCGATAGTTTATCTTATGGCATTATTCGCTGTGTTATTACTGGATAGGTTCTTACCCTACATCAATGCCTTGTAGATACATTGCAAAAACGCATCATTACCTGCCTGTCGTCAAATTAACGTTTAAGCGTAATAAATTAATTTAAACCTATTCTAAGTTAATGCCTTACCGCCATATTTTTATTCAGATGTATGAGTGGTAATGCCAATAATTTCATGGGTGATGATGGGTAGCGCCTGATAATACTTAATGTGCTAAAGCTCTTGATGACGCTTCTGCCTGTGTGAAAAATTTGGCTAGGCGACAATGCTTCCTTGTAGTTTCTTCAGAGCGTTAGATTCTAATTGACGGATGCGTTCAGCAGAGACGTTGTATTTGTTTGCTAACTGATGCAGTGTTGCTTTTTCCTCATCTAACCAACGTGCGCGCACTATCTCACGGCTGCGTGAATCTAAGCAGTCTAATCCGGCTGTTAGCTGTTCGAGTTGGTGTTTCATGAAATCATTTTTTTCAGTCAAACTCGCGGGGTCTTCATTATTAGAGAGATAAGCCTCAGGTGCACTGAGTGTATGTTCTGTATCATTATCGCTACTAGGGGCATCAAAACCAATGTCTTGACCGCTAAGACGAGATTCCATTTCCAACACTTCGCTAGGTTTCACGCCAAGATCAGAGGCGATATTCTCAAGTTCTGATTGAGTTAGCCAGGCTAAACGAGTCTTTTTACTACGTAGATTGAAGAATAATTTACGTTGAGCTTTGGTCGTGGCTACTTTGACAATGCGCCAATTGCGAAGAATGAATTCATGTATTTCAGCTCGAATCCAATGCACAGCAAATGATACTAAACGTACATTTAGATCGGGGTCGAATCGTTTCACAGCCTTCATGAGTCCAATATTGCCTTCTTGTATCAAATCAGCCATGGCGAGTCCGTAACCATTGTAGCCACGAGCCACCTGTACCACAAAGCGAAGGTGATGAGTGATTAACTGTCTCGCAGCCTCAAGATCTTGTTCATTCTTAAGTTTGTATGCGAGTCCTTTCTCTTCTTCCGCTGTCAACACCGGCAGTTGGTAAGCCGCATTAATATAGGCGTTAAGAGAGCCTGCAGTCAGCGTCAAGTTATGATCGGCGATAGTTGATAAAGTATTAGACATAATAGTTATAGCATTTAGTTTAATGTATTTTAGCACTCATATTCTTAGAGTGCTAATTGAACCACAAGTTCCCTGTACAATTATAGGGTGTGAGGTGTAGAACCCGTCAAAATCAATAAATATAACTCATTGATATAATTGGTTTTATTTGCGAAATTGGAATATGTGCAATGTAGAACAGTTTCGTGTCACGAAATGGCGCGAATTTTAGCGCGGGATGCAACTGCGGATGAGAATATGCCAATCACGGTTCCTATCAACAATAATGTCATTGCCTGAGCCTGATTAAGGCTAACCAAGCGAAACTCACTGGTAAATAGCGTCATCAGAGGTGACAGGGATTGGTTAATTAGCCAGCAACTGAGAGAGGTTAAGCCTATGGCAAACAGTACCCCTAACATACCCAATAAACCACCATAATATAAAAAGGGTCGTTGCACATAACTATCACTGGCACCGACTAATTTGATGATTTCAATTTCAGCCGTACGACTGGAGATTTCCCAGCGGACTACATTAACGATAATGAGCACCACGGTGAGCATTAGCACTACACTCATTACCCACTGTATGCTCAAAATAAGTTGACTAATAGCTTCTAGACGTTGAAACCACAACCAATCAAATTGCGTTTGATCGACATCTGGATGAGTAGCAAAAAGTCCGGCGAGTTGCTCAAGATCCGCCTGATCAGAGGGGACTAGCTCAATAATATGTGGCAGTGGATTGCTATCTTCCTTGCTCTCGCCCAATAGAGCGTATTGGGTATCTAGTGTAAATGAGGAAAGCACTTGTTGTTTGTCAATGGCTCTGGCCTTGCTTATTGCAAGTTGTTGTTGCAGCGTGGCCGCGAGCTCCTGTGCCTGCTGTAAGTTGATATCTGATTTGAGAAATAAGGTGATTTGTTTGTCTTGATCCCATTGAGCAGTGAGAGAATTCACTGCGTTGAACGTTATATGAATTGCAATGGGTATAGCGAATGCGATAGCAATCAGCAGCAGAACGGAAACTGATGATAATGGAGCCTGCCGGAATCTTGCAAGACTACTTGAAAGACTCTGACCATGATGATGTAACCAGTGACTCAGGCGAGTTTTTCGTGAATTTATGAATTTCGTTATCATACTAGTCCACACCCGCATTAGATTGATTGGGAAACTCACTTAAATGTCCGTCACTTAATGTGATGATGCGTTTGTTATAACGCTGGATCAAATCAAGGTCATGACTTGCGATGAGGGTTGCTACGCCGATCTGACTGAACTGGAGAAATAGGCTCATGATGTCACTGGACAGCTCTGGATCGAGATTGCCGGTAGGTTCATCGGCCAGCAATAATATGGGTTTATGCACGATAGCTCTGGCGATACCGACACGTTGTTGCTCTCCACCCGAAAGTGAAATAGGCGCAGATTTTTCTTTATGCAATAGACCTACTTTATCCAATGCTGCACGAACACGTCCTGGTATTTCTCTATGTGCAAAACCGTTGATCCTCAGAGGCAAAGCGATGTTGTCGAATACATTGCGATCATTTAGTAAGCGATGATCTTGAAATACTAAACCCATCTTAGATCGATATTGAGAGATATGTTGTCGACTAATTCGCGTGATGTTTTGATCGTCAAAATATAATTGACCGCGGGTGGGTGGAGTAATGAGCGCAATGATTTTCAAAAGAGTGCTTTTGCCTGAGCCAGATGGCCCAGTGAGGAAGCTTAGTTCACCACGCGAAATATTTAGGTTGATTTGCGCAAGCACTTCACCAGTGGTGGGATAACGCTTAGCAATATTTTGCAGTAGTATCATGCTTTATATTCACCATCACAAAGTGCTGTTGCAAATTGCATGGCATCAAAGACTTGTAAATCTTCTGTTGATTCACCTACACCAACATAGCGTATGGGTAAGCCGAGTTTATCGGCAATCGCGACGACTACTCCTCCTTTGGCTGTGCCGTCTAATTTGGTAATACACAAACCTGTGATATTCATTGCTTGATGGAATTGTTCAGCTTGGCGAAGTGCATTTTGGCCCATGCTGGCATCTAACACTAAAAGAGTTTCATGCGGTGCATCGTTGTCGATTTTTTGCATAACTCGTTTGACTTTTTGTAGTTCAGACATCAAGTCATTTTGTGTATGTAAACGTCCCGCGGTATCAGCAATTAGCACATCAATTGCACGAGCACCGGCCGAAGCCAAAGCATCATAGACCACGGAGGCACTATCGGCCCCAGAGGTTTGTGAAATGACAGGGATATCATTTCTTTCCCCCCAGGTGGTGAGTTGTTCAACAGCGGCGGCACGAAAAGTATCTCCTGCTGCTAGCATGACAGATTTGCGATTTTTTTTGAATCGCTTGGCTAATTTACCAATGGTGGTCGTTTTTCCAGCCCCATTTACGCCTACCACTAAAATTGAGAAGGGTTTGATGCGGCCCAGTAACATAGGTTTATTACAAGGTTCTAAAATTTCATACAGGGTTTGTTGTAAGCACTGTCTGATCTCATCATGGTTTGGTGTTTGAGACTTAAGGCGAGTATGTAGTTGCTGCATAATCTTTTCAGTGGTGTCTATGCCAATGTCTGCCATTAACAAGCCATCCTCAATGGATTCAAGCACTTGCTGAAAAGATTCAGTATTATCTGATTGATGAGCCATGAGCCCACTGGTTTTGGCAAGCCCTTGTTTTAGCCGAGCAAATAGATTGTTTTCAGTCATGGTGTATGGATTCTGTCATGGATGGTGTATCAAACACTTGAATAATTAATGGTATCCTTGATAACTGCATGATGAACAAAAGATGCAGGAATTTGTCCTACTCGCAACTTAAGTCATCTGATATCAGTTCATTTAATAACACAGAAATATATAAAGTCTATGTATAGAAACATATTATCAATAATGCTGCTGACTGTGAGTATTTTATTGCCTATATCGGCTCTCGCCGATGTTCATGAGAAGATATTGGCTAATGGTCTCAAAGTGCTAGTGAAGGAAGACCATCGTGCACCTGTTGCCACTGCGCAAGTTTGGTACAAAGTTGGTTCGGCCAATGAATACAGTGGCATCACGGGCGTGTCTCATATACTTGAGCACATGATGTTCAAAGGTACACCTAACTACCCATTGGGTGAGTTTTCGCAGATATTGGCTCAGGTGGGTGCACGTGATAACGCCTTTACTAGTCGTGATTACACTGCGTATTTTCAA
>CAYPHQ010000012.1:0-17890 GCA_964410595.1 uncultured Thiotrichales bacterium
TGAACAATATGTCCTCGCCAGTATTGATGCTCGTATGAACGAAATCTATTGGGCTATTTATCAAAGCACTCAAACAGGTGTTAAGCGTATTAATCAAGAATACGTGCAGCCGGCTACAGAGATTGAGTTTTTTCCACAAGCGATAGCCTATGGCTGCGGCACCGGATGGGCATGTGATCGAGTTGCTTTGCAAGCACTGACCCAGTTGGATACATCATGTATTGATGCGCAAGCATTACCACGTGCTAGTGTTACCGCGCAGTTGGGCGAACAGTATTATCACACTCAACAGTTGTTTGCACCTGAGGATGCACTGCCGGTATATTTGCGTGATCAGGTGGCTAAGAAAAAAAAGTGTTGAGTGCATAATGTCTCTAGAATCTGTTCAAATCCCTTTTCATCTAGCATTTCCTGTAAAAGATATTGCTTCGACACGTTATTTTTATGGCACTTTTTTGCAGTGTGAAATTGGTCGCGAAGCAGAGCGCTGGATAGACTTTAACTTTTTTGGTCATCAACTTTCAGCTCATGTTGTTGAAGATCAAATTACCCAAGTGGCTGTTAATGAGGTCGATCAGCATGCGGTGCCAGCTCGTCATTTTGGATGTGTTCTGCCTTGCTTGGCTTGGGATCAATTGGTTGAACGTTGTCAGCAATATGATATTAGATTTTATATTTCACCCTATACGCGTTTTGAAGGAGAAATGGGTGAGCAACAGACTTTCTTCATTCAAGATCCTAGTGGTAATTTCCTTGAATTCAAATGCTTTAAACACTATCAATCATTATTTGAAAAGGTTGAGTAAACATCTATTTTGCTGAGCTTTTCCATAGACTGAATTTGTTAGTTTAATTATTGTCTTTTTGTGCACAGCACGACTAACTTGTTCATAGCAGAAGTTTGAGTGCAATCAGAATATAAACACTGCCAAAACACCATCTGAGAAATAGGGATTGTTGAATATCAAAGTGTATGATGTGAATGAGACTGCCGGCTAATAAGCCAATCGCAGAAAAAATTATAACAACAAGAAATGTGAATATTAAACCGAGAAAAAATATCTGCATGCCAATCGCTGCAGTGCTATGTGGTTCACTGAGCACGACAAATTGCGGCAAGTAAGCAACGAAGAATATCGCTACTTTAATATTGACCATATTCATAGCCAAGCCTTGTAAGAATGCAGCGTATCGATGATTAAGTAATGGCTGTTGATGGAAGTATTTATTGGCTAGATTGTTTTTTTTGATTCCTGTTACAAAAATGGTGCGATAAGCCAAGAACAACAGATAGCCTATTCCTAGTATACGTATGACATTAAATATGACCGGTGAAGCAAATATCATCGTTGATAAACCAGTCGCAGCTAATATGGTATGAAATAAATTTCCCAGAGATAAACCCCATGCACTGAGCAATGCATGATAGCGACCTTTTTGTAGCGATTGATTGATAAGAAATAGGCAATCTGGACCAGGAGCAAGGATGATAACTATCGATGCTAAAATAAAACCAGTCAGTTGTGCTGAAGTTAATATATCAAGCATAGTGATAGGTTTCTAAAGATCAAAAGGGTATATGGTAAATACTCATATTAACGTTTTTAGTGGTTCAAAGCGTGATGCATTCTATATAGTTTCGATATAAATAATTATGGTTAGGTGTAACAAAACTCTGCCAATGTGTACTAAACAGTAAACATAGTCTTCCATTTATACCGCTACTTTAGAGAATAATATATGAAAATAGTCTTGTTATTGATATTTATTTTGTTTGCTTCCCACGCATGGTCCGGCGATGATGAGCCTTTATTTAATATTATCTAGTTACATGCCACTGCGGTAAGGCAGATTGATAATGATCAGATGACGGTTTGGTTATCTATTGAACATGAGGATAAAGATTCTGTTATCGCTGCTCAGCGAGTCAATCAAGATATGCATTGGGCGTTAGAGCAAGTGAAGAAAAATTCAGCTATACATCATCAAACCTACTCTTATTCAACACGTCCTGTTTATGGTGAAAAAGAATCTAGACCGAGTGCGGCCAAGGGAAAGCGCATTGTTCCTGGCTCTTGAGTTAACTTAGATTCAACTCTAGTTAGTTGGCAACGACTAGAGTGCTTGCATTTTATCGCGTTGGGTTTGCAGTTGTTGGAGGGCTTGTTGTTGTTCACCTAGGCGTAGTTGTTCTTTCTCTACTACTGCAGTGGGCGCTTTGTCTTTGAAGCTTGGGTTGTTGAGTTTATGTTGAGTTTTTTCGATGTTCACTTCTAGTTTATGAATGTCTTTGTTGAGACGTTCGATTTCGGCATCTTTATTGATCAAGCCGGCCAATGGAATCAGTACGCGCATTTCACCAACTAGAGTGAGTGCAGCTTCAGGGGCTTGTTGATCATCTAACAATGTGATGCTCTCTAACTTGGCCAGTTTTTCTAGCGCGCTTCGATGTAACGCGATTTGTTCACAGTCAGTGGCTGAGTATTGTTGGCATAAAACAGCAAGTGCTTGTTTGGGTGGGATATTCATCTCTGAGCGTATTTTGCGTATCCCCATAATGAATTCCTTTAACCAATCAATGCTATTGGCGCTGGTGACATCGACCCATTTATTGTCACTGCGAGGGTAGGCTTGCAACATGATAGTGTCACCTTGGCGACCTAATAGTTGAGCAACAGGGTGCCAGATTTCTTCAGTGATGAATGGAATGATTGGATGCATGAGTCTGAGCAGTGTCTCAAGTACTTCTAGTAGTACACGTCGTGTTTGCTGTTTGGCATTTTCATCCTCTGAGAACATCACCGGTTTGATGAGTTCTAAATACCAGTCACAGAACTCATTCCAAGTGAATTCATAGAGGGCTTTAGCAGCCAGATCAAAACGGTAATTCTGAAAGTCCTGATGAACAATGTCGATCAGTTCTTGTTGTCTGCTTAAAATCCATCGGTCTGTCACAGATAGCTGCGCATAGTCGATATCTTGCGCGATGACTTGATTCTCACAGTTCATTAATACGAAGCGTGAGGCGTTCCATAGTTTGTTGCAAAAGTTGCGATAGCCTTCGATACGATTAAGATCGAATTTGACATCTCGACCCGTGGAGGCGAGGGCGGCAAAAGTGAAGCGCAATGCATCTGTGCCAAAGGCTGGGATGCCGTCTGGATATTGTTTGCGAGTGGCGGCTTCAATTTTAGCAGCCATTTGTGGTTGCATTAGGCCTTTGGTGCGTTTTGAGATGAGTGCATCCAGACTGATACCGTCGATTAAATCAATCGGGTCAAGAACATTGCCTTTGGACTTTGACATTTTTTGTCCATCAGAATCGCGTACCAGGCCGTGGATATAAATATCTTTGAAAGGGATATTGTCCATGAATTTCATCCCCATCATTATCATGCGAGCCACCCAAAAGAAAATAATGTCGAAGCCTGTGACTAACACTGAGGTAGGATAAAAAGTTTTCAGTTCCGGAGTGTGTTGTGGCCAACCCAAGGTTGAAAATGGCCATAGAGCAGAAGAGAACCAAGTGTCCAATACGTCTTCATCTTGACGCAATGAAATAGTCTCATCGAGTTGATATTTGACACGGACCTCAGCTTCATTGCGTCCTACATAAAGCTGATTTTTTTCGTCATACCATGCAGGAATGCGGTGTCCCCACCATAGTTGACGGCTGATACACCAATCTTGAATATCACGCATCCATGCATAATATGTATTTTTCCAGTTGTCTGGAATAAAGCGAATGTCACCATTTTCTACCGCTTCGATAGCGGGTGCCGCCAGACTCTCTGTTTTCACATACCATTGTTCGGTCAGGAAGGGCTCAATTACAGTATTAGAACGATCACCGCGTGGCACCATCAATTTGTGATCAACAATTTTATCTAATAAGCCTTGTTGTTCAAGCGCAGCGATCACCTGCTTGCGTGCCTCATAACGGTCTAGCCCCTGAAATTGACTAGGGGCTTCATTGTTGATCTTCGCGTCAATAGTAAGAATGTTTATCATCGGCAAAGCATGGCGCTTACCAATTTCATAATCATTGAAGTCATGAGCAGGGGTGATTTTTACACAGCCAGAGCCAAACTCTGGGTCGACATGGTCGTCGGCGATAATGGGAATAGTGCGATCGCATAGAGGCAGTTGAACACGTTGCCCAATGAGATGTTGATAACGTTGATCTTGCGGATGTACGGCGACTGCGGTGTCACCCAATAGGGTCTCTGGGCGAGTGGTCGCTACCACCAGATGCTCATCACTATCAGCTAGCGGGTAGCGCATATGCCATAGATGCCCATTTTCTTCTTCTGAGATGACTTCTAGATCTGATACTGCCGTATGCAATACGGGATCCCAGTTAACTAAGCGTTTGCCGCGATAAATTAAGCCCTCATCATAGAGCCGGACAAATACTTCACGCACTGCTTCAGATAACCCCTCATCCATAGTGAAACGTTCGCGTGTCCAATCCACTGATGACCCGAGACGCTCAAGTTGTTTTGAGATGGTGTTGCCAGACTCAGCTTTCCATTCCCAAACTTTCTCGATAAATTTTTCACGACCGAGTTCTGTACGTGAACTGCCAGCTGCATTGAGTTGTCTCTCTACTACCATTTGCGTGGCGATGCCGGCATGATCTGTGCCGGGCTGCCATAGAGTATTTTCACCACACATGCGGTGATAGCGTGTAAGGCTATCCATCACGGTGTTATTGAAAGCATGTCCCATGTGTAGGGTGCCAGTGATATTGGGAGGTGGAATCATGATGCAAAAAGCATTTTTTTCAGAGGTTGCATGGGCGGGTTTGAAGTAGCCTTTGCGATTCCATTCTTGATACCAATGACCTTCGATGGCATGAGGTTGATAAACTTTATCCACGGGATATCCTTAACATTTCATTGACAGCAGTCTGTTGTGCTTATTTTTCTGTTGGTGATAGCTTTCATACTATTTTTTTACTCTTAAGTGTGTCGGTTGTTGACCGTGTTCGGTGTAATAACGAAAGCGTTTTCTTCCTTGTTGTTTATGCGTTTCTTCATTGGCAATGACTTCGACAATGCGTTCGAATTGATCATAAAACGAGGGCACTCGTGATGCTAGATTAATTAGTACTTCATGTTTTTTAGGTATTTCCTCATGATGCAATGTTACGGCGCATAGATCCTCATCATCACAATTTGGTTGGTGAGGAATAAAACTGCGATCACGAAATACCCATAATAATTCATCTAGTTGCTCGGTCATGTTTTGGTCGGCAGTATGAATATGAATGTGACATCCTTGTGTGTAGGCTTTTTCGGTTAGGCGACACACATAATGTAAGTAAGCGCTTGGAGAAGCGGATTCTAATACATGAAAATCTATTTTTGCCACAGGTACACCCTAGCACTTAATTAATATTAGGCGCAGCGCGCTTTGCGCAGTAAATATTCAGTTAGCATAGGCACAGGTCTGCCAGTCGCCCCTTTGTCTTTGCCCATATACCAAGCGGTGCCTGCAATATCTAAATGTGCCCATTTATACTCTTTAGTGAAACGTGCCAAAAAACAAGCGGCAGTGATGGTGCCTGCCGAACGACCACCTATGTTGCCCATGTCAGCAAAATTACTATCTAATAGTGGTTGGTATTCATCCCATAGTGGCAGGCGCCATGCGCGGTCACCTGTGGCGTGGCCAGCGTCTAATAATTCATCACTGAGTTTGTCATTGTTGCTTATTAAGCCACTGGCTACATGGCCCAGAGCGACGATACATGCACCGGTTAAAGTGGCCATATCGATTACAACATCAGGATTATATTTTTTGGCATAGGTGAGTGCGTCACATAATACTAAGCGACCTTCAGCATCGGTATTGAGAATTTCGATGGTTTGACCAGACATAGAGGTAACGACATCCCCTGGTTTAGTGGCTTTGCTTCCTGGCATATTTTCAGCCGCAGCGACTAGCACCACCACGTTAAGGGCTAATTTCATTTCAGCAATGGCTTGCATGGTGCCTAAAACAGCTGCTGCTCCACACATGTCAAACTTCATTTCATCCATAGCTGCACCGGGTTTGAGAGAAATACCACCGGTATCAAAAGTAATACCTTTGCCAACTAGAACCACAGGTTTGCTGGAAGATTTACCGCCTTTGTAGTGCATGGCGATGAGTTTTGCTGGTTGCGCGCTACCCGCAGATACTGAAAGTAATGAGCCCATTCCAAGTTTTTTCATGGCTGCTTCATCCAATACTTCGACAGATAATTTACTGTGTCCGCGCTTAATTTCTTTAGCACGATTAGCAAGATAGGTCGGTGTGCAAATATTGGCGGGCAGATTGCCTAATTCTTTAGTGGTGATCATACCCTGGGCAATCGCCTGACCTTGCACGATCGCTTGCTTGATGTTGCTTATGTCCGCTGCACTGGTACATATAAAAGTCATGCGCTTAAGCGTTGGCGGCGTATTCTTTTTAGATAATGTATGATCGTAACGATAGAAGTTATCAGTGAACAATAAGATGTGCATGCGAGTAAGCGCACGAATATTCTGATCTTTGACAACTAAATTGCACAATGTGCTGCACACATCTGTCGCTTTAATAGATTTTAGGGTGCGAGCACAGGCGTTGACGATTTTTTTGAAGGCGATTATATCTAGCTCAGCTGATTTGCCTGAACCAACCAACAGAATTCGCTTGTGAGCGCTGTTGGCAGGGGTATGTAATAGGAGTGTTTTTGCTAATGAGCCCGATATATCTCCATTTTTAAGAGCCGAAGAAATCATGCCTTGATATTGATCGTCTAGTTGTTTTGTCTCTTCGTCCAAACGCTTGTTAGCGGGGATTGCGATGATCACGCATGCGCTTTTTTCACTAACTAGGTGGCTTTTTTTTGCCGTATATTTCATGGGTGCTCCTGATTTATGTCTTTTCGTCAAAGGTAACGATATGTGATTCTACCTGTTAGCCAAAATTTGATTCAATAAAATCATTGGTTAGGGTATGAGGCATGGTTTTATTTTATCTTGAGGTAAGTAGCGATATTGTCCGTTATTGTGGTTTAGGGCAACGAGCGATATGAGTACTGGAGATTAAATCGTTCCATGCGCGACGTTCTTGATTGGTGTAACACCATAAAAAACCGATGCCAACACTCAGCCAGCATAGTATCGAGCCTAAGTATCTCAGGAATGCCGCTTTCCATGTGACTTGACTGCCGTCATTCATGGTGATTTTCAAACGCCAAGTTTTAAGTCCAAGTGTTTGGCCTCCGTGTACCCAACACCAAGCATAGAAGATGAAACCGACACCATAGATATACAGTCCGTAAAGTGGATACCAGGGATGCTCTTGAGTGATTTCAAATGGAACAGCGACTAATATGGAAGCAAAAAACAAGACAGCAATAAGTAATACCCCATCATAAAACATGCAGATAAAACGTTTGATGAGCCCAACAGGGGGTTGTTGTGTTAAATCAGTCATAGCTTGTGTGAATTATTGTGGCGTTGATAGCTAAAATATGCGGCTAATACTCGAATATTAGGGCAAATCAGCACGGTTTATGTTTATATATTCAGTATAGGGTTTATCCAAGGTCAGAGTATATATGTTTAATGGGTATGATTTAAATTTCTCCTCTGAGGTTGCCATGTGCATCAGGAGTTGGATCACGGTGAATTTAAGCGTGAATTGTAAGCGTTAATGAGGATGTGGCCGAACTAATGACTAAACCAATTAATCAATCCCAACTTGCATGTAGTCATCAGGTCGTAGAATTGTTCATTGATAAAGTGTGGATGGAATTTGGTCTGAGTGAAAACACACTGAGTGCTTATCGCAATGACCTTTTTAATTTATCAACTTGGTGTGCTGAGCGTGATTTATCTATTTTACAAGTCGCTCACGATGACTTGCTCATATACTTTGCGCACCGCGTCCAGGGGGGGATGAAGACGCGCAGTGGCGCACGTTTATTATCCAGTATGCGTCGTTTTTATAAGCATCAATGTCGATATGGACAAATCTCCTTTGATCCTTCTGAAAAAATTGAATTTCCAAAACTCGGGCGGCACCTCCCAGATGTGTTAACAGAAGAGGAGGTGGAAAAATTATTGCTTGCCCCTGATTGTGAAAAAGTACAAGGCATTCGAGATAGAGCGATGTTGGAATTGCTGTATGCGAGTGGGTTGCGTGTGTCAGAGTTGATAAATCTGAGTATAACGCAAGTGAACCTGCGCGCAGGCATTCTTAAAGTGTTTGGGAAGGGCAGTAAGGAGCGATTAGTGCCTTTTGGTGATCAAGCAGGAGAATATATTGAGAAATACCTTTCTCATGCAAGGTTAAGTTTATTAAAGCCAGACAATGACTGTAATGTACTATTTTTGTCTAATCGTGGTCAGGGAATGACGCGCCAAACGTTTTGGCACATTATTAAACGTCACGCTGCTAATGTCGGGATTAGCAAGCATTTGAGTCCGCATACCTTAAGACATGCTTTTGCGACGCATTTGCTTAATCATGGTGCAGATCTTAGAGTTGTGCAATTATTACTCGGTCATAGTGATTTATCTACAACTCAAGTGTACACGCATATTGCTCAGGCGCGTTTGCGAGAGATACATCAAAAACATCATCCGCGCGGATAATGGTGGGTATGTTTTATTGCGCTAATTTATATGCTTATTAATGGCATACACAGTACAATTGGTGTGGGATTGGCAAGATTATAGAATAGGAAGACTGTCCTGTGCTTCAAGTTATCATAAATTTAGGAATACAATATGTTTAAAAGAATCAGCCCTTATGCTATTTCATTATATGCAGTAATTTTTTCTGCCTATGTTTTTGCAGATGATCATTTAGATCAGCCATCAGCACAAGAGGTCGAGCAAAATAATATAGACGTCACGATAGATCAGATGGATGAGGCTATGCTGCACAATGCACAGGTGATTGAATCTTTAAGAGAAAAGCTTATTGAAATTTCTCCAGTTAATGTACCGAATGAGATTAAGCTGTCACCGATTAAAGACATGTATGAGGTCTATTATGGAACTGATATCTTATATATTTCGGCTGATGGGCGTTATGTATTGCAGGGGCAAATGATCGATCTTGACGATGGTAGAAAAAATCTTACTAAGACAGCTTCGGCTAATGCGAGAAAAAAATATTTAACTGAAGTCATGGCGCAAGAGTCGGTGAGTTTTGGTCCGGAGAATGCACGTCATACAGTGACTATTTTCACAGATATAGATTGTGGATATTGTCGTAAACTGCATGCTGAAATCGATCAATATGTCGCTAACGGTATCAAAATTAATTATCTGTTATTTCCTAGAAATGGTTTGAATACTCCAAGTTACACCAAGGCGGTCAGTGTATGGTGTAGTGCGGATCGAAAAATTTCACTGACTAGCGCCAAACTAGGGGAAGATATTGAGCCACTGGATTGTGATAATCCGATTGCTGAGCATTTTCAAATAGGACGTAAAATCGGTGTTAATGGTACACCTGCTATTCTCACCCAAGAGGGTGAATTATTGCCTGGCTACCTGCCTGCAGATAAGCTTCTCCAGCAGTTGAATCAGTAAGCAATTTTTCACTGTTAGTCTATATTTATATCAACCAGCGCAGGCAAACGCGTAAATATCACTGAACAGCGAATAGTGTGGTGTGGGTAGATGGCCGCGATGGCGGATTGGTAACGTCGTAGTTGTGCAGAATATTTTTCTGCCTCTTGTTGCAGTTGCTGCGGGTCAATTGTCTGTTGAGTTTTGTAATCAATGATCCATGCCGTTTGTGGTGATAAAATAAGACGATCGATGACATGGATTTGCCCATTGTGAGCGCAAGAAAATTCATTATAGGCTTTTTGATAAGGCTCAATGTTGAAAGCATTTGCAATGTTGTGGTCGTTCATGCACGTGAGGGCTTGTTGTTTGAGTGTAGCAAATGATGCTCGACTGGGTTTGAGTTGAGTCTCAATCTGAATCCGATTCAGGAGTGTTTGATCGTCATAGGGTTGCGTCGATAACAGCTCCAGAATCTTATGCACGATGACGCCATCTTGACTTGCTTGTTGTGCAATTGCATTGTGCTGAGTACTCAAATCGCTCACCGTGTGAGTCGGCAGATCCTGAAATAACCGCTCGTCAAATTCAATCTCAGGGCTTGGCTGTTGTGAATCAATTGATGTAGGTATTTGATCGGGTTGTCCATAATTTTGTAAATAACCTTCATCAACTGGTATATCCAAAGCATGGCAAATGTCTCTGTGCCAATTATGCGCACTGTTTTTTTCACTATCTGAGCCGCTAATGATTAATATTTGCTTGGCGCGTGTCATGGCAACATAGAGTAGATGGATATCTTCATTATCATTTTGTTGTGATTCCTGAAGATAGTGAATAACAGACTGACTTAGGGTGCTTGGTTTTGTAGTCAACATAATGGTGATCGGCTGTGGTGATTGCACAGGCCAATTTACCTGCGCTTTGAATTGATCACTACGGTTAGCCGTTGGCCCGCAATCTGCCATGATGACAATAGGCGCTTCCAAACCTTTAGCCATATGCACCGTCATAATTGAGACGCAATCTTGACTCTGATCTGCTTGCATAATTGTGTCTGGATTAATTTCTCGAATGCGGCTTAAAAACCTATCGATATTTGAGTAGCGACCACTATCGAGGGCTAAGCATTGATATAAAAATTGCTGCAGTCGTGCTATTACTTGAGCGCTATTTTGCCTGCCACAAGCCGAACGATATCGGTTCAATATATCTAACTCTCTGTAGATAGTATTCATGAGGTCATGCACGGGCAGTTGATCAGCAGCATTTTGCCATTGTGTCAATTTATTCTTGGCATAGTGAAATGGATGGTTTGTAGGATGACAGGCGGCCTGATGTTTGAGTTTATCCATCCATCGATCTTTTTCGCAAAGTTTTAATTCAATTAGTTGTTGATCGGTGATAGAAAATAATGGTGACTTTAAAACATGCACGAGCTTATGATCATTATGGGGATTGATCAGTATCTCTAACAATGCCAGTAAGTCTTTTATTTCTAAATAATCCAGCAGCTTATTGCTATCATGACTGAATAAAGGAATACCACGACTACTGAGACCTTGCTTGAGTTCTTCTAAATGTGAACGGGTTTTGACGAGGATCAAAATATCACTATATTGAGCGACCTTGATTTGTCCATTATCAGTGATGATTGTTGGCTGATGAATGAGAGTTTGAATCTCATCAGCGATTTGACAACCTTCCATGTAGTAGCTGCTGAATTGTTTTTGCCCTCTGGCATGAGTCAATGGATTTCTAAATTCGATAGTCTGTGACTTGGGTGCGCAGGGAATCAGTGGCAATACTTTCACATAGCCCCATAGTTGCTCCTGCTCGCAGCTATGACTATTGAAGCCATGGATGCGTGATTCTAAGTGTGAACTTGTGAATATGGTATTCACAAAGTTGATGATAGCGGGTGAGGAACGCCAGGAATGATCATTGCTTAATTCTAGGCTTTGAAGGCGTTGCTGTGACCAAGCAGAGGCTAAAGATTGAATCTCTGAGTTAGCACCTCGAAAACGATAGATGGATTGCTTGATATCTCCAACTAAGAATAAGCTGTTGTTTTGATCATTATGTTGTTCTTGAGAGGATACAATCAGGGGTTTTAAAAGCTGCCATTGTATCGAGCTGGTGTCTTGAAATTCATCCACCAGAAAATGCTGAATGCGTTGTCCTAGCTTGTATTGAACCCACTCTACATTAAGTTCTGATTGCAGGAGTCGATAGGTTTCCCACTCAAGATCATCAAAGTCGACAACACCTTGTTGATATTTGATGGTTTGATAAATATCTATGAAAACTTCACCGGCTTTAAACCAAGCCTGGTTGAGATCTAATAAGTGCTGATGTTTATGTTGATCAATAATGTCTATTAAGGCTTGACTAAACTGGGCATGAGCGTTGATGAGAAAATCATGATCTTTATTCGACAGGGATTGTTGCCATTTTTTGTTGATTTTAAAATTGCGTGGTCGATCTTCTTGAGTTAAGAAAATTTTTCTCAATGCGGAAAATTTATGTTGAGGCTCAGCCTGTGATTGTTCTAAATAATTTGCAATGTCTGCCGACATTTTTTGATGCATCTTGCTACTATCTTTATTTATTAATAAATGCATCATTTTTTTTAGAGATGCATTGGCAGAGGACTCATATAGCCAGCATTGGTCAATGTCGGATTTATAATCAAGTTGATCGATTAAGCGTTGATAACAAAATGCAGCATCAGTCGCTTTATGTGCGGATAAGTTACCGCGATTAGACTGACACATAGCGCGCCAAGCATTGCGCTGATCAAGTAGGCAAATTAATGCTGTACGAGTGGCTTGAGGGCCATTACATGCGCGATACAGCGTGATCATCGCTTCGGCTAGGTTTTGATCACGTTCGCTTTGTTGTAATAGACGCTGCCAGGCTTGTTGCAGAATCGGTTGGGTATGCTCCGTTAGATCGAAGGCATTGGGTAGTTCGCTTTCTAGCGGGAACGCGCGAATAACATCTTCGCAGAAGGAATGAAAAGTACTAATGCGTATCGCTTGATCAGAAAATAAGCATTTTTCATAAAGTCGTCGTGCTTGGTGAAGTAGCTTTTGATCAACTTTATCTTCAAAGCACTTAAGTTCTTCATACAGTGTGGCATCATCCATCATTGCCCAGCTAGCAAGTCGTTCAAATAGCCGTTGCTTCATTTCAGCTGCACTTTTACGTGTGAAAGTGATAGCGAGAATTTGTTGGGGCTCGGTGCCATGAATGAGAAGACGACAGATGCGTGTAATCAGAAGATAAGTTTTGCCTGAACCAGCAGACGCAAATACATTGATATTTTTTTGTGGATGCGTCGATATATGGAGGTGGGTAGTCATTGTTTGAATTATTCGGATAGAATACCTGCTAGTCCTAACTCACTTACTCAATTAATAAGAATTCAAATCCATGTCTAAACAATATGATGCAGCCGCAATTGAAGTACTTAGTGGCCTTGATCCGGTGCGCAAACGTCCAGGCATGTATACTGATACTGCACGTCCAAATCATTTAGCACAAGAGATAATTGATAATAGCGTCGATGAAGCTATGGCGGGTTATGCTCAGGTCATCACTGTCAATTTATACAAAGATGGTTCTTTAGAAGTCAGCGATGATGGGCGTGGAATGCCAGTCGATACTCATCCAGAGCAAAATAAGCCTGGGGTCGAGGTGATTCTGAGTACTTTGCACGCAGGTGGAAAGTTTTCCAATAAAAATTATCAGTTTTCTGGTGGATTACATGGTGTAGGGGTATCGGTGGTAAATGCCTTATCGAAGCATTTACATGTGTCTGTGCGTCGTGACGGTAAAGAGTATGCGATGAGCTTTGCCGGTGGCGAAAAAGATCAGAATCTGAAAGTGGTAGGTAAAGTGGCTAAGCGCAACACGGGTACGACACTAAGATTTTGGCCTGACAAACAGTATTTCGATAGCTTGCAGTTTTCAATTCCAAAATTGACTCATCTGCTAAGAGCAAAGGCTGTGCTATGCCCAGGGCTTAAGATTAAATTTACTGATGAAAGCAAAAAAGAAACCCTAGAGTGGTGTTATGAAGCTGGCATCAGCGACTATCTTGCACAGAGCTTGAAGGGAATGGCCTTGCTCCCTAGTCAACCTATTGTTGGTCACATTGCTAATGACAACGAAGCCGCAGATTGGGCACTAATGTGGGTGGAGGAGGGTAGTGACTGGGTGTCTGAGAGTTATGTTAATTTGATTCCTACGATTCAAGGTGGCACTCATGTCAATGGTTTCAGGACGGGATTAACTGATGCACTACGGGATTTTTGTGAAACCCGTAAATTATTACCTCGAGCGGTAAAAATTGCTCCTGAGGATGTTTGGCAACAGTTGGCTTATGTGTTGTCGATTAAAATGCAGGACCCACAGTTTGCAGGGCAAACCAAGGAGCGTCTTGGTTCGCGTGAGAGTGCAGCTTTTGTGGCCACGGTGGTAAAAGATGCCATGAATATATGGTTGCATCAGAATATTGAGTCTGCTGAAGCAATCGCTCAAGCGATAATAAGGAATGCGGAAAAGCGTTTGCGTGCAATTAAAAAGGTGGTTCGAAAAAGAGTCACAGCTGGACCAGCATTGCCCGGTAAGTTGGCTGATTGTTCATCTCAAGATATGACGCAAACCGAGCTGTTTTTAGTGGAGGGAGATTCTGCAGGTGGCTCAGCCAAACAAGCACGTGACCGAGAATATCAAGCAATTATGCCCTTGCGTGGAAAAATACTGAATAGTTGGGAAGTGGCGTCTGATCAAGTATTGGGCTCACAGGAGGTGCACGATATTGCTATCGCCATTGGTGTTGATCCTGGGGATGCTGATTTGTCTAAACTGCGCTACGGTAAAATATGTATTTTGGCTGATGCAGACTCTGATGGTTTGCATATCTCTACGCTATTATGCGCTCTGTTCTTGCGTCATTTCCCCGCATTGATTGAGGCTGGGCACGTTTATATTGCTATGCCGCCGTTGTTCAGAATTGATGTTGGGAAAGAAGTATATTACGCCTTAGATGACGCCGAAAGACAAAGAATATTAGACAAACTAGGAGCTGAAAAAACCAAAATTAACATTACACGTTTTAAAGGTCTGGGAGAAATGAATCCATCGCAGTTGCGTGAATCAACTATTTCAAAAGATAGTCGTCGTCTCGTTCAGTTAACTATAGAGCCGGGTGATAATACATATAAGGTGATGGATATGTTGTTGGGCAAGAAGACTATTCAAGCGCGTAAATCATGGCTAGAAAAGAAAGGCGATCTTGCGCAAACATAGAGAAATGATAAAGCGATGAGTAAAAATAATTTAGAGTTTGATTACGGTGATGTAGAACGTTTACCTTTGCAAACATTCACAGAAAAAGCTTATCTTGATTATTCGATGTATGTGATTTTAGATCGTGCATTACCACAGGTCGGTGATGGTCTGAAGCCGGTGCAAAGACGCATAATCTACGCGATGTCGGAATTAGGTTTGTCAGCAAGTGCTAAACCTAAGAAGTCTGCGAGAACAGTGGGTGACGTAATAGGTAAATTTCATCCCCATGGTGATTCTGCCTGTTATGAGGCAATGGTTCTTATGGCGCAGCCATTTTCATATCGCTACCCTCTGGTCGATGGTCAAGGTAACTGGGGCTCAACAGATGATCCTAAATCTTTTGCTGCCATGCGTTATACCGAATCTAAATTAACGCCTTATGCTAAGGCTTTACTACAAGAACTGGGACAGGGTACGGTGGATTGGGCGCCTAATTTTGATGGGACTTTGCAAGAGCCTCAGGTATTGCCCGCGCGTTTGCCTAATATTTTATTGAATGGTGGGATGGGAATTGCTGTGGGTATGTCGACAGATATTCCACCCCATAATTTACGTGAGGTGGTGGACGCTTGTGTACGTTTATTAGACGAGCCAAAAGCGACTGTGGCGCAATTATGTGAACATATTCAGGGGCCTGATTACCCATCAGCTGCTGAGATCATCAGCACGCCTGAAGATATACGCAATATTTATGAAAATGGTACAGGTCAGACACGCATGCGAGCGGTGTTCACCAAAGACCGTGATGGCATTGTTATTTCTGCATTGCCGTATCAAGTATCTGGTGCGCGTGTGTTAGAGCAGATAGCTCAGCAGATGAATGCCAAGAAACTACCTATGGTAGAGGACTTGCGTGATGAGTCAGATCATGAAAATCCCGTACGATTAGTGATTATTCCCCGTAGCAATCGGGTGGATACCGATGCGCTTATGTCACATTTATTCGCAACCACAGATTTAGAGAAAACTTATCGAGTTAATATAAATGTCATTGGTATCGATGGACGGCCGCAAGTCAAAGATCTCCGAACATTGTTGCGTGAGTGGTTGAGTTTTAGAAAAGATACTGTCACTCGACGTCTGCAATGGCGATTAGATCGTGTTAATGAGCGCTTGCACATACTTCAAGGTCTGTTGATCGCATATCTTAATATTGATGAAATTATTCTCATTATTCGAACCGTTGATGAACCTAAAAAAGAACTGATGGAACGCTTTAAGTTGAGTGATGTTCAGGCTGAAGCGATATTGGAAATCAAACTGAGACGGTTAGCTAAGTTAGAAGAAATTAAGATTAAATCCGAAACGGATGAATTAAAAAAGGAACAAACTGAATTACAAAAAATTCTCAACTCACAAACGCGATTAAAAAAATTAATTCGCAATGAATTGCTAGAAGATGCTGAAACCTATGGCGATGATCGACGTTCACCGGTTATACAGCGTGAAGTTGCGACTCAGATGGATGAGACCCAATTGATGCCGACAGAAGCCACGACAATTATTTTATCTCAGCGTGGCTGGGTGCGGGCAGCAAAGGGGCATGAAGTTGATCCTGTGTTAATGAATTATAAAACAGGAGACACGTATCAAGCTCATGCCATGGGTAAAAGCAATCAAATGGCAGTGTTTTTAGATTCTTTGGGGCGTGCTTATAGTCTCTCTGCGCATGGACTTCCCTCTGCACGTGGCATGGGAGAACCTTTAACAGCTCGATTCAATCCAGCAGATGGTGCTCAGTTTGTTGGTGTATTATTGTCTGATCCAAAAGCACAATATTTTTTAGCTACAGATTTTGGTTATGGGTTTATTTGCACAGCGGAAGACTTGTATTCACGTAACAAGGCGGGTAAAAAAATTATATCTGTGCCCAGTGGAGCAAAAGTTTTACCTCCTGTGCCAGTGCGATCGATTGATAATGACATGGTTGTGGTCACAGGAACTAAGGGTTATATGTTAGTGACACCGTTGGTTGAATTTCCTGTAATGGGTAAGGGTAAAGGTATTAAGATTATTAATATTCCTTCGGCCAAGCTAAAAGCCAACGAAGAAAGAGTTAATCACCTGCAGATAATACAGGCGAATGAATCCATTACTTTAAAATGTGGAAAAAAACATAAGACTATGAAACCGAGCGAGATAAATGAATATGCAGCAGAACGTGGCAGACGGGGTTTGAAGTTACCGCGTGGTTATCAGTCGGTCGATCATTTGTTGATAGAGATATAAAGCTAATAATTGATAGAGATATTAACAATATTAACAATATTAAATAATGTCAGTGTTTAATTTTTGTTTATATTTTTTGTTAATCACCTCTTATGGATAGGGTGGTTTTTTATAGGCGATGCTGTATGGTAGTAATCTTAAGTCTTCACAAGCAGCAAGTTTTGGGGAAAACGAGAGACCAAATGTCTCTAATTGCCTTAGCAATATAACCTGAACTTACCTCTTAGCTTGCCTGGAGGTAAGTTAAGGTTTGAATTACTCACCTCTATGGCTTCAACACCAAATCTAGCATAATCGCAATAATATATTGAGACCATCACCATGGTCGTCTCTTTGGTGTACTTTTGATTGTTTCTGGCCTGAGAACTGAATTGTTTTTTTGTTAAAAAGTTTTATCGTATTCACACTCATACGTTAAACTATACCCTTGTATATGTTTGCTAGTTTTGCATAGAGGGAAAATTATGTTTTCACGAATTGGATTATTTTTAGCTGCTAACTTTGGTGTTTTACTCGTCTTGAGTATGTCATCGCGCATTCTAGGAATCGACCGATGGTTGGCTGAACAGGGTATGGTAGGTCAAATGAATGGCATACTGATTATGGCCTTATTATTTGGATTCGGTGGCTCATTCATTTCTCTGGCTCTATCGAAGAAGATGGCAAAGCGTAGCATGTGCGTGCAAGTGATTGACAAACCGAGCAACAATACTGAACGTTGGATAATGGAAAGGGTT